>NZ_JARAYJ010000030.1:0-125656 GCF_033794345.1 Streptomyces niveiscabiei
CTGTTCGTACCAGGACCGGGACAAGAACCCGTCTACGGCAGAGAAGACATCAAGGAAGCACTGAAGCCCTACATCGCCTCGCCCGGCACCTTTGAGATGGGGGCCGCGTCGGTCCATCAGAACGGCGATCTCGCGATGGTCCAGGTGCCTTGGCGGATCACCAGCGAGAGCGGCGTCATGGAAGGAAAGTCGGTCGAGGTGATGAGGAGGACGAGCGAGGGGGACTGGGTCTACATCATCGAAAACCCCTACGCCGTCTGATTCTCGTCATCCCTCCCGGCATCACCGTCGGGCGACGGGACCTCCTCACGGCAGCGGCGGCCGTATCGGCTTTCTCGATACGGCCGCCGCCTGCTGTCCGGCGACGGTGATCCGGTGCGGTCCGGGCGCGGTCGGCTGGGGTGGTTGCGCAGGTATTCGACGGGGCGTCCACGCGGGCACCGCGAGGTTTTCACCAAGCCCCGCCGTCAAGAGGTCCGTCTCAACGGCCGCTGATGCCACCGGGACGGAGCCGGTCACGGCTCAGTGGGCTGATGACCGGGTGCCGCTCGGGGGGACCAGGAGGCCGCCGACGAAGGTGTGCGTGGGGCGGAGATCACGCAGCGCGTCGCCCGTGCAGTGGGCGGGGTCCTCGTCCCAGACGGTGAGGTCGGCGAGGCGGCCCGGAGCGAGGGTGCCGCGCAGGTGCGCCTCGCCGGTCAGGCGGGCGGCGCCCACGGTATGCAGGGTGAGGGCTTCGTCGTAGGTAATGGCGTGCTCGGGGCCCTTGACCCCGATGACGGTCTGCCGGGTGGTCATGCCCCAGATGGAGCGCATCGCGCCGAACCGGCCGACGGGGAAGTCGGATCCGGCGCTGACCTCGGCGCCCAGGTCGATCCAGCCACGGGCGGGGAACAGCCGGGCGACGCGTTCGGGTCCCCAGAAGCCTTCCTCGACCTCGGCGGTGTCGTGCAGCAGCGGCTGCTGGATGGTGACCGGGATGCCCAACGCGACGGCGCGGGCCTGCTGTTCGGGTCCGGCCAGGCCGCCGTGCTCCATGACCAGCGTGCCGGCGGGCAGCCCGGGGTTGCGCTCAAGGACGCGCTCGTAGACGTCCAGGAGGGTGCGCACCGCGCGGTCGCCGTAGGCGTGGGTGCCGACTCGCCGGCCGCGCCGGACCACAGCCTCGACGGCCTCGACCAGCGCGTCCGGCTCCCAGACCAGCATCCCGGAGAAGGCGTGGTCGCAGGCGTACGGCTCCTCGGTGGCCCCCGCCTCCAGACCGCCGTCGAGGCCGAACTTCACACCCCACACCGACAGCCACGGGTCGAATGTGTCACGCCACTCCTCCATCACGTCGAGCAGATCCTCCACCTGGGCGGCGCTGGTCAGCCCGAGCGCCGAGATCAGCGCCCGCACCCGGATGCTGAGCGCCCCCGCCTCGCGAGCGGCCAGCAGCACCGCGTAGTCCTCGGGGGTGACCGCGCAGTCGCGTACGGTCCCGATGCCGGTGGCGGCGTAGTCGCGGGTGGCCAGGCGCAGTCCGTCGATGCGCTCGGCCCGGTCCGGGGCCGGGACCAGGTGTTCCACCAGATGCAGGGCGTTGTCGGTCAGCCGGCCGTCGAGCTCGCCGTCGGTGCCGCGGCCGATGGTGCCGCCCGGCGGCGCGGGGGTGTCCTCGGTGATGCCCGCCAGCCGCAGCGCGTAGTGGTTGACGACGTCGTTGTGGCCGCCGCGCTTGACGAGGACCGGGTGCCGGTCGGTGGCTCGGTCGAGTTCGGTCGCGGTGGGCATGCGGCGCTCGGCCAGGTTGAGTTCCTGCCAGTTGGTGGTGGTGCGGATCCAATCGCCCTCGGGGATGACGGCGGCCCGCTGCCGGATCAGGCCGAGGAACTCGGGGATGTTCCGGGCCCGGTGCACGGGGACGTCATGGGCACCGAGCGCTGCGAAGATCAGGTGGGTGTGGGTGTCGTCGAAGGCAGGCAGCACGGTGGCACCGTTCAGGTCATGGAACTGTGTCCGCGCGCTCACCAGGTGATCGAGGCCGTTCGGTTCGGCGGACACGGCCGCGATACGGTCGCCGCGCACGGCCACTGCCCGCTGCACCGCCTGACCGGGCACCAGGGTGTGCACCGCCCCGGCGCGGATCAACAGGTCGGCTCCGTGATCGGTCATCATCTTCTCCCTCATCCCGCAGGCGCCGGATCCCGAACGCGTCGTTCGGCGACGAGACCGTTGTAGGAGGGCTGGGGGATTTCACCGCCAAGCGGATGGCTGCCGCGCGAAAAGTACGCCAGCGTCCGCGCCTACCATACGGATCATGCGACAGGTGCTCGATGAAACCGATCGGCGGATCGCGGCGGCCCTGGTCGCCGCGCCGCGTGCCTCCTGGCGGGAGGTGGCCCGCTGCCTGGGGCTGTCCGAGCGCACCGTCGTACGCCGGGTCGCCCCGCTGTACGCCGACGGCACCCTGCGCGCGACCGCGGTACGCAACCCGGCCCGCTTCTCGCACCTGATCCCCGTCGCCCTGCGCATCCGCTGCCGCCCCAACAAGATCCGGCAGGTCGCCCAGGCGCTGGCCCGCCGCCCCGACACCGTCTGGGTGGACATCCTCGGCGGCGGCGACGAGATCTCCACGATCTTCTTCCTGGACGGTCCGCAAGCCCGCAACAACCTGCTGTTGCGCGACCTGCCCGCCACCGACGCCGTCGGCTCCTGGACCGCCCACACCTTGCTGCGTGTCTTCCCCACCGCCTTCCGCTGGACCGCCGGCCTCCTCTCCCCCGCGGAACTGGCCGAACTCGTCCCCGACCCCGCGCAACCGACGGCCCCGGCACCGTCGTACGCGCCTGCCGACGTCGACACCGCGCTGATCGCCGGGCTGACCGAGGACGGCCGGGCCACCTACACGGACCTGGCCCGTCGCGCCGGTACCACCGCGCTCACGGCCCGCCGCCGGCTCGAAGCCCTCCTGGAGAGCCAGGCGCTGCGCCTGGCCACCGAACTCGATCTCGCACTGCTCGGCGCGCAGACCGAGGCGCTGCTGTGGATCTCGGTGCGGCCGGGCGCGTCGCAGGAGACCGCGCGGTCCCTGAGCGCCCACCCGCACGTCCGGTTCTGCGCCGCGACCACCGGGCCCGCCAACCTGGTCGTCGCCGTCGCCGCCGCGAATCTCGACGCCCTGTACACCTTCCTCACCGACGCCGTCGGCCCCTTGGAAGCGGTCACCGCCATCGACACCACCCCGCTGCTGGCGACCGTCAAACGCACGGGCCTGATACGACACTGACGAGAGCAACGACGGCCACATACAGGGCATGGGCGCGATGTCACCTCCCGACCGGCCGCTTCCCGGCTCCGGCCCAGATGCTGGGGAGCGGGCGCGGAGGGGCACCGCCGTGTTGGACCGTGCTCTCCGTCCGTGAGGCGTTCCGTCTCCCTCAGCGGACCTGCGCCGTATGGCTCTTCCGCTCCGGACCGGGATGGCGGCTCGACGCGCGGCGGCGTCGGGAAAACCGACCAGACCAGAGGGAAGACGCCGGTGGGCGTCCCGGCGTGGACGGGCTCGGGAATGGGGCACCGGTTGTTCGACGCCCGTCAGGCCTCCGCTCAGAGTCTCACCGAAAGCCGTGCGGAGTTCCCCGACGACGCCCCCGAGGTCAGGCGCCGCCGGATTCCGCGGTGTCCGGTGCCACGCAGTCGAACCAGTAGCCGCCGTCCGGGCCGTAGCTGACGCCGTGGGTCTCGCTGGCGAAGCCGGGGAAGCGGCGGTCGAAGTCCTCCAGGGCGGTGAGGTAGCGCATGAGGGGGCTGGTCGCGGGGCCGACGCGTTCGCCGGGGACGAGGAGGGGGCTGCCGGGCGGGGTGGTGGCGACCATGACGGCCGGGACGCGTCCGGGCAGGTCGCGCAGGGGGACGCGTTCGGTGCGGCCCTGGACGAGGTGTTCGTAGGCGTCGACGGGGGGCATGACGGGGCCGGGGAGATCCTCGGAGACCGCGCGCAGGAGGCTGGTGAGGGTCACGGTGTCCTCGTGCATCTCCGCGCAGAACTGGGGCAGGGTGAGCGAGCCGTAGCGGTCCGGGTGGGCGGCGACGACGTCGGGGAGGACGTCGGCGAGCGGGGCGTTCGCGTCGTAGAGGGCCTTGAAGTCGGTGAGGACGTCGATCAGGGTGCCCCACTTGCCCTTGGTGATGCCCATGGAGAAGAAGAGGATGAAGCTGTAGGGGTCGTACTTGTCGACGATGACGCGGCGGTCGTACAGGTAGGCGTTGATGATCTTTCCGGGGATGCCCCAGGCCTCGGCGGTGCCGTCGGGCCGGACGCCGGGGCAGGTCACGGTCACCTTGACGGGGTCGAGGAGGCAGTAGCCGGGTTCGAGGCCGGGGTAGCCGTGCCAGTCCTGGTCCGGCGCCAGGTGCCAGGCGGCCGGGGTGGCGGCGAGGAGGTCCACGGGGGCGTCCTCGAAGGGGAGTTCGGCGCCGGTGGCGGGGTCGGTGACCGTGGGGGGCTGCCAGACGCCGAAGAACCAGTCGGGGCGGTCGCCGCTGTCCCGGATCGCGCGGGCCAGCCTCGGGATGGCCTGGCGGAAGCGGATCGCCTCGACGACCGTCTCGTGGATCAGGAACGGTCCGGCGGCGCCGTCCATCATCCCGGCGGCGACGTCCAGGGAGGCCAGCATGGGGTACAGGGGCGAGGTGGTGCCGTGCATCATGAACGTCTGGTTGAAGCGCTCGTGGTCCACGGGTGCCCGGGGCGACGAGCGGACGTGGACCATCGAGCTCTGGGAGAGCGCGGCCAGCAGTTTGTGCGTGGACTGGGTGGCGAAGAGCGAGGGCAGGGCCGCCTCGCCGTCGCGCTCCCGGACGGACATCGCGCTGCGCCTGTCGTACAGCGGGTGGAAGAGGGTGTACGCGGACCACGCCTCGTCGAAGTGCAGCCGGGGCACGCTGGCGCCGAGCAGTTCCGCGACGCGCTGGGCGTCGTACAGCAGTCCGTCGTAGGTGCTGCTGGTCAGGGCCGCGTACACCGGGTCGGGGGACAGGGCGCCGGGGGTGAGGAGGCTGCCGTCCAGGGCGGCGGCGACGGCCTCGCCGGTCAACTGGGCGGGCGGGACGGGGCCCATCAGGCCGTAGCCGTTGCGGCTGCCGGTGACGTACACGGGGCGGGCCCCGGCCATGATCATGGCGTGGTGGACCGACTTGTGGCAGTTGCGGTCCAGGACGGCGAGCTGGTCGCGGACGACGCAGTGGTGGCCGACCATGCGGTTGGCGTTGGAGGTGCCCTGGAGGACGTAGTAGGTGCGCTCGGCGCCGAAGATGCGGGCCGCGTTGCGCTCCGAGTCGCCGATCGGGCCGGTGTGCTCCCAGGTTGAGCCGAGCTGCTCGATGGAACAGGTCAGGTCGGAGCGGAAGAGCTGCTCGCCGTAGTAGTCGTAGAAGGCGCGACCCACGGGTGAGCGCAGGAACGCGACGCCGCCGGCGTGGGCGGGGGTGTGCCAGGAGTACTCGTGGCTGTCGTCGAAGCGGACCAGTTCCCGGAAGAACGGCGGCAGGAGCCCTTCCTGGTAGTCCCGGGCGGCCCGGGTGATGCGGCCGGCGAGGAAGGTGGGGGTGTCCTCGTCGAGCCAGACGTAGCCGATCACCACTTCGGCTACCCACAGCGGCAGGTCCTGGAGGCCGTCCTCCTCCAGGACCAGGAACACCGGCAGCCCCGTCGCCCGCCGCCGCAGCCCCTCCAGCACCTCCTGGGCTGCCGGCTCGCCACCGCCGGTGCCGGGCAGCCGCCAGTCCAGGAGTACGGCGGTCAGGCCCGCCTCGGCGCGGATCACCGAGAGCGCGTCCTTGGCGGTCGTCACCCACCGGGGGGTGAAGCCCCGCGCGGTGATCTCGTCGGCGATCCGGCGGATCTGTTCGGCGTGGGCGGAGTCGTCGCCGGAGCGTTCGGTGACGGCGATCAGGACGAGGGGGTGGGACATGCGTGCTCCGTAGGGTGTCGGGTTGCCGGGGCGGGAGCGGGGTGGTCAGAACTCGACGACAAGGCGGTCCGGCATCCGGGTGCGCCAGCCGCGCATCACCGCCGGTCCACCGCTGCCCGGAACGATCCGCGGACGGCCGTCCAGCAGGACGCCGAGGCTCATGCGGACGATGCGCGGCACCAGCGCGCGGACCAGGCACCGGTGGCGGCCGTAGCCGAAGGTGAGGAGCGGGGCGGGCGGGCGCCGGACGTCGAAGGTCTCCGGGTCGGGGAAGACGCTCTCGTCCCGGTTGGCCGACGCGGTGACCACCACGATCCGCTCGCCCGCGGGCAGGACGTACTCGCCGAGCCGGACCGGCGCGGACGTCATGCGGTCCGTCGTGCCGACCGGGGGGTTCCAGCGGAGCCCTTCACGGACCGCGCCGTCCAGCAGAGCGGGGTCCGACCGTACGGCGGCGAGCTGTCCGGGGTGGGCCAGGAGGGCGTGCAGGGTGTTCGCGGCGGCCATGGCGGGCTCGCGGAACGAGACCATGAGCATCTTCAGCGTGGCCAGGACCTCGTCGGCGCCCCGGGGCCGGCCGGGCGGGCGTCCGCCGTGGATCAGCCGGGACAGGACCGAGCCGTCCGGGGTGGTGGTGAGCCGGGAGACCGTGGGCGTGAGCGCGGCGTCGATGGCCGCGGCGGCGGCCCGGATACGGGCGTCCTCCTCGGGCCGGACGGGACCCTCCGGGCTCGGCGTCAGCCCGTCCGACCAGCGCATCAGCTCCTCCGGGGCCACCATGTCCAGGCCGAGGGCGTGGGCCAGGACCACGGCCGAGACCGGTTTGAAGTACGCCTCGATCAGGTCGACCTCGCCGGTGCCGAGCCCGGCGAGGGCGTACGCGGCGGTGACCGCGGTCACCCCGTCCAGCGCGAGGGCCGTCTCCGGGGTGAACCGGTCGTCCACGCTCGCCCGGATACCGGCGTGCGCGTCGCCCTCCAGCGTCAGGATGGTGACGGGCCCGCAGTACTCCGAGACGAAGGGGTCCACCGAGGCGAACGTCTCAGGGCTCTCGATCACCTGCCGCACCCCGGCCCAGTCCGTGACCAGCCACGCCCCCACCGACCGCACCCACGCCACCGGCGCCTCACGGCGCAGCCTCGCGTAGACCGGGAAGGGGTCGGCCCGCAGCGTGTCCTCTGTGATGTCGTCCAGTACGGCGACCATGGGGCGCACCTTCTCGTGGAGAGGCCGGGGGTTCCAGACTCACCACACGGCACCCCGAGTGCCTCCCGGGGCGGACCTGGCTACTCCGTTCGGGTTGGGCGGGGCGCGGGGTGTCGGACTTCGGCCCGCTGTACCGGGGGCCTGGTCCCCGGCGGCGGGCGGGAAGGCGACCGGTCCCTCGGCGCGCCGGTCGGGTGACGGGGGCGGCGGACGGCATGCGTACGGACGCCACATCGACTCCGGGAAGCGAGGGAGCAACTACTGTCCGTTGCATTCCCTCGTCGATCAAAGGAGCGCCATGCGCCATCACTCCCCCCGGCCCCGTCTCCTCGCCTGTGCCCTCGCCGCCCTCTCGGCCGCGATGCTGACGCCGTCCTCGTACGCGAGCCCCGCCGAATCCGTCGACCTGTCCGTCAGGGCCGACATGGTCCAGCAGGCACCCGGCACGACCGGGAAGCAGTTCCTGACCGTGACCAACCAGGGGAGCGCGACCACCGGCAAGGCGCTCCTCACCTACGTCACACCGCCGTACACCAACGTCGACCGCTCCGCCGAACTGCCGGCGGGCTGCTCGATGCGGTACGAGAACCCCGACCCGACCGTCCCCGAGGTGGTCACCTGTGTCGTGTCCGAAGGGCTCGGTGCGGGAGAGCGGCAGTTGGCCATTCCGCTCTCCGTGACCCAGCGGGCCCGGATCACCGGCATGGTGCGCGGCCTGGTCACCGTCGTCCCCGCGGCGGACTCCCCCGACGTCGAGGCCGCCATCAACGACAACTGGATGCCTGCTTACCTCTCCTTGACCCGCCCCACACCGGCCACGCCCGAAGGCAACAGAACCGGCCTCTACCTGGCTGGTCCTCTTTCTGTTCTCACGAAGGAGGGAACGGCGGACCCGACCCTCGTCCACGGCAACGTCGGTCCGGCCCAGAGCAGCGGTCAGGTGCAGATCAGCGCGGTCACCCCGTTCACCTTCAACGTCGATGAGACCAAGCCGCTCCCGGAGGGCTGCTCCCTGGTCCTCAAGGACTCCTTCATCGGCACGCCGGAGATCGTCGTGTGCCAGGTGCCCGCTCTGGCCGTGGAGGAGCAGCGGACGCTCACGATCCCGCTGCGCAGAGCGGAGGGCGCGCACGCGGTGGGCCTGCTCCTCGGCCCCGCGCTGATCGCCCCCTTGAGCCCCGACGACGTCGACCCCGACCAGACCGACAACATCGCGACCCTCACCGTGATGGCCCCGAATCGCGACGCCTGACAGGAAGGACCGGCCATGGCATCGCCCGGGGTCCGGCTCTTCGCCTGATCGCCGGCTCACCGGGCGGTGCCGTCCTGGCTGCCGATCCGAAGCGGTAGGTGTTCGGGGTCGTTGATCCTTACCGTCGGCGCCGGCGTGACGCGCCGCTTCCTGGACCGGCTACGGGGCCCCGTTCCCCCAGTCGGCCCGCAAGGACTCCGGGATGTCGAACTCCTGCTCCTCACCGGACAGGATCGCGCGCACCCGGTCCGTCAGCAGGTTCTGCCCCAGCCGGTCGAGGACGCGCTCGGCCGCCGGAACCCGGTCCTCCAGTCGCTCCAGGACCTTGCTCAGGCCGACTGCCGCTCTGACGCCCGCGGTCCCGCTGACGGAGTGGGGGACAGCCATCCAATCGGCGATATCGGGATCGGTCGTCCGCCGGATCAGGGCCGGCAGCAGACCTTTGAACCCCGTCGGCAAAGAAGCCGAGTCGTGTTCGATCAGGGTGCGGGTGAGTCTGATGCCTTCCGGCGACGGTCCGCGCACCCGGGCTTTGAGCCGGGGCCACAACGCCATGGCCGCCTCCGGCGTGTCCGGCATGATGGCGGCGTCGACTCCGAGCAGCGCTCCCGTGACACGCCACAAGTGGTAGTAGTCCCGTAGCTCTTTCGGCGTCACGTGAACGCCCAGCCGTTTCGCTCCCTCGGCCGCGCAGACCGAGAACAGGACCACTCCGCCCAGCATCTCCTCCTGGTTCACGGGAGTGCCCATGGCCGTGTGGTCCCACTGCCCCGAGGCGGCGACGAAATGCCGCACAGCGGCGTGCACCAGTCGCACCTTCTGACAGGCCCGGACCAGGCGGCCGTCCGGGCCCAGAGGTTCGCGCGCCATCATGTACAGCAGGAACTGGAGCGTTTCCGCGATGCGGCGGGACGGCTCGTCGAGCCTGTGGGTGAGAGTCATCACCTTCGCGCCGTGCACGGACCCGAAACAGCACACCATGGTGCCCGTGGCGAGCACCGACGCCAGTTGCGGGCCGTCGTCCCTGAAGAACTCGTACGCCCCCGCGATCCGTTCCGGATCGGCCCACTCCGGGATGCTCGCGGTTCGGTGAAGGAAGTCGCGGAGCACCGGGGGCAGCTCTTGAGGTACGGCCTCGCTGTTGTCGTCGAAGGCCCGCAGGATCTGGTTCACGCCGGACAGCTCACCCGACGCGAGAAGTTCCGCCACCACAGGGTCGGCTTCGAGATCACCAGTGCGGCGCAGAGCATCGAGTTCCGCGCGGTCCCATGCCATGAGGGCAACCGTAGGTTCGTCGCGGTCCGGTCGCGAATCGTCCCCTCTGGACTCTCGTGGGTCAGCCCGCACGCCGCTCATCCGTTCCCTCCACGAAGGGCCCAACGGACGTTGCGGACAGTCCGCGCGCCTGTTCTTTTGGTGATGTCGGAGCCGTGCCCGAACTGTGAGGTCCGCGCCATGAACGACCACAAGCCGACCTGCGAGGGTCCGTACGGCGAGCAGGACTGTCCGGACGACGCGCGGTTCGCCGTCGTCCGGTACCGGTTGCCGTCCCGGTACGTGTGCCCCGTGCATCTGGGCCCGTCCCTGCTCCTGACGGACGGTGTGCTCTGGCCGCCGCAGATCTCGATGATCGGCCGGGGCCATGCGGGTGAAATCCGGTGACCGATTCACCGGCGGCGGCGCGGTAGGGGCCGCCGAATGAAAGGGGCACATCAATCATTCCGGTGTGATTTTCGTATGCCGCTCGCATCGGGCCACCCGGTGGTCCGTCCTGCCCCTTCTGCTCCTCTCCCTGTCCGCGGTGGTCTGCGGCGCCGTTCCGGTGGCGGCGGACGGCGCGAACACCCGGGGGCTGGTACTGCGGGTGAGCGTCAACACCCGCCCCGGGCTCGGCGCGGTGCGGCCCGGCATCCGGGTGGGTGACCCGGTGGTCATGACGTACCGGCTGGTCAACCGGGGTGGCGCCGACCTCCACGACGTACGGGTGAGCGATCCGCGCCTGCCCGGCGTCCGGCTCCGCTGCGCGGGCGGCAAGGACCGGGTGCCGATGCTGCGGGCGCTGACCTCGACGACGTGCACCGCGACGACGGTCTCCCGGCCCGGCACCTGGACGGGGGAGGTACGGGCCGTCGGCCGGATCCCCTCGCTGCGCGCGAAGGTCACGGCCACGGCGCGATCCGGCTGGGCGGGCGTCGGCGGGGGCCTCGGCCTCTCGGAGACCGTGCGGGTGGACGGCCGGACGGCGACGATCCGCTACCGAGTCACCAACGGGGGCAACCGGACCGTCTTCGCCATCCGGCTCACCGACCGGCTCCTCGGCGACCGGAGGCTCGGCGGAGGGCTCGGCATCGACTGCGGGGGCGGCCATCCCGTCGTGCCCCGGCTGATCGCGGGAGGCGCCGCCGTCTGCCGTGCGGTGGTGCGACGGGGCCCCGGCACGTACGTCAGCCAGGGGGCCGCCGAGGGCTCCGACCGCGTCCGTACGCTGGACCGGTCGGGCGATCTGGTGCCGCCGCCGACGCTCACCGCGCGAGCGTCGGCACCCTTCGTCCTGACCGCACCCCCGGCTCCTCCCCAGCCCACCCCGCCGGTCCAGGCGCCACGCACTCCCCCACCGCCGCAAGGCCCTCCGCCCGCCGCCGAACCCGCAGTGCCTGTGGTTCCCGCCGTACCCGCCGTTCCCGCCGTACCTGGCACTCCCCTCGTCCCCCTGGTGCCCTTCGTCCCCCCTGTCCCCGCCGGCGCCCTCTTCCCGTTCCCGCCCCCGCCACCCCCGGCCATCGCCGCCCCCGGCATCGCCCCGGCCGCCGAACCCGGCGGCGCCGCCGTGGCCCCACCCCCGCCCCCGGCCGCGCAGCGCACGACGGGGCAGCCGCCCCAGCAGGCGCAACCTCGGCAACAGGCCCCGAAACGCTCCCTGTTGAGCCGGCTCAGGCGTCCCGGCGGGGGGCCGACCGGACTGGGCCTGCTCGTGATCCTCTTCCTCCTGCTGATCCCCGGGGTCGTCGCCGCCGTGCTGCTCGGCTCGCGGCGCCAGTGACATCTGCGCAGAAAGTCCCACGCCCATGACCCAGACACTCGTCATCTGCTTCGGGGTCGCGCTGCTCGCCGCGGCCGTGGTCCTGCTCAAGGACCGCTTCTGGCCGCCCGACCCGGACGAGGAGCCGCGCGAGGACGTGGCCGAGTACATCGCGATGATGGTCGGTGTCCTGTACGCGCTGATCCTGGGGCTGTCCCTGGTGTCCGTGTGGGACACCCACTCCGGGGCCTCGGACCATGTGGCGACCGAGGCGAGCGCCGTGCACCAGGTGCGGCTGCTGGCCGAGTCCCTGCCCGAGCCGCAGGCGAGCGACGTCCGCTCGGGGGCGGACACGTACGTCCGGCACGTGACGCGAGTCGAGTGGCCCGCGATGAAGGAGGGGCAGCCGCTCGGCGCGGAGGGCTGGCGGCTGCTGGACTCGCTCCGGGCCGCCAATCGGCTCCCCGACAGCGCCCCGGCCTCCGGGCAGGCGGTGTCCCAGGAGGTGCTGGCCCAGCTCAGCACGCTCGACGACGCGCGGCGCGGGCGCGAAGGGGACACCGGCGGCGGACTGTCGCCCATCCTGTGGCTGGGGCTGATCATCGGCGGGGTGCTCACGGTGGCGTTCATGTTCATGTTCGGGGTGGAGCGGAGCTTCACCCACGTCGCCATGGCCATGGGTCTTGCCGCGCTCATCACGTTCCTGGTGCTGCTCATCCACCAGCTCGACCAGCCCTTCAACGGCATCCTCGCGGTGGACGCGACCCCGTTCACCCGGTACTTCCCGCTCTCCTCGCCCTGACCGGTCGCGCGATCACCCAAGGAACGTAAATATCAGTTTTCATGACAAAAACTCTTCGGGACGAGAAGTACGACACCGTCCTGACCCGGCTCGACGCGAACGGCGACGGAGTCGTCTCTCTCGCGGACTACACGGCCCTGGCCCACTGCGTCCTCGACGTGATCGGCGAACGGCCCGACGGCGAGAAGGCCGGCGCGCTGCTCGCGGCGTACGAGGAGGTCTGGAACCAGCTCGCCGGCCTCGCGGGCATCGACCGCGCCGACTCCCTCTCCCGCGAGGACGCCCACCAGGCCCTGCGGCGACTCGCCCGGGACCGCCCCGCCGGCTTCGAGGCCGCCCTGTCCCGGGCCGGCCGCGCCTTCGCGGCGGTCCTGGACGTCGACGACGACGGCACGGTCTCCCCCGCCGAACTCACCTGGGCCCTCATGCGGCACGGCCGCACCGAACGCCAGGCCCTGGACGCCTTCCACCGCCTCGACCTCGACGGCGACGGACAGGTATCGGTCGACGAACTGAGCGCCGCCTTCCTGGACTTCCACCTCAGCGAGGACCCCGACGCCCCCGGCAACCACCTCTTCGGCACCAGCGTCTCCCTCCCCGCCCCCGAGCCCGCGCCGCCCGTCACCGCCGCGCTCGCGATCGACGGCGGGACACCGGTACGGACGACGCCGTGGCCGACGTACGACATCGGGGACACCTTCCTCAGCACCCGGGACGTGGCGGCGGCCGAGGCGGCGGCAAGGACCCGGCGCTACTACCGCTACGACTCCCGCGCCGTCACCGACACCTGCAACGGCCGACTGGAGGCGCGGCTGCGGGAGTTCTTCGCCGTCCCGTACGCGCTGACCTGCACCAGCGGCACCACCGCGATCGCCCTCGCCCTGCTCTCCCTCGATCTGCCGCCCGGCTCGCCCGTGGCGTGCTCGTCGTTCACCTTCTCGGCGACCCCGAGCGCGATCCTCCTCGCCGGGCACCGGCCCGTCCTGGTCGACTCGGACGAGAACCTGCACCTCGACCCGGACCGGCTGCGCGAGGTGCTGGCCGACGGCGCGGTGGCGGTGGTCGCCGTCCACATGCGCGGGATGGCCTGCGACATCCGCGAAGTGTGCGCGGTGGCCGGGGAGTTCGGGGTGCCGGTCGTCGAGGACGCCTGTGCCGCCGTGGGCGTCGAGATCGACGGGCGGCGGGCGGGGACGTTCGGTGACGTAGGCGCGTTCAGCATGCAGTCGGACAAGACGGTGAACACCGGGGAGGGCGGGTTCCTCGTCACCCGGGACCCGGAGAGATACGCGCGGGCGATCGTGTACGCGGGGTCCTACGAGGGCCGCATGGGCCGGCACTTCGCCGACGGGTCCGCCGCGCCCGGCGTGGACGAGATGTCGTACCCGGTGTTCGCCTGGCGGCTGGACGAGGTGCGCGCGGCCCTGGCGCTGTCCCAGTTCGACCGGGTCGGGCTGCGCCTGGCCGCACAGCACCGCAACTACCGGTACGTCACGGACCGGCTCGGTGATCTGCCGGGCTTCGCCGTACGGCAGCCCGGTGCGCCCGGTGCCCTGCTGGGCGCCCAGTTGATCCTGCGGCTGCCCGGCGCCGACGCCGAGCGGGTGGCGTGGGTGACGCGGGCGCTGGGCGCGGAGGGCATCACCGCGCGGCGCTTCACCGACCCGGCGCGGCCCAACGCGCGGGCCTTCTGGAACTGGCGGTACCTGGTCGGGGACGACCCCGAGCGGGCCAAGGCGCTGGCTCCGGCGACCGCCCGCCATCTCGCCGAGGCCGTCGACATCCCGCTGTCGCCGAACGTCACACCGGCCGACTGCGCGGATCTGGTCACGGCGCTGCGGAAGGTGGCCTCGCGGCCGGCGTGAACCCTCCGGAGTACGTCACCAGCCGACCCCGAAGAACACGCCGACGGTGGCGGTCAGCACGATGACCGCGAGGATCGGCCAGTACAGCGCCTTCGCCGGCAGGTTGGCCTGCTTCGTGAGGATCTCGCCCGGCCGGTCCAGCGCGATGAGGACGCCGTTGGCGGTGACCAGGAGCAGCAGCACGTACACCGCGAAGTACACGTACTCCATGTACATCACCGACCCGTCGCCGGAGACGGAGCGCAGTTCGTTGTGGTCGACGACCACGACCAGCAGCATCGTCACCAGGAACGCCATGACGGCGAAGGTGTTGGAGCCGAACAGCTCGATCTTCTGGTCGCGGCTGGTGACGAAGAGCGAGGCGAAGACGACGAGGGCGATCAGGGCGACGGGCACCAGGTTGCCGATGACGGCACCCGTGTAGTTGCGCTGGTAGACCATGTTGAAGTACAGGTCCGGGTAGCTCACCGGCCGGTCGTAGGTCTTCAGGCCGAAACTCGTCGGGTACTGGTAGCGGGCGTAGCTGAACCCCGTGTACATCGGCCGCCACTCCCCCGAGACCATCTGCGGGTCGGTCCCGAGCATCTCCTTCTTCTGCCACGGCGGGTAGGCGGAGAAGTCGGGGGTCAGGACAACGTCCTTGTCGAAGTCCGGCTGCCACATGCGCAGCCACACGTTCTGCCGGTCCATCGGGTAGGTGCGGTAGTCGAAGCGCTGACGGAAGGCGGTGCTGAAGTACCAGCCGACGGTCTCCGTGCCGTCAGCGGCAGTACGCCGGTAGGCGATGTCGTCGTCCTCCAGGTACGAGCTGTCGGCCTCGGGGAAGACGACGCCCCGGGTGATGTCCTTCGGCGTGTTCGCCGGGTACCGCTGCCAGACGTAGCCCGAGACGGCCACGTTGTTGGAGTTCGTGAACTCTATCGACTCCACGTACAGCCCCGTCGGCACGACGACCGGGCTGCGCCCCTCGGGCATGTTCCGCGCCAGGTACGCGCCGGCGTCCCGCTCGTCATGCAGCATCCGCCCGGCGACCAGGCGCTGTCCGTCGTCGTGCAGGATCGCCACCCAGCACACCGCCGTCCCCAGCAGGCAGACGAGGGTGAACGCCGCGCTGGTCGCCCAGACGCTGCGGGCGGTGAAATGCCAGGGGCGTACGGCCAGGAGCACCGCGCACAGCAGGACGACGGCCCCGCACACCACGGCCGTACCGAACCGCCCGTCACCGAGCGCGGCCGAACCGCCCGTCCACCAGGAGATCCCGGCGGCTGTCCCCAGGGCGAGCGCGAGGACCGCGCACGCGGCTGTCGTGACGACGCACTTCCCGCGGTACGGGGGCGGCCCGTCCGGACGCTTGCGAAGGTCGACGCGCGGGCCGGTCACGACGAAGAGGCTCTGGGGTTCATGGGGCAGTCGTCTCCGGCCGTCCTGCGAAGCGGGGCATCGAGGCGCCGGACGTCCCCCCTGCCGAGTGACGCGGCTGTCAGAGCGTCTGTCCCACAACGTACGGAGATCATCCTGCGCCTCTCGGTGTCTCGCCGGCCAGCTCAAACCTCCCGGCAGTGCAGCCGAACCGCCAACCGGGGAAAGGCAAGTGGGTGAATCAAGGAGCCGGCCGGCCGGGCCGGCCGTTGCCGCGTTACGCCTTATCAGCGAACCGCCCACGTCGTACGTCTCCCGGCACGACGAGATCCGATAGACAGTTCCCCGCCGCCCGCCGGGAGACCGGAACGCACAGCACCAGTTCTTCGAGGGAGAAGATCACCGTGGCGCCCACGATCCGTGCATCACGTAGCCGCATCACGGTCTGGGTGTGGGCGGCGCTGACGGTCATCTCCTGCGCCCTCGCGCTGACGCGGCTCGACAGCCTCTACGCGGCCCCCGCCCGTGCGGCGAACTCGCCGTCCGACCGGGCCGCCTCACTCATCGCCCGGAAACTGCCCCGCCTGGGCGACGAACAGCTGATTCTGGCCTTCACGTCACCGTCTCTCACCACCCGGGAACCCGTGTACCAGGACACGGTGGCGGCGGTCGCCCGGACCCTGGTCCCACGGCCCGGGGTCGGCACGCTGCTGCCGGTCCCGGACCAGCCGGAGCGCGATCCGCGTCACGCGTACGTGATCGTCGGGCTGAAGGGTGACGCGTGGCAGCGGCAGCGTCTCGCGTCCTCGGTGCAGACCGAGGCCCAGCGGGTGGCCCAGGAGGCGTCCGGCCACCGGATCAGTGTGTCCCTGACCGGTCTGACCACGGTGAACCGCGCGTTGGTGCAGGCGGACGAAGCGGACCTGCACCGCGTGGAGACGATGGCGATCCCGTTGGTGCTCCTGACCCTGACGATCGGTCTGGGGTCGCTCGGCGCGGCGCTCGTCCCTCTGCTCGTGGCCGGAGTCAGCGTCGCGGTCGGCCTCGGCTGCCTTGCCGTCCTCGACTGGGTCACCGACGTCAGCACCTTGATGCTCATGGGGGCCACTGTGGTCGGGTACGGGCTGGGGCTGGACTACGGGCTGCTCGTCCTGATCCGCTATCGCCGGTCCCGGGCCGACGGAAACGACCCGCGCTCGGCGGTCGCTCATGCCTCGCGGTCCGCCGGCAAGGCCGTCACCTGGTGCGCTCTGGCGGTCATCGGCAGCAGCGCCGCCCTGCTCGCGGTACCGCTGGGATATGTGCGGTCCCTCGGCCTCGCGGTGCTCCTCAGCACCGTGGTGACGTACGCGGTGGCGACCACGCTCCTCCCGGCGGTCCTGCCCCGGCTCGACCGTCTGCTGAGCTGGGCCACGCTCCCGCGCCTCGGCCGGGGCTTCGCCGTGGGGTCCCGGTGGAGTGAACGTCTGGCCCGGCGGCCCTGGCTCTGGCTGCTCGGGGCGCTGGCTCTCCTGCTGGCGGCGGCCACACCGGTCGTCGGGCTGCGTCTGGTGCTGCCGGTCGACCGCGCGGCCATCGCGCACTCCGACGCGGGCCGCGGTCTGGCGCGCATGGAGTCCGACCACTTCTCGGGCGCCCTGGGCGTCGCCCTGCCGCACACGCCCCGGAGCGGGCCGGTGGACACCACGGAGCTGGAGAGGGCCCTGCGAACCGACTCCCGCGTCGCCTTCACCAGCGTGGTGGACAACGGACGGGATCTGACCGTCCTCCTCGTCGCCCAACGCGTTCCCGTCGACAGCCCTGCCGCGACCGCTGTGATCGGCACGGTTCGTGACACGGCTCGGCGCACCCTGGAGCCGGGGCAACAGGTGCTCGTCGCAGGACCCACCGCCGCGCTCGACGATCTGCGGGCCGCCCTGGTCGCCGCGCTGTGGCAGGTCGCCGCACTCGTCCTGGGCGCTTCCCTCCTCCTGCTGACGTTCTTCTTCCGCAGTGTGCTGATCCCTTTGAAGGCCATCGCGGTGAACCTGCTCTCCACCGCCGCCGCCTTCGGCCTGCTCACCCTCGTGTGGCCCGACACCGGGGTCAGCGCCGTCATCCCCGTGCTGACCTTCACCATCGTGTTCGGGCTGTCCCTGGACTACGAGATCTTCCTGGTCCACGCCATCACCGAACGGTACGTGGAGAGCGGTGACTGCCGTGACGCCGTCGTCCAGGGGCTGCGTCAGGTGGCGCGGCCGATCACCCTCGGCGCCGCCGCCCTGACCATCGTGTTCGCGTCGCTGACCGGAACCGGCCGGCTGGACTTCCAGCAGCTCGGATTCGCGGTGGCCGCGGCCGTCGTCCTGGACGCCACCCTCATCCGGCTGATGGTGGTACCGGCGCTCATGCACCTGATGGGCCGTCTCAACTGGTGGCTGCCCTCGTGGCTGGCCGCCCTCCTTCCCCCGCACCGCTCCGCCGAGCGTGCCGACGTACCGCCCCAAGCGCTCCGGGCGAGCACCGACCCGGCCGAACCGCCTCACCACAAGGAGACCGTCCGATGATCCGCCCCGCTCCGGCATCCTTCGCCCGGTGGCTCAGCCGTGCCACCGTCGCCGTCCTCGTCTCCGTGACCGCCTCCACCGCCTCGGCGGCTCCCGGCACGGGCGTCCCGGGCCGCGCCGTCGCGTCCGGCACGGCCCTGAGCTGTACCGCCCGCACCGTCGCGGGCCGTCCCGTCTCCTTCTCTCCGCCCCTGACCATGGCCAACCGGCAGGTGACCGTGACCGGGTCCTTCCGGCTGACGGACTGCTCCTCGCCGAATCGCACGCGGCGCGGTCCGGCCAGCGGGGTCTTCACCTTCCGCGGCACGGGCCACGCCGGCTGCACCAGCGCCTCCGGCATCAGCGGAAAGGCGACCGTGACGTGGTACGACCGGGCCGGGCACCGGGTCGGCACCTCGACCGTGCGCCCCGCCGGCCGGCGGACCAGCAGCTTCAACCCCTCGGACGCCCTGTTCGACGGGACCGTCACCGCCGGGGTGCTGACCGGGGCCCGCGTCTCGGGACGCGCGGTGCCCACCAGCGACGTCACCAGCTGCGTCTCGTCCGGCCTGCGCACCCTGCACGGGGCCGGAAAGATGGCTTTCTCGTTCTGAGCCGAGTACACGGCCCCGGCCGTGACGGCACCTGTCGCGCGCACGGCCACACCCCGGCGGCCCGCAGCCCGCGCAGTGCACAGGAGGAGGGCGCCCCGCATCCCGCCAACCGGCGTTCCGCGCCGAACACGGCCGCGAGCCCACCGAGGAAGAGGCCGTCGGGGTACGGGCCACGGGACGCGGAACCTGTCCTCGGTGGCCGGTTCCGCCTCCCGCATCGCCGACAACGGAGCGCCGAGACGGTGAACGCCCCGGCCCGTCGGCGGCGCGGCGCAGCTCGTACACGACCGGCGGGACAAGCACGGTCGGAACAGCCGTACAAGTTGTCCGGCGACGCCCGGGTTGACCGGAGGCTGCGGAGGGGGACGTGCCGGTCAACGATCCGGTTGCCAGCCTCTGTGGGGTCAGGCCGGACACCGCAGCGGCAGGCGCATCATCACCTCGACCGTCGTCGAACTCGTCCTGGCGGTCCTGGTCGCCCTGCTGGGCCCGATCGGACTGGCGCAGCCCGCGCTGGCCGAGGACAACAACCCCACGTTCCACGCGGACGCCGTTCGGCGAGAGCTACACCAAACTGGAAGCGCACACACCGACAACCGGGGTGACATGGCCCGCGGGGTGCTGATGATGACCCAGTTCGTCGCCATGGGCAGCGCCGCCTTCAACATGCCTGAGGGCCTCGTCCGGAACGAGAACAACTGGGCCGCGTTCAGCAGGCGCTTCAACTGACGCCAGCCGTACGGCTTCGTCGCCCCGCCCCACTGACCGCGTTCGTCCACAGCGCCGGAAACAGGGCCCGCGAGGTCGCACTGCCCGGCGGCTCGCCGATCCTCGACGTGATCCCCTGGATCACGTGTTCCAGCTCCCTCCCTGCGCGTCCCCCGGTTCCCGGCGGTTCTCCCTCAGGGCCGGAGGAAAACCGCCACGGCGTTCTGGCCGCCGAAGCCGAACGAGTTGGTCATGACGCTGGTGAGGCGGAGATCGCGGGGCGTCTTCGTCACGATGTCCAGGTCGATGCCGGGATCCTGGACGTCGAGGTTGGCGGTCGGCGGCACGACCTGCCGCTCCAGGCTGAGGACGCAGCAGGCCGCCTCGATCCCCCCGGAACCGCCGATGGCGTGGCCCAGGGTTCCCTTGGGGGCGGTCACGGGCGGCGGGGTGCCGAAGACCTGGCGCAGCGCCCGGCTCTCGGCGATGTCGTTGAGCGGCGTCGAGGTGCCGTGGGCGTTGACGTGGCCGATCTCCGAAGGGCTCAGTCCCGCGTCCCGCAGGGCGGCGTCCATCGCATCGGCCGCGCCGCGCCCCTGTGGATGCGGTGCGGTGAAGTGGTAGGCGTCGGACGAGCTGCCTACACCGGCCAGCCGGGCCCGTGGCCTGGCACGCCGGGCCGCCGCGTGCTCGGCGCGCTCCAGGACGAGGATGCCGGCGCCCTCCGCCAGCACGAACCCGTCCCGGTCCCGGTCGAACGGGCGGGACGCGCCCGCCGGGTCGTGGGTACGGGTGGACAGCGCCCGCATCTGGCCGAACGTCGCGGCGTAGATCGCGCCGTAGGTGGATTCGCCTCCTCCGGCGACCGCGATGTCGCAGCTCCCGCCGCGCAGCAGGTCACGCGCGACGGCGAGGGCGCTGCTGCCCGAGGCACAGGCGGTGGAGATCGTCATGCTGGGGCCGTGGGAGCCGATCGCGAGCGCCACCTCTCCGGCGACCATGCCGGGCACGCTACGGGTGATCATCAGCGGTGAGATCCGGTCGGGGTGTCCGGCGTCCAGTCTGCGGAACGCCTCCGGATAGTGCTGGAGGCTGTTGCTGCCGACTCCGAGGACCACCGCCACCCGCGCGGGATCCCAGTCGGCCGTGGTGAGACCGGCGTCAGCGAGCGCTTCGCGTACGGCGACGATCGTGAGCTGGGCGCCGCGGTCCAGCCGCCGTGCCAGCCGGTGGCCGAGCAGTTCCCGTCCGTCGAACTCCGGGACACGGCAGCTGAAGTCCACCGGCATGCCGGCGAGAACGGGGTCAGGCGCCGCGGTGGGCCGCCCCGCCAGGAGACCCTGCCAGGTGGCTTCGACGCCGATTCCGGCGGGGGTGACCAGCCCGAGCCCGGTGACGACGACATCCTTCCGGCGAGCCAACGCGGAATAATTGTCAGACATCGTTCTCCGGCCAGATATGTGATGGTCGGCATTCGCCGTCGATCTGATTCATCCAACTCGTTCGACGCGCAGAACCGTACCGGGCTCTCTCCTGATTTCCCGGTACCGAATTCTCCCGCCGGCAGGAAATACCGGGCGGCCTGGTTCATCAGGTGAAGAGGGTGGAATCCGGCTGCCCGGAGACGGCTCCCGGCTCACCCCGTCGGGCGGGGACACCCCTCCCTTGCATGCCATGACGCTCTGTCAGGAGGCGCCGGGCAGGCGGGTGGATGTTGATCCGGCTCAGGTCGCCTCGGCAGTGTTCCAGCAGGCGCGGGTCCATGACCCGGCGCCACAGCGGAGGGAACCAGGCGAGCAGGATCATGGTCGAGTAGCCGTACGGCAGTTGTGGTGCCTCCTCACGGTGATGAAGTGCCTGGTAGCGCGTCAGGGGGCGAGCGTGGTGGTCGGAGTGGCGGGGCATCTGGAAGAGCAGGATGCCGCTCAGCGTGTCCCCGCTGTTCCAGCTGTGGCGCGGGCCGACCCGTTCGTAGCGGCCCGGACGGCGCTCTTCCCTCAGCAGGCCGTAGTGCTGGAGGTAGTTGACGCTCTCCAGCAGGACGGCACCGGCGACGGCCTGGATCAGCAGGTACGGCAGCACCCGGACGCCGAAGCAGACCACCAGCCCGGTGAAGAGCGTGGCCGACATCGCCCAGGAGGTGAGGACGTCGTTGTGACGGCCCATCACCCGCCGGCCGCGCCGCGTCAGCCGCCTGCGCTCCAGGCGCCACGCGGAGCGCACGCCCTGGGAGGTGCTGCGCAGGACAAAGGCCCACAAGCTCTCCCCCATGCGTGAGCTGGCCGGGTCCTCGGGGGTGGCCACCCGGACGTGGTGGCCCTGGTTGTGCTCCACGCAGAAGTGGCCGTAGCAGGCGGGCGCGAGCGTGATCCGGCCCAGCAGGCGTTCCCGTCTCTCCTTCTTGTGGCCCAGTTCATGAGCGACGTTGATGCCCATGCCGGCCGTGACACCGACGGTCATGGCCAGACCGACCGCGTCCAGCACCGCCAGGTCCTGCCGCCCCCACTGCGCGCACGCCCAGACCAGCGCGGCGTACTCCAGCGGCACGTACAGCCAGAGGCAGCACCGGTAGTAGAGAGAGCGCTCCAGGCTGTCGGCGACCGGTTCGGGCGGGTTGGCATCGCTGGAGCCGAGGACACGTTCCAGGAGGGGAGCGACGACAAAGAACGTGCACATTCCCCACCACCAGAACACCGGCAGCCCGGTCCAGGCGGCCAACGCTCCTGACTGGAAGACGACCAGGGGGGTCAGCGCGCCCACCGCGCGCACGTGACGCAGGCTGTCCTGCCAGTCTCGGCCGGCCTGGGGACGTACTGACACGGGGGACCTTCTTCGTGGCCGGGGGCATGACGGACGAACGCACCTGTGCCTATCACCGGCTGTTCGGGGCATGACGCTGCGGCAGTGGCCCGCTGCTCCACGAGGACGAAACCGTCCCCCGGTCGGACCAGCGAGCGGACCGGGACCCCGCGTCGCCAGGGCCGAGGTGCGAACATTCCGTCCGCCCTCTCCCCCGGTCCCCGTGAGCCCGCTGTGCCCGACGTCAGGAGCCGTGTACGTGTCTGTCCTCACCGTCTTCCGGAAAACCGCTCCGGACGCCCCCCGTCCGTCTCAGGGGCGCGATACGAACGCTCAGCCGATGACTGTCGCGGACTCGCTGATGTGGCGTCTGGGGCACGACCCCAGGACCCGGTCCACCATCGTTCTCCTGCACATCCTCGACCGCACACCAGAGTGGGAGACGGTACGGGCCGCCCATGCCGCGATGAGCGGTTCGTTCCGCAGGCTGCGGCAGAAGGTCCGCCCGCCCCGGCACCCGTGGGGCCGGCCCGAGTGGTGCGACGATCCGGACTTCGACGTCGACGCCCATCTGGTCAGGGACACGGCAGACGGCATGGACGGCGTCCTGGAGCTGTGCCGCCGTGCGCAGGCGAAGGAGTGGGATCCCCGCCGCCCCCTGTGGGAAGCCACGGTGGTGGAGAACTTCGACGGCTCCCGGGCGGCGCACATCATGGCCGTCCACCACTGTGTGAGCGACGCGTACGGTCTCCGGCTTCTTCTGGCCTGGCTGCTGGCCGACGTCGGCACACCGTCACCGTCGGCCCAGGCCGTTCCCCAGGAATCCAGGGTCCCGCTGGCGCGGCGGCTCGCTTCCCTGGCACTGACCCTCGCCCGGCTGCCGGTCTTCTTCGCCGCGCCCAGGCCCCCGCTGTGGCGGTCCAGGAGCCTGGAGCGCCGGCTCTTCACCCTGGACGTGCCGCTGGACACCCTCAGAGCTGTCGGCCGGGCCGGCGGTGGAAGCGTCAACGACGCCTTCATCGCCGCCGTGCTGGGCGGGGTGCGGCGTTACCACGAAGGGTTCGGGGTACGGCATCGGACGGTGCGCACCGGCTTCCCCCTCGCGCACCCGGCGTACCGGAGGCTGGGAGGGGGCGACGGGCTCGGCAACCACTTCGACACGGTCCACTTCCTCGCGCCCGCCGACGAGCCGGATGTCCTGGCCCGGGTCGGCAAGGTCAGGGACAACGCGCGCGACGCCTCGTCGACGGGCCGCCTGCCCGGCCGGTTCAGGGGGACGACCGCAGCCGTGATCGCCCCCGCCACGGCCCCCTACATCCTGCGCTGCGTGGCCGGCGCGGACTTCGTCACCAGCAACACGCGCGGCATGGAACACTCCTTCTCTCTCTTCGGGGCCCGCGTCGACGCCGCGTACGGTTTCGCGCCGCTGGTCGGCGTGGCCTTCATGATCTGCCTGCTCAGTTACCGGGGAACCTGTCACCTCGCCGTGTCCCTGGACCCGGCGGCCATCACGGACGAGGCCAGGTTCCGCGCCTGCCTCACCGAGGAGTTCGACGAACTCCGGGCCCTGTCAGCCAGTTTCGCCGGGCGGTGACCCTTCTCCGGCGTCAGGTCGTCCGGAGGCCACCGCCCTGCTCAACGTCCCAGCGCGAGTACGGCGTTCTGGCCGCCGAACCCGTACGACGTGCTGATGACGTGGTCCATCCGCACCGGCCGGGGGACCTTGCTGACGACGTCCAGCGCGATCTCGGGGTCCAGGCTGTCCAGGTTGGCCACGGGCGGGATCACCTGCTGTTCCAGGCTCAGCACCGAGCAGGCCGCTTCGATGGCGCCGGCGGCGCCCAGGGCGTGCCCCAGGACGCCCTTGTTCGAGGTGACGGGCGGGGCGTGCGGGAAGACCTGGTTCAGGACGCGGGACTCGACGAGGTCGTTGAGGCGTGTGGACGTTCCGTGGGCGTTGACGTGGTCGATGTGCCCGGGGCGCAGGTCCGCGTCCGCGAGGGCCGCGCGCAGCGCCAGAGCGACGCCCTCTCCCGACGGATCGGGGGCCGTCGGATGGTGCGCGTCGGCGGAGGCGCCGTAGCCCAGGACTCTGGCCCGGACGCGAGCCGCGCGGCGGGCCAGAGCGTGCTCGGGGCGTTCCAGTACGAGGACCGCGGCGCCCTCCGCCATGACGAACCCGTCCCGGTCGGTGTCGAAGGGGCGGGAGGCCGCCGCCGGGTCGTCGCGTCGGCTCGACAGGGCTCTCATCTGGCTCCCGGCCAGCACGAGCAGGCGTGCCGTCAGACCCGCTTCCGTGCCGCCGGCCAGCACGATGTCGCACCGGCCGGCTCGCAGCAGGTCGAGCGCGACGCCCAGGGCGGTCGCGCCCGAGGCGCACGCGGTGGAGACGGTGAGGTTGGGGCCGCGGGCTCCGACGCGGATCCCGATCTCTCCCGCGGCCATGTTGGGCAGGCTGCGCGGCAGGGTCAGGGGGGAGACGGTGTGGTACTGCCCGGCGTGGAGTTTGACCCACTCGTTCTGGAAGGTCTCCAGGCTCGGCAGCCCCACGCCGACCACCACGCCGACCCGGTCCGCCGCCCACGCGGTGGGATCGAGTCCGGCGTCCACGACCGCCAACCGGGCGGCTGCGACGGCCAGTTGGCTGAAGCGGTCCAGCCGTCCGGCGCCCTTGCCGACCAGAGCGTGGGCATCGAAGTCCGGTACCCGGCAGCAGAAGTCGACCGGCAGGCCGGCCAGCGCGGGATCGGTGGCCGCCATGGACCGCCCCGCCAGCACGCCCCGCCAGGTCTCCTCCCAGCCGACGCCGGCCGGGGTGATCATCCCCAGGCCGGTGACGGCGGCGCAGGGGGCGCCGGGACGGGTCACGCCGGCACCTCGGCCGAGGGCTCCGGCAGCAGGGGGCGGAGCGTCCGGACCAGGTCGCCGAGGGTGCCGATCCCGTCGAGCTGGATCGGTGGCCCGTTGAGGATGTCCGTCCCGAAGTCCCCGTCGATCCGGACCGACAGCTCAAGAAGGATCAGGGAGTCCACTCCGATGCCTTCGAGCGTCATGTCGGCGGACAGGTCGGAACTGTCGGTGTGCAGCATGTCCGCCAGCTGACCCGCCACGTAGTCATAGATCACTTCCACGAATTTCTCCTGTCTCGGTCAGCCGTATGCCGCGGAACGCGTCATCGACTCTTTCCATTCGCCTCCCTATGCTGACAGGCAGAGAATTCGAAAACTCCCGAGGACACGGAAGATTCCAAGGGAATAAAGGTCGAAAAATCCTACAACCGCTCCCCTGGACGGAAAATGCGTCTCCGTTATCAAGCGCTGGTGAATTTCTGCCGCCCCGTGTGCCGCCTGCTGTTGAGACCTCGTATCGAGGGAGCCCAGCACATCCCCGCCGAAGGGCCCGCCATCATCGCGGCGAACCATCTCGCCTTCTACGACTGGCTCGCCCTGTCGGTCGCCACCCGGCGTCCCATTTCCTTCGCGGTCAAGGAGGAGTGCTTCCACCGGCCCGGTGTCAGGGGAAAGCTGATGGGGAACATCCTGCGCGGCTGCGAGCAGCTGCCCGTGGACCGTACGACTCTCCAGGGCGCGGCCAGGGCCCTGGACGCGTCGGCGCGGGTCCTGCGCGAGGGACGGCTCCTGGGGGTCTTCCCCGAAGGCACCCACTCGGCCACGGGCCGGCTGCACCGCGGCCGGGTCGGCGCGCTGGGCGTCAACGCGCTCACCACGGGCGTGCCCGTCGTACCCGTCGGTCTGACCGGAACGGACCGTATCCGCCTCCGGTCGCTGTGGCGGGTGTGGTCCGACCGCCCTGTCGTCCGCGTCGGCGCTCCCATGACGTTCCCGCGCACCGGCCCGGGGCACCCCGGCCACGCCGCGCTGCGGCAGGCCACGGAGACCGTCATGCGGCGGATCTCCGCCCTGTCCGGTCAGGAGTACGTCGACGAATTCGCCCGGCAGGGGACCTCCGGCCGGGCGGCTGTGTTCCCTGTGGAGCACGGTGCGTGACGTCGAGCGGGGAATCCGTGGGTGCGGGTGCCGGTGGTGACGTGCTCGCGGCCGGAGTGGCCGGCGCTGGTCGCGTGGTGCCGGCCGTGCCGTCCCGGGTGGTTCTCATCGCGGGCGGGGTTCGTTCCGGGTGATCAGCATCTGGAGGGAGTGGAGGTATCCGGCGCGGAATCCGGCCTCGCTGTAGGCGAGGTAGAGGGTCCACAGCCGGCAGAAGGTCTCGTCGAGGCCGAGGGCGTGGATCTGGGGGCGGTGTTCGGTGAAGCGTTCGCGCCACAGGCGGAGGGTCTCGGCGTAGTGGGCGTCGAGGCGGGTCCAGCCGGTGATGCGCAATCCGCTGCGGGCGGCGGCCTGTTGGAGGGCGGTGGGGGACGGGAGCGCTCCGCCGGGGAAGATGTACTTGCGCATGAAGGAGTGCGAGTCGCGGGTGGCGAGCATCCGGTCGTGGGCGACGGACGAGGTCTGGAGGGCGATCCTGCCGCCGGGTGCCAGGACCCGTTCCAGTACGGCGAAGTAGAGGGGCAGCCGGGGCAGTCCGACGGCCTCGATCATCTCGACGCTGACGACGGCGTCGTACTCGCCCTGGACGTGCCGGTAGTCGCGCAGCTCGACGTGGACGCGGCCGGTGAGGCCGGCGCCCGCGACGCGGCGGCGTACGTGGGTCACCTGCTCGGGGGAGAGGGTGATAGCGGTGACGTGGGCGCCTCGGCGGGCGGCGCGCAGGGAGAG
This sequence comes from Streptomyces niveiscabiei, assembly GCF_033794345.1. Taxonomy (NCBI): domain Bacteria; kingdom Bacillati; phylum Actinomycetota; class Actinomycetes; order Kitasatosporales; family Streptomycetaceae; genus Streptomyces; species Streptomyces niveiscabiei. The sequence goes on from NZ_JARAYJ010000030.1 coordinate 26,840, forward strand.
TTCGCCCCAGCCGACGCCGGTCTCCAGGAGGCGGGTGCCGGGGCCGACGCGGGCGAGGTCGAGGAGGCGGTCGATCTTGCGGTGCTGGGCGGCGGGGAGCTGCGCCTGGGTGGTGGATCCGGGGGCGGGTTCGGTGGGGAACAGCGCGGATGAGTACGCCATGGTCTCGTCCATGAAGAGGGCGAACAGCTCGCTGGGGAGGTCGTAGTGGTGGCGTATGTTGGCGGGCGCGTTCTCCAGGGTGTTGTGCCACTCGGCCGGGAGCCGGGGCACGCACAGCCGGCGCAGCCGTTGCAGCGGGGCCGGCACGAAGTCGGCGGTGTGGGCGGCGAGGACGGTCAGGACGCCGACCAGGTCGTCGGTGTCCCACTCGCCCGCCATGTACGACTCGCCGAACCCGACCAGGGCTCCCGTGCCGATCCGGCGGAAGAACGCTTCGGGCCGGTGGACGGCCAGGGCCGGAGCGTCCGGTCCGCCGGCTCCGGCCACCGTGCCGTCGGCGAGGAGCAGCCGCATCGGGTACCCGGCGACGGCCCGCAGCGCCAGCGCGCGTGCCGCCGCCGCGCGCAGCCGGTTGGCCGGCGTGCGGGCGGGGAGCGCGGCCACGTCGGGCCAGCGGACGGCGTCCACCGCAGCCGGCCCGAGGGGCAGGGTGTCGGTCATGCGGGCCCCCGGTCCAGCCAGGCGGCGCGCAGTGACTCCGGGAGGTCGAACTCCTGCTCCTGGCCCCCGAGTACGCGCACGGCCTGCCGGGTGAACGCCTTCTGGCCGAGCCGGTCCAGGACGCGTTCGGCAGCGGGGAAGCGGTCCTCGGCGTTCTCCAGGACCCGGCTGACGCCGACGCCGAGGGAGACGGCCGCGCTCCAGGGCGAGGCGGGGACCCGCATCCAGTCGGCGGCCCGCGGGTCGGTCACCCGTCGGATCACCGCCGGGACCAGGCCCCGTACGGGCGTGGGCAGGCTCTTCTGCTCGTAGGCGATGAACGCCCCGGTCAGCGCCACGCCTTCGGGTGAGGGGCCCCACACGCGCGGCCTGAGCCGCTCGCGCCACAGGGTCTCGGCCGCCTCGGGGGACGCGGGCAGAGCGGCGCGGTCCATGCCGAGCAGGGCGGCGGTCACGCACCACAGGTGGTAGTAGTCGGCCGACTCCTTCGGGGTGACGTGGACCCCGAGTGCCCTGGCCCCGGCCACGGCGCCGACGGAGAACATCAGGACGGCGGTGAGCATCTGCTCCTGGTTGATGGGGGTGCCGAACCGGTCGTGGTCCCAGTTCCCCTTCCGCAGGACCATGTTCCGGACGGTCGCGTGGACCAGCCGGACCTTCTGGCAGGCCCGGATCAGCCGGCCGTTCTCGCCGAGGGGGTCCTCGGCCATGAGGTAGAGGATGAACTGGAAGGTCTCCGCCATCCTGCGGGCGGGCTGGTTGAGCCGCTGGGTCTCGGTCATCACGCGTGCGGCGTGCGGGGAGGCGTAGGAGCCGACCATGCCGCTCAGACAGAGGCTGACGGCCAGTTGCATGCCGTCGTCCTCGAAGAACGCGTACGCGCCGGAGATCCGCCGCGGGTCGGCCCAGTCGGGGACGGCGCCGGTGGTGCGCAGGTAGTCGGCGAGCTGCTCGGGCAGGCCGTCGGGGACTTGCTGGCCGTTGTCGTCGAAGGCCCGCAGGATCTGGTTGACGCCGGTGATCCGGCCGCTGTCCATCAGGTCCCGGACCACCGCGTCCGCCGTCGGGTCGCCGGTCTGCCTCAGCCGGTCGAGGAGGGGGTCGTCGTTCATGCGTCCACGATGGAGGAAGCGGATATGTCCGGCATGTCGAGCGGGTTCCTTCCGGAGCGCTTCAACAGGGTTTCCGTGGACGGCCGTTCCTCTGCCGGGTGGGCGGCAAGGAGGTCCCGGCCGACACGGCGGTGACGGCGACGTGCAGGGTGACCTCGTCGTTCATGGTGGCGAGGCGGACGGTGGTCGTCATGCCGTCCTGTGTACGGGAGCGGAGGCGGACGGCGTTTCGGGGACGGTTGTCCGGGTGGCCCGGGGCGGCGTTCACCCGTCCGGCCCTGCCGGAGTTGTCCCGGGCCCGTGGCGTCCCAGGCTGGGCAGGGTGATCGACGCAGGCACCCTCGGTGACGCGCTGGAGGCCATGGGCCGCCGGGAGCGGCACAAGGCCGTCCTCGTGCACCCCGGATCGCGCACCCGGCTGACCGCCGCCGACCTGTGCACGGCGGTGCGCCGGCGGGCCGCTCACCTCCTCGCGTCCGGGGTGCGCCCGGGCGACGTGGTGGCCGTGCTGGCCTCCCCCACCGCGCCCGCCCTGATCTCCCTGCTGGCGGCGGTCAGGGCGGGCGCGGCCGTCACCGTCCTGCCGGTCCGGCCGATGGGACGCGAACTCCCGGCGCAGAGCGAGCACCTCGCCCGGATCGTCGCCACCGCCCGCGCACGCCATGTCGTCGTGGACGACACTCCCCCGTACTCCGAACTCGGCGACGCCCTGCGCCGACGCTGCGCCGGCCTGCGGCTGCACGGTGTCCGGGGCGAGGCCCGGCCGGTGAACCTGCCGACGCCGGGACCCGACGACCTGGCGGTGGTGCAGTTCAGCTCGGGCAGCCTCTCGGCCCCCAAGGGCGTGGCGCTCACGCACCGGGCCTTCCTCGCCGGTGTCCGGACCCTGACCGGTCTGCTGGAGATCGACGCGGCCGACGTCCACGTCAACTGGCCGCCCCTGCACCACGATCTGGGCCTCGTGATGACGCTGGCCCACCTCCTGGCCGGCGCCGAGACCCATGTGCTGGCCCCGCTCTCCTTCGTCCGCGACCCCGGCGGGTTCGTCCGCTACCTCTCCGGGACGGGCTGCACGTCGATGTCGTCGCCGGACTTCGGGTACGCGCTGATGGCCGACGCGGCGACCGAGCCGTACGACGGTCTGGAGCTGAGCCGGCTGCGGTTCGCCCTCAATGCCGCCGAGGAGGCGCGGGCCGGGACGATGGAACGCTTCACCCGCGCCTTCGCCCGGTACGGGCTGTCACCGGCCGCCCTGTGCCCGGCGTACGGGATGGCCGAGGTGACGTTGCTCCTGACAGCGACGCCGGTGTCCGCCGTGCCACGGGTGCGGTACGTCGACCGGGCGCTGCTGGGCGACGGGCGGATCGTCCTGCCCCGGGCCGCGGGCGATCCCCGGGCCAAGCCGCTGACGTCCGTGGGCGTCGCCGGGCCGGGGGTGGAGCTGCGGCTGGTGGATCAGGGCGGTGCCGTCGTTCCCGACGGGACGCTCGGTGAGATCCAGGCGCGGGCGCCGGGCATGACGGCCGGCTATCTCCACGCCCCGGAGGCGACCGCCGCCGCTTTCGACGGGCCCTGGCTGCGCACCGGTGACCTGGGGTTCCGGGTGGACGGGGAGCTGTACTGGGCCGCCCGGCACAAGGAGATGATCGTCTGCGAGGGGCGCAACCTCTTTCCCGAGGACGTCGAGGCCCTCGCCCGTGAGGTACCCGGGGTGTTCCGGCGGCGCTGTGTGGCGGTCGCGGCCGTCGGGGCCGACGGCGAGGAGCGGATCGCGCTGCTCGCCGAGGGGCCTTCGGACGCCGGGGACGCCGCCGCGCTGGAGGACCTGCTGCGCGGGCGGATCGGCGATGCGCTCGGGGTGGGGTGCCTCGATGTCCGTGTCCTGCCGCCGGGTGCGCTGCCGCGTACGACCAGCGGGAAGTGGCAGCGGCTGCGGGCGCGTGACCTGATGACCGGGGCCCAGAACTCCGCCGGGCAACCGCCGGCGGCCGACTCGAACAAGGAGTACTCGTCATGACCGTTTCCCCTTCGCTGTCCCGTGACGGCATCCTCGCCGCCGTCCGTGAGGCCGTCGCCGCCGTGGTGCCGCTGTCCGCCGCCGACCTGGGCGAGGACACCAGGCTGCTCGACCTGGACGGCATGACATCGGCCAAGGTCGTCCGGGTCGCCACGCGCCTCGAAGACAGCATGGGCGTGACGCTCGTCAGCGAGAGCGCGGCGCCCTGGCACACCGTCAAGGACGCCGTCGACGCGGTGTCGGAGGCGACGGCGGGCCGGTGAGATCCGTCGCCGTGACCGCCTGCTGGACGGGGTACCCCGACCCGCCGGGGGAACTCCTCGCCCCCGGCGAACGCGCCCTGCTCCAGGGGCTGCCCGCGTGGCGGCGACGGGAGACCGCCCTGGGCCGGATCACCGCGCACGCGGCGCTGCGCCTGCTGCACGGACCTCACCGGACGGGCGCGTGGACCGTGCTGCGCGCCCCGTCGGGGGCTCCCCGGGTGGTGGGCGCGCGGGCCGTCGTCTCCATCGCGCACTGCGGGGACGTCGTGACGGCGGTGGCGGGTACGGCCGGGCCGCTCGGCATCGACGTCGAGCGGGCGGGGAGCGGCCCGCACCCGCTGCCCCGCTGCCGGGCCCCGGAAGCCCGCTGCCTCGATCCGATGCTGGAGTTCGCCTGCCAGGAGGCCGCGGTCAAGGCGTACCACGACAGTGTCTGGCGGCTGGAGCAATACCGGGTCCGGCCGTCGCGCGGGCGCCTGCACGTGCTGCACGAGGACGGCGTACTGCGGGTGTGGCCGCACCTGTTCGCCGGGCACTTCGTGGTGATCGCCGCCCCTCCCGGCTCCCGCCCCGAGCACCGTCCGCTGGAGCCACATCAGGTGACCGCCCTGGAAGGAGCCCTCCCGTGAGCCGGACCGCCGCCAACCTCCCGCCGGGCGCTCTGCGCCGTGCCACTCCCCTGCCGGCGGCGCTCCTCCCGGACGGGGCGGCCGGCGGCTGGCGGATCTCCTACCACTCGACCGGCCACGACCACCGCATCCGCACCGTCACCGGCATGGTCCTGATCCCCGCCGCCGACCCGCTGCGCCAGGGCTGGCCGGTGCTCAGCTACGCCCACGGCACCACCGGCCTGGACGACGCCTGCGCACCCTCCCGCAAGGGCCTGTTCCCCTTCGAGCGGGACTACCTCGCCCACTGGCTGAGCCTCGGCTACGCGGTGACCGTCACCGACTACCAGGGCGTGGGCGGCGGCGGCCGGCACCCCTACCTGCACGGCGAGTCCGAGGCATGGGCCGTCACGGACGCCGTGCGTGCCGCCCGCCAGCTGGACCTGCCGTTCGGCCGGCACTGGCTGGTCTGCGGCTTCTCCCAGGGCGGCCACGCCGCCCTCAACACCGCCGCCGTCGCCCCCGGTTACGCCCCCGAGCTGGACTTCCGGGGCACGCTCGCCCTGGCACCCCCGCACCGGTTCCAGGACCTGTGGGCCCGCCTCACCGCCGACCCGGACGCCCCGCTGTCCCCGCTGCTCCTGCTGATCCTGGAGGGCCTCGAATCCGTACACCGGGGCTTCGACTCCGACATCCACCTCACCCCGCGCGGGCGGGCACTCACCCGGGTCGCCGACGAGGCGACGTACTACGCGCTGCTGCGGGACGCCATCGTCCACAGCCCCGCCGAGGTCCTGGCCCGCGATCTGAACGACGACGTGGAGTTCCAGTCGATGCTGGCCGGCCTGGACGCGCCGGTCGGCCGCTTCCCCCAGCCCGTCCTCATCGCCCACGGCCTCGCCGACACGATCGCCGACCCGGCGGCCAGCGCGCGGCTCGCGTCGGACCTCAGCGCCGCCGGGACGGACGCGACCTGGGAAGGCTTCCCCGGCACCGACCACACCGGTGTCCTCGCCGCCTCCCTGCCCACGACCGCGCGCTGGATCGACCGGGTCTTCGGCGTCCACGACGACACCCCGGCCGTACTGGCCGCGCGGGGCAGGTGAGCGGCGTGCGTACGGCGCGGCAGGCCGCCGCCGTCCTCCTCGACACCGGACCACCGCCGGACACCGACCCCTACCCCCTCTACCGGGCGTTGCACGAGGCGGGCCCCCTCCTGCTCGGCGACAACCTGGTGGTGCTCAGCCGCTACACGGACTGCCGCCGAGCGCTCGCCCATCCGGCGCTGGCGCAGCGCGACGCGTACTGGCAGCGCCACCACGCCGCGGCCGTGCCCGGCGCCGCCCAGCAGCTGATGATCACGTCGGTCATGCACGCGGACGGCGCCCGTCACCGCCGCCTTCGGCAGGCGTTCACCCCTGACTTCACCGTCCGGGCGTGCCGCGCCCGGCAGTCCCGCCTGGAGCGGCTCGTCGACCGCTACGTGGACGCCGTGGCGGAAGCCGGCGACCACGGCCGGCGTGCGGTCGACGCCGTACCGGTCCTCGCGCAGCCCCTGCCGGTGGACGTCCTCGGCGAGATCCTCGCGATCCCGTCCCCCGACCGCCCGATGCTCGCCCGGTGGGTCGCGGAGTTCCTCCCCGCCGTGGACTGGCCCGGCGTCGCCACCCCTGCCGCCGACCGCGCGACGGACCGACTGCACGACTACATGAGGCAGTTGGCGGCCGACCGTTCCCACCCGGCCGGCCGGGTGAGCGAACTCCCGCTGCACCTGGCCTTCCTGCTCATCGCCGGCGCCTACACGACCACGAACCTCATCGCCTCCGGCCTCGCCACCCTCGCCGGCCGCCCGGACCTGTGGTCACGGCTGGCCCACCACCCCGACGCCTACGTCACGGAGATCCTGCGCACCACCCCGCCCGCCCGCGTCACCTCGCGCTACGCCCGGGGCCCCGTGGACCTCGGCACGGTCACGGTGCCGGACGGCGCGCTGGTCCTGATCATGCTCGAAGCGGGCCAGTACGACGCCCTGCATGTCCCGCACCCCGACCGCTTCCTCCCCGGCCGCCGCCCCTCCCCCGCACTCCTCGCCTTCGGCGCCGGCCCGCACTACTGCCTCGGTGCGCCCCTGGCCCGCCAGACCGCCACCACCCTCTTCACCGCCCTGGCCACCCGCTTCCCCCGCCTGCGCCCGGCCGGCCCTCCCACCGGCTCGGGCAGCGCCGTACGCGGCGGGCACCGGGCGGTGCCGCTGCTGTTCGGAACCGGCTGAAGCTGATGCCGGGTGGGGGAACCGTCGGGGCGGGGAGACGCTTCCAGGAGCGGACGGACGTCCTTCGCCTCGCGGCCGGCGGTCCTGGCGGCGGTGTCGGAGAACCGGGCCCTGGAGCGAACAGTGCGCGAGGCAGGTGACGGACGGGGCGGCGATCTCGTCGAGGCGAGTCAGCTGCTGTGACGGATCACGTTCGCCCAGTCATCCGGCACGGTCAGAAGCGAACCTCGAGTTTCGTCGGCCACCGTCGTGCAGCGAACATTTCCTGCTGTCCGGCCGAATGAGACGTACGCGGGAAATCCTTCAGAGACATTGAGCATCGCGGACGCCGCACAGATTTCCGCGCCGAAGACGCTGTAACCGTCCGGCAGAGTCACACTGCTGATGACGAGCGGGACTTTCCGTTCGTCGAACATGGCGCGGAAGGGACGAACGCGGGTCTGCGGTGCCTGCCGAAGTTCCATCATGGTGCGGATCGCGTCACGCTGCCGGACGGCCCGAACCTTTCCTGTCTGCGACGTGACCGCGGCGAGAGATTCATCGAACGACGCCGGTTGATCCGGGAGGCGCAGGCGGTGAAACCCTAGCCGGTTACCGATGTGATATCGCTCGGCCGGTGTTCTGGTCGAGATCACGACGCCTGCCGTGACCGCGTGCGATGTCCGGTCGGCGAGCGCTACACCGAGCGCGGCGAGGCTGACGTCGTTGACGGTGACGCCGTGGGAATCGGCGAGGCAGCGCAGAGCGGTCAGAGGGACATCCCGCCAGTGCGTACGCCGGCCGGCGCGGGACGAACCGGCCGCAACGCCCGGCTTCCAGGCGGACCGGTACACCAGGGCGAGCGCCGCCTCCTTGAGCACACGCGTCAACGCCCGCAGCGACGGCGCCTGGGGCGGGGGCAGACGGGCGCCGCATCCCGGCTCGTCGGGGAACAGGACAGCCGCGGCCTCGATGGCGCCGACACCGTCGAGGAAGCCGTGATGCACCCTCAGACAGATACGGAAGATGCCGCGGCCCTCGGTGCTCGCGATCAATGTCACGTCCCAGGGGAGCGATGCTCCAGTGAGATCGAACGGCAGGCCCGAGATACGGTCCGTCTCCTGGTCCATTTCGGCGATATCGGAAACACCATGACCAGGGTGCCCACCGGCTGCTCGGGCCCGTCGAGCGAGAGGAATGCCAGATCCAGAGAATTCGCATCAGGCACCAGAGACGCAGGGCCCAAAACCACTCCTATTGTGCGACACATGACCAACCCGCCGGTATGACGCGAGACCGCCAAGACGGCATGCGGAGTTCTTCGAGTCACCGGTCGCCGATCCGCTGCCCGTTCGTCTTCCTGCGGGAGGAGTGCGGGCGCCGGCCGTCCGCGTGCCCGTCCACCGGTGCGACGCGCAGGGCGCTCACCGCCGCCTCCACGGCGACGGTGAGGCGGCGGGTGTTCTCCGCCACGCACATCAGGGCTCCGATGGTGCCGACGGCGGTCGCCTCCTCCCTGCCGACGAAGGGGTCGGCCTCCTTGCGTCCGGTCAGGACCTCCAGCGCGTCCCGGACGAGCCGGCACAGCGCCTCGTGTTCGGTGCGGCCCTCGGAGTCGAGGAGACGGGCTCCGTCGGCGCGCAGCGAGTGGGTGCCGTTGTCGTACATGGGTGAGGTTCTCGTTTCCGTGCGGGGCGGGAGGGCACTGGTCAGCGGACTCCCGCCGTGGACGCGGGCGTCTTGGCCCCGTCGCGTACGGCGGCGCCGCGCGGCCGGGACGGCACCCGGCTCCGGGTACGCGGTGAAGGACGCGCTGCGGCGGTCCTGGGCTGTTGTCCGTTGACGCGCAGCAGTTGGACGATGTCCGGGTGCCCGGCGCGTTCGGCGTCGGTGAGCGGAGTGCCGCCCCAGCGGTCCCGCGGCTCCGGCCGTACTCCGTGCGCGAGAAGGTACTCGACCACCTCGGTACGGCCCTCGCCCGCGGCCAGGTGGAGCGCTGTGCGGCCGTCGTAGTCGGCGGCGTCGAGGTCGGCGCCCTCGGCCGTGAGCCTGCGGATCTCGTCGAGGTCGCCCTGTCCGGCCGCCCAGCACAGGGCGGTGACCGTCTCCATCGCCGTACGGTTCTTCCCACGCCGCAGATCCTTGCGTCCGGACTGGCCCTCGGCGGCGTCGTGCGGGTGCACGTTGTAGCGCTCGACGAGGCGGCGGCAGAACTCCACTCCCCGCACCGAGTTGCCGTGCTGATCCAGGCGCGGGGACCACACGCAGACGCCCATGACCTGCGGCACCACGATCATCAGCGCTCCCGACACGCCGCTCTTTGCGGGCAGTCCGATGGAGAAGGCGAACTCGCCGGAGTAGTCGTACATCCCGCACGACGTCATCAGCGACAGGCAGTGGCGCACCGTGTCGGCGGAGAAGACCCGGTCCCCGGTCAGGGGGCACACCCCGCCGTTGGCGAAGGTGGCGGCGACCGTCGCCAGCATGTCGGCGTCGAGTTCGATGGAGCAGCACTGGAAGTAGAACTCCAGTGTCTTTTGCAGGTCCGTGCCCTCGGGGAACGCCTCGTGCTCGCGCATCGAGTAGGCGAGCGCGAAGTTCCGGTCCGCGGTGTCCCGTTCGGAGAGGTACGTGCTGTTGCTGAAGCCGGTCCGGCGGCCCGCCGCGAGCCGTTGCCAGGTCCGGGCCACGTGCTCGAACCGGCCGGCCGCGTCGGCCTGGGGCCGGATGAGCGAGGCGCTCATGATGGCGCCGGCGTTGATCATCGGGTTGTGCGGTCGCCCCTGCGGATTGAGGGTGAGCTCGTTGAAGCTGAGCCCGCTGGGTTCGCGGCCGACATGCGTGTGGGTCTCGCCGAGCCCGTTCTCGTCGAGCGCGAGGCAGTAGTTGACGGTCTTGGACACCGACTGTATGCAGAACGGTTCCCGCGCGTCGCCTGCCAGATGCCGCTGTCCGTCGACCGAGCACACCGCGATGGCGAACAGCTCCGGATCGACCTGGGCGAGTTGGGGAATGTAGTCGGCGACGGCGCCGCCGCGTTCCGCGGTCAGCTCCTTGTGCAGGACGTCGATGTCCGCCGCGAGTCCCGCGAACCCGGGGACCGCAAGGTCGTCCTGGACCACCCGGCGGATCAGCCCGCTGGTGCGCCGGACGAGGGTGGCGAACTCCTCGAAGCCGAGTTCGTGGGTCCGGTCGTCCGTAGCGGACAGCAGGTCCATGACTCTGGGGTCGTCGTCGAGAATGCCCGCGGCCCGCATCCTGTCGGTCAGTTCGCCGTAGGAAAGGGTGCCGTTGCCGTCGTCGTCGAAGGCGTCGAACAGGGCGCGCAGAGCGCTCTCGGCCGTGCTTGCCTCGGGGTCGTGCGGTGTGGTCCGCGACATGGGTTTCACTCCTGGGAACGGCCCCCCTGCGACAGCACTCCCCAGCATCGGGCGGTGCCGGGCTTTCCGCCACTCGTGCGGCGCGGCCGGGCGCACCATGCTTCCGGGCCGACGCGACGAATCGCGCGGGGGTGCGGGCGGAGACGGCCGGGGCCGGCATACGGGCCGGGCGGGGTGTTCGTCCGGCGGTTCACCGCTTCCACCGCGCAGATCGGGCTGCTGACCGCGGTCATCCTTGTCGACCTGTGCGGGTGCGGGGCTCGCGCCCGCACGGCGAACGCCCCGCGGGCACCGGGGAAGAAGCGGAGCCCTCGGAGGCCCAGGGACTCCCCCACCCGAGCCGAGCCACGGCCAGGGCTGAGGCCGAGGAAGACGCCCCAGTGCCGGCACGCCTCGGCCGCGCTGCCGGTGGGGGTGAGGTGGGCCCGGGTCGGGGCGTGGCCGCGGCGGTCGTGGGCAGGGCGGGCGTCGCAGGCGGCCGGGCTGTCGCCGGGGCAGTTGGCGCTGGTCTCGGTGCTGCGGTTCGCGGAGGACCTGTCCTGGCCATGCGGCCTCGAACGCGGTCCGCACCACGGTCGACCGGCCATACGCGTCGGGCCCGGACTGCTCACCTCCGGCGGACGGCAGCGCACCGGCGCGGCCCGCGTGCTCGCGGCGGTGCGCACCCTCAGCCGGCCGGATCGCCGAACCGTCCCGCGTCCGGCGGGCACCCAGCCAGTTTCCGCCCCCAGCCGGCCCTCACAAGATCACCACCCGTGTCCGGCATTGAACCTGGACTGCCTCCCGAGCACCCCGGGCACACGCGGTGCCCTGGGCTTTCGCAGGTGGGCGGGAGCGCCTGACGTCAGCTCGTGGAGTATGTGCCGGCCAGGGCGCAGACGGTGAACGCCTGGTACTGACTGCCGGGTGCCAGGCCGGCCGTGGTGGTGACACCCGCGAACCAGCGGTTGTTACCGACGTCCGGCAGCGAGTTGGTGATCGCCGCCTCGCTCGGCGTGGACGTCTTAACCCATACGCCGCCACCCACCACACGCCAGCCGGCGGGCCCGGTCGCACCCGTGTCCCCCTTCGGCCCCTGAGCGCCAGTGGCCCCCTTCGCCTTGCGTCCACGGGGGCGGCATCGAGGGTGAGGGGCGCGTGGCGGCTGGTACGAGCCGTGATCGTACGCACGATGCCTGTCTCCCCTGCGGCCGGCAAGCGGATAATCCGCTCGTACGATCACTCTTGGTCCCGTATCCGCTACGCACGAGAGGAAACCGGAACGACTCACCTGATCAGACAGGCCGTCATATCTACGGATCTGACCCGACGTCCGTCTCAGGTACCGGGCCTGCGCCCCCAGACGTACACCCGGTCACCCTTGCGGAGCTTCTTCCACAGGAACTCGGCGGTCTCGTACCGGAGGTTGACACAGCCGTAGGACGCGGGCTCCTTGTAGAGGTTGCCGTAGATGCCGTGCAGCGCCTGTCCCCCGCTGAAGAACTGGGCGAACGGCATGGGCGAGTCGTAGAGCGTCGACCAGTGGTCCTTGTTCCGCGTACCGATCCTGAACCACCCCGTCCGCGTCGGGTACCCCGCGCGCCCGCTGCGCACCGGAAACGGCCCCGCGACGACCTTCCCGCCCTGCCTCACCCACAGGATCTGATGGGTGAGTTCGACACACACCACCCGCCCCTTCCGCTTCGGACAGCCCCTCAACTCCTTGGTGTGATAGATCGCCCACTCCCAGTACAGGGCGTTCCTGGTGATGGGTCCCGCATAGCCGTTCGCCGGCTCGATGATCTGGCTCCGCTGGTACGCCCGGATCGCCCGGCAGTCCACCGCCGACTGCCGTCCGTCCACCTTGAGCCGCAGAAACCTCTCCACCTCCCGCTGATACGGCCCGGCAGGCGCCGAGCACGTGGTGGGAGCAGCGGCGGCGGGCGCTGCGAGGGGCACGAGCACAGCGGTCGTGCTCAGGAACACCGCGGCCCAGCGAGGAAGGGGACGCGGTCTGTGACGGGTTCGCATATCTCGACGGTTTCCCTCTGCGCGTCGGATCGTTGACGGTGTTTCACCCGGGCGGGGAGCGGATTCCACCGCATGGCAGGGGTACGGCCGTGAAGGGAAGCGTGAGCAGGGGTGATGTACAGGCGGAGGCGTGGGCGCGGCCGGTCACGGTCCAGCGAGCCTCGGCGGGAGCTGCGGCGAGGGCGGTACGGGCCGCGACGCGGGAGTTCCGTCAGCTCGACCGGCCGCACCACTCGGCGGGACGGCACCCACCACGATCCGCCCGGCACCGGACGCACGGTCACGGCCAGGCGACGCCACTCCGGCCGTGTCCCGCGCAGCTCCGCTCCGGCCTGGCCTGTGTCGTTCGGCGGACGTGGCGTCGACGTCGCCTGCGGGCCGGCCCGCACTCAGCCGACCACGAACTACCGGAACAGAGCCGCGCGGGTTCCCGAAGTACCGATCATCCGGTGATCCCCCGCCCGACAGCGTGACCGGGCGCCGCCCAGGTGACGTGGCGTCACCCACCGCGCCCTGCACCCCTCCTCGGCGGTAACCGGATACGCCGTACGACTGACGGCCCGTGACGCACCTCCGGCTGGATCTGTTTGAGCCGGTGCCGAGGCCGTCATGTCCCCCGTGCCGGCCCCGGAACAACCCTTCTCCCCTTACCCACTCTGGAGAACACCCCATGATCAAGAAGGTTCTGGCCGGCGCGGCCCTGGCCTCCGCCGCCACCCTCGCCGCCTCCGGCGCCGCCTCGGCGCACACCAGCGGTCCCGGCGCCGAGAACATGACCGCCACCCGCGCGGGCGAGATGAACAGCGCCGCCCGCGTCGCCTACGGCCCGACCGCCGACGGCACCGGCAGCGCCTCCGACTTCGCCACCCGCAACGGCGACACGGCCATCGGCGGCGACGCGAGCGGCATCCTCAACACGTACGGCGCCCCGCTCGTCAACGTCGACCTGCGCTGCGCGGTCCCCAACGCCGAGGGCGTCGGCGGCAACGTGCTCGGCGGCCCCTCGGCGGCCTGCCCGGTCGCACCCGTCGACCAGTTCGACGCACCCCGCCGCATCATCTGACCGCACACCGACCCGGCCCCCTACCCACCGGCGGCGGAGAACACGTCCCCCGTGTCCTCCGCCGCCGGTTCAGGTTCTCCCGCCGCGACAGTGAGGTTCTCCCGAGATGCGGAGGACGCTGACAGCGGGTCAGATGGGACTCTTGAGAGGACCAGTGACCATGGCTGCACCCCGGAAATGTTCGCTCGAGTTGCGTGACCGTGCGGTTCGGATGTACCGCACCACCGAGCCGAAGCCCCAGATCAAGAAGTTGGCCGTCGGCCTCGGGGTGCACGCCGAGGCCGACGCCAGCGAGCGCGACGAGCGGCTCACCACCGACGAACGCGCCGAACTTACGGCACTGCGCAAGGAGAATACCCAGCTCAAGCGGGCCAACGAGGTGCTGCGAACGGCCCCGGCTCTTTCCGCGGCCCAACTCGAACGGACCTGGCCCAGGTGACCGCGCTTCTTGACGAGCACCCGCACCTGGGGGTCCCCCCGCTTGCGGGAGGGCAGAACGCCTGATGCGCGAGGCCGACATCGCGGGCATCAGCCCCCGCCGCAAGGGCTTCACACGCCGCGACCCGAAGGCCACCCCAGCCCCGGACCTGGTCGAACGCGACGCCCACGCCGAACCTGCTGTGGGTCACCACCGGCCTGACGATGATCGCGACCGGCGAGGGGCCGTTGTGGCTGTCCGCGATCCGGGATGCGTTCTCGCGCCGGGTGGTGGCCTGGGAGTCCCGCCCGCGCGGACGCCGACCTGGTCCTCACCGCCCTCCAGTCCGAGCCCGGACAGCTCATTCATCATGCCGGCCACGGCTGTCGGCACAGGTCCGTGAAGCTGACAACCCGCTTGCTACGAGCGGGAGTTCAGGCGTCCGTGGGCTCGGTCGGGGACTCCTGCGACAACACCCTCGCGGAGAATCCGTGGATGCTCATCGAGACCGAGTGCATCCGCGGGCGCACTTTCCCCACGAGGGCCGGGGCGAACCTCGCACTCTTCGAGTACATCGACGGTTTCTCTGACTCCCGCCGCATCCAGGAACGGCTCGGCTTCCTCAGCCCGATCGAGTTCGAGGAGAAACACTTACGCCGAGTGGGAGAAGGCCGGGCGGCTGCCCCGGTCGTTCTTCGAGCGGCTCGGCTCGACGTCCGGCACGCCCTGCTCACGCACTGCCCCCGCCTCCACAGGCCGCTTCCGTGCGCCGGACGGCATCGCCAGATCTCGACCCGGACGACACCAGGATCACATCAGCGTGTGATGCCCGGCGCGGCCTCATCCGGCTGACTCGTTGAGGTAACGGGCCCGTTCCTCCGGGGTCAGTTCCCGGGTGACGCCGTGCCGGGAACGCCGCAGGAGCTCGTCGATCGGTTCGCAGGGGCGGCAGGTCCAGACGCGTACGGTGCCGTCGTCGTGCGAGCTGACGAACCGGTTGCCGGGCAGGAAGTTCGTGTTCTCCACGGAGGCGCCGAAGCCGTGCAGGATCAGGGGCGGGCTGTTGTCGGTGGTGCTCCAGATCCGGGTGGTCGCGTCGTTGCCGCTGGTCACCACTCGACGGCCGTCGGGGCCGAACGACACGCTCCACACCACTCCTTGATGTCCGTTCAAGACCCGTGGTCTGCCGGGCCCGGTGAGATTCCACAGCCTGGCCGATCCGTCGTTGCCGCCGCTGACGAGGTGCCGTCCGTCGGGGCTGAACGCCACCGTCCACACCAGGCCGTTGTGACCACGGAGGACCTTCAGGTCCTTGCCGGTGCCGGGGTCCAGGACGTGGATGGTGCCGTCCAGGCCGGCCGCGGCCACGCGTCGCCCGTCGGGGCTGTAGGCGACGTACCGCACTTTGTCCTGGCCGGTGTCGACCACCAAGGGGTCCGCGCCCGAAGTGGTGTGCCAGATCCGTACGGTGCCGTCGCTGCCGCCGGTGACCAGCCGGCGCCCGTCGGGGCTGAACGCCGCGGTCCACACCGGCCCGTGGTGGCCGCGCAGCACGACGGGTTTCGTCGTGCTGTCGACCGGCCAGATCCGTGTGGTTCCGTCGTCGCCGGTTGCGGCCACCCGGCGGCCGTCCGGGCTGAATGCCACCCCGAGGACCTCGCCGTGATGCCCGCGCAGCACGGTCGGCGGGGCGGTGCTCCCGGTCCGCCAGACGCGCACGGTCCCGTCGGCGCCGGCGCTGGCGAGCCGACGGCCGTCCCGGCTGGGCGCCGTCGCCCACACCGGCCCGTCGTGACCGGTCAGGACGCGGTCGCTGCCCGTCGGGGCCGCCTCCCAGATCCGTACGGTGCCGTCCTGGCTGGCGCTCGCCAGGCGCCGTCCGTCGGCGGCGAACGCGACCGCGGTCACGGTGCCGCGATGCCCGCGCAGGATCAGCGGCGCGGCGCGGTGACGCACGTTCCAGATCCGCACGGTGCCGTCGTTGCCTGTGCTGGCGACCCGGGCGCCGTCCCGGCTGAAGCCGATGCCCTCCGCCGTGCCGTCGTGGCTGCCGAGCACGACCGACTCGGCGGGGGCGTCGGGGTTCCACAGGCGCGCGGTGCCGTCGGTGCTCGCGGTGGCGATGCGCTGTCCGTCGGGGCTGAAGGCGAGGGCCTCCACGGAGTTGCTGTGCCCGCGCAGCACCACGGTCGTCCGCCGGCTCCCGACATCCCAGACGCGTACCGTTCCGTCGCCGCCGCTGCTGGCGAGGCGGCGCCCGTCGGGGCTGAACGAGACGCCGAGCGCCCGCCCGTCGTGGCCG
This sequence comes from Streptomyces niveiscabiei, assembly GCF_033794345.1. NCBI lineage: Bacteria > Bacillati > Actinomycetota > Actinomycetes > Kitasatosporales > Streptomycetaceae > Streptomyces > Streptomyces niveiscabiei. Next base: position 42,927 of record NZ_JARAYJ010000030.1, read on the forward strand.
CGCAGCACGACCGGTCCGCCTCTGCCCGTGGCGTTCCAGATCCGTACGGTGCCGTCGTCGGCGGCGCTGGCGACGCTGCGGCCGTCCGGGCTGAACGTGGCGCTCCACACCTGTGCCGTGTGTCCTCGCAGGATCACCGGCTCGGCGCCGCTCGCCCACTTCCACACCGAGACGGTGCCGTCCTCGCCGGCTGCCGTGATCCGGGTGCCGTCCGGGCTGAACACCGGCGTCCACACCTCGCCGCCGCCACCGCGCAGCACCACGGGGTCCCGCAGGGTCGTGCCGTACCGCCACACCCGTATCGTGCCGTCGCCGCCGCTGGTGGCGAGGTGGCGGCCGTCCGGACTGAAGGAGACCCCGAGGGCCTGCCCGCCGTGGCCGGCGAGCACGGCCCGCACCCGTGACTCGGACACGGCTTGGCGCAGTGCCGCCTCGGTCTCGTCGGTCGCACTGGTCCGGTAGGCGGTGGTGGCCAGCAACAGGCCCAGTTCGGGGTCGAGTTGGGCCTGGCCGCGCGCGCTCGCCACGAGTTGCCGGGAGAACGCGAGTTCCTGCCCGGTCTCCGCCCGCCGGGCCTGTACGAACGCGATGCCCGCGAGGACGGTCAGTGCGACCACCACCGCCGTCAGCCCGCTCACGGTCAGCCGCACACGGCGCCTCACCGCCGCCCTCTCGGCCTGTGCGCGCTCGCGGCTCGCCGCCAGGAACGCGCGTTCGAGATCGTTGAGCCGGCCGGTGTCCCGGCCGTCCCACTCGGCCAGCCGTGCTCCGCGGTAGAGCACCCCGTCGTCCCTGCCGTGTTCCGCCCACTCCCCGGCCGTATGGGTCAGACGCCGGTGTGCGCGCAGGAGTTCGCGGTCGGTCTCGATCCACGTACGCAGTCGCGGCCACGCGGTGATCAGGGCTTCGTGGGCGAGGTCGACGGTGTCGCCGTCGAGGGTGACCAGGCGGGCGCGGGCCAGTCGTTCCAGAACCGAGGCGGCATCCCCGCGGGTGCTTGCGGCCAGTTCGGCGCGGAGAGCGGGGCGACGGGTGTCCTGGGCTCCTTCGCCGGGGGTGACGAGCCGCAGCAGCACGTCGCGGGCGACAGCGGCCTGTTCGGGAGAGAGCTGGGTGTAGAGGCGCTCTGCGGTTCGGGCGATGGCACCGCTCACCCCGCCGGCGGCGTCGTACACGGCTTCGGTGAGTGTTCTTCCTCTGCGCCTTCGCCAGGTCTCCAGCAGCGCGTGCGACATCAGGGGCAGGCCGCCGGACTCATCGGCGACGTCCCGGATGATGCGGGCGGTCAGGGCGCGTTCCAGGGTCAGTCCGGCAGCTGTGGCCGGTTTGACGATGGCGTCGCGCAGTTCGTCCCGGTTCATCGGAGTGACCAGGAGGTTGGCGTCGCGCAGCGCTTCGGCCAAGGCGCGGTGTTCGGCGCAGCGGCCGTAGAAGTCGGCACGGACCGCGATCAGCACCCGTAGGCGGCTTGCCGGTTGGAGGGCGGTGAGCAGGAGGTCGATGAAGCGGGTGCGTTCCGCTGGATCTCGGCAGAGGGTGTAGACCTCCTCGAACTGGTCGACGATCACGAACGTGTCCGTCCCGCCGTCACCGGGTCCGCTCACGTCGAGGAGAGGGGCGTGGGCGCGCACGGGGTGGTCACCGGGCGTCAGGATCTGGATCACGGCCGGCCGCAGGCCGGGTTCCCGGGAGTGCTGGAGGGCGGGGATCAGGCCCGCGCGCAGCAGGGAGGACTTGCCGCTGCCGGACGGGCCGAACACCGCGGCGAACCGCCGGCGCCGCAGCAGAGCCAGGAGGTCGGCGGTGAGCCGGTCCCGGCCGAAGAAAAGTCCTCGGTCGCCCGGCTCGAACCGGGCCAGCCCCCGGTAGGGCGCATCCGCCCCCTCACCGCTCTCCTCCTGCGCGCCGACCGCGGCGGCGTCGTCCACGACCTGTTTCCACCGGGCTTCCCATTCGACCGCATCGCCTCCGCATGCCGCCACGTAGGCCAAGGTCACCGCCAGCGTGGGCAGTTACTCGCCCGCCGCCGCCTGCGACAGGGTCGTGCCCGAGTAGCCGGCCCGCTCGGCCATCGCCCGGTACGTCATCCCGCCCGCCTCCGTCCGCAGCTTGCGCAGCTCGAACGCGAACCGCTGCACCGGACCTGCCCCCGGATCCACCGGCACCTCACGACGCCCCGCCAATATCCCTCCACTCACCAGTCGTCCCACACCGGACACCTCACCCCTTCACCCCTCAACCCGGCCTGAAACGTCACACCCCGCCATTGATTGGCCGCCGGAACAGCCCTGCCAATCAATGAGCCGGCCGCTGGAATCGGTGTGTGAGCGGTACCGACGGGTGCCGCCCCGAGGGGCAGCGGACACGGCCCTGACCGCACTCCCACGCGGGCCTTGCGCGTCTCGCCGTTCGGCGCAGGGGGAGTCAGGGCCGCCCGCATCAGTCGCCGGAGGCTGTCCGACGGCGCACGAAGCCGCTCACGAAGCGAAACCCACCAACGGAGGAAACGCCATGAACGTCCGATCCCAGTTCACGAAGCGCGCATCAGCCCTGCTGTGTGGCACGGCGCTGGCACTCGGAGCCGGCAGCGCCGCCGCAGCCGCCCCGGACCAGGCCCCGCGGCCGGCCGCGTCGAAGTACGCGGCGGAGGCGAAAGCGGTGGGCCTCTCGGCCCGGCAGGCAGCCCAGTTGCAGGACCGGGTGGACGCCCAGTTGGCGGACATGAAGGTCCCGGCGGAGCAGCTGAGCTACAACGAGATCCGGGCGAAGGACAGCAGCGCGACCATCACGATGTCCGTGCCCGGCGTGACCGACACCAGCTGTGACCACGAGTATCTGTGCCTGTGGCAGGGCGCCAACTGGACCGGCACCAAGCTGTCGTTGTCCGTCTGCGCATTCCGCGACCTGAACGACTACGCCTTCAACAACGACACCCTCACCTCGTACAAGAACAACCAGACCCGCGGCACCGTCGCCAAGTTCTACAACTGGGAAGGCGGCCGTTGGGTACAGAAGTTCAGCAGCACGGCCCCCCACACGGAGGACAGCCTCGCGAACACCCCCTGGGACAACATGATCGACGGAGTCCGGGTCTGCTGAGCCCTTGCCCGTAGCCAGATCATCCGCGTAGCCGCGCGTCCGGGCGGGCCGGTCGATGGCCTTCTTGCCGCTATCCCCCTGCGGGGATGGCGCAAGGCCATCGACCGGCCCGCCAGACACGTCGTTCAAGCTTGCCGAGCGTCTTCAGGCCGCCGGCGTCGGCTCGGTCGGCGACGTGTACGGCTGTCAGTCCCTTGGCACCAGATCCCGCGAGGACGCGGAAGCCCCGGCGGTCATCTGGGGCACCGGGCAGAAGCGGTGCGCGTCGCGGGGCCGGGTGTCTGAGCCCCCTGCGATCTGCGGGCGGCGGACACGGCCCGCGCGGGTGATGGTGCACTTCGCGCTCGCGCTCGCCGTGTTCGAACACGTCTCCTGCACGGGCGTATGGGAAAACTCGCCTCCGGCCTCGGCGAGGTGATCACTGCATGTCCGTGCGCGTCCTCGCTGTCACGTGTACGACGCCGGCTGGGCCCGCACCGCTGCGCTCCACCCGCAAACGCCGCCCCACCACCCGGCACGCACTCCCGGACGGCTCCTACCCGACCTTCATCCGCTCCCGGCACTACAGGTCCGGATCATCGGAGCATGGGTCACCGTCAGCCTTGAAGACGGCACCCGGCGCACCGAGTTGTGGCGTCTGATCACCAGCCTGCTCCTTCTCGCTATCAGGCCCTGGTCCGTGCCACGGACGATCTCGCTTTCGTGCACGCGGACAGCGCACGGCTCACAGCAAGGGCGTTGCGCCGGACGGGAGGCGGCTGCGGCACCGGTCGGGGTTTTGGGGAGGGTGCGGGGGGTGCCGTTGCTCGTGGAACCGGTTCCGCAGGGGGCGGCGGGGCCCTCGCCGAGGGCCGGGGCCTGCCGTTGGTCCGTGACGGCGGCGGGTGTTGTCGGTGCCGCGTCCACGATCCGGGCAGGGGTTTTTGCTTCTGTATGGTTGCCCGAAAAGGTGCCCGGTGGCCGACATGAGTGGCCACCCGGCACCCGCCCGGACGCGGAAGGGAACAGCGCCCATGACCACAGTGCCCGTACCGGCACCGGGCGAGCCCCCTGTCGCGCGGGAGGCCGAACTCGCCCGGTTCGCGGGGATCGTGGACGCGTTGGCGAACGGCAGGGGCACGGTCGTCGAGATCACCGGCGAGCCCGGCATCGGCAAGACGCGCCTCGCGCTGGCCCTCATGCGCATGGCCGCCCGGCGAGGGCTCCCGGCGGTCCGCGTCCAGGTCGTCCGGGGTGAGGCGGTTCCCGTCGGCAGGCGCAGCGGTCTCCTCGTGCTGGACGACGTCCACTGGTGCGACCCCGCCTCGACGGCGGCCCTCGTACGGCAGGTCAGGGCCGGGACGCTCGGCCCGTTCGTCCTCGCCCTCGTCCACCGCCCCCGGCAGACGGCGCCCGAACTGCTCCAGGCACTGGACGACGGGGTGCGCGCCGGGACGGTGAAGCGCGTCGAACCCAGTCCGCTCGGCGACGAGGCGGTGGCCGCGCTGCTCGACGCGTGGCAGGTGGACGCCGGGCTCGCGCGGGAGCTGGGCGCCGAGGCCGGGGGGAATCCGCGGCATCTGCGGCTGCTGGTCGCGCGGGGCCGGCGTCCGGGGCGGCCGGGGGACGCCGAGGGTCTCCTGCGGGAGGCCAAGCCACTGTTCGCCGAGCTGGACGGGGTGACAGGGGACGCGGCGACCGCGCTGTCGGCGGCGGCCGTCCTGGGCTCGCCGTTCCGGCCCCAGGACGTCGCCCGGGTCTGCGGCCTGGACCTCGACGCGACGCTCGACGCGCTCGGCGAGCTGGAGCGGGCCGACCTGATACGCGCGCACGGCGGGAGCCTGCGCTTCCGGCACCCCGTGCTCGGTGACGTCGTGCACGCGCGCGCGGGGCTGTCGTTCCGGCTCCGGGCGCACCGGCGTGCGCTGGACATCGCCGGGAACGCGGTCGAGCGGGCGCGGCACGCGGAACATCTGCTGGGGACGGACCCGGCCGTCGCCGTGCGCGCCCTGTCCGAGGGGGCCACCGAGGTCGCCGCACGGGAGCCGGGGACTGCGGCGCGGTGGCTGCGGCTGGCGTTGGAGGCGCTGCCCGAACTGGGCACGGGAGCTGAAGCGGTCGGCAGGACGAGGCTGCCCGAGCCGGACCCGGGAGCTGAAGCGGTCGGCAGGGCAAGGCTGCCCGAGCCGGACCCGGGAGCTGGGGCGGTCAGTGGGGCGAGGCTGCCCGGCGCGGCCGAGCCGGCCACCATGGCCGACATGTCCGCCCCGTCGTCCCGGACCGCCCTCGAACTCGCCTGCTGCCGAGCCCTCGTCGCCGCCGAGCAGCCCGAAGAGGCCCGCACCCGCGCCCACGCCCTCCTCGCGGCCCCCTCCGCGCACCTCTCCCCGCGCGAGACCCTCCAGGCGTACACCGTCTGCGCCGACGCGGAGCGTCAACTCGGCCACTACCAGGAGGCCATGGCCGTCGTGGGCGCCGCGCTCGCCCTGCTCCCGCGCCCGCTGCCCGAGCCGCTGCCGCCCGAAGCGGTGCGCCTGGCCATCGAGTTCGGGCTCGTCCACGCCGTACGGGGCACCCACGACGAGGCCCGCGGCCTGCTGGAGGAAGCCGTGCGGGCGACGGGCGACGCGGACGAGGCCGACCGCACCGCGCTGCGCGTGCTGGCCGCCCTGTGTGCGACCCACGCGGGGGACGTCGCGGAGGCGACGGCCGAAGTCGCCCACTGCGCGCGGGTGTTGGACGCGATGCCGGACCCGTTCGCGGGCCGCACCCCCGAGACGCTCGCGCTGCTCGGCTGCGCGGAGCTGTACCTGGAGCGGTTCACGGACGCGATCCGGCACCTGGGCCGGGAGGCAGAGACCCGCGTTCCCGTCCTGATGCACCGGCTGCTGGCGCTGACGATGGCCGAGCAGTGGACGGGCCGGCTCGACGCGTCCGAGCGGCGGGCCCGGGAGGCGGAGACGCTCGCGCGTTCCCTGGGCGCGCAGGACGCGGTCACGCTCGCGCGGGCGATGCGGGCGACGGCGCTCGTCTGGTCGCGGGGCCGGCGCGAGGCCGCCGAGGCGGTCGCGCTGCTCGCGGAGACGACCGCGGCGCTCCGGCCCGGGCAGAGCTGGTGGACTGTGTCGGCGACGGGGCTGCTGGCCCAGGCGCAGTTCCTCACGGGGGACGCGGCCGGCTGCCGGCGCACCCTGCTGGACCGCGTCGGCGGTGAACGCCTGCCGCTGGTACGGCCGTTCTGGCGCCCCTTCCTCCTCGCGCTGCTCGCCGCCGCCACCCTGGAGTGCGGCGACCGCGACGGGGCCCACCGGCTGCTGCGGCACGCCGAGTCGGCGTCCGACGGGCTCGGGCTGCCGGTCCAGGAGGCGTACGTCCAGGAGGCCCGTGCGCGCCTGCACGCGGCCGACGGCGAGTACGAGGCGGCGGCCAAGCTGTTCGACCTCGCGGCCCACGCCTTCCGCTGCGCGGACATGCCGGTCCAGTACGCCTGGACGCTCACGGCCGCGGCCCGCGCCCTGGCCGAGACCGAGGGCCACCCGGCGGCGCTACGGCACCTCGAACTCGCGGAGGGCATCGCCCGCGTCCACGGCGCCCGCCTCGTCCACGAAGAGGCGGCCCGCCTGCGCGCCGAGCTCCCCGCCTCCGACCCGCTGGCCCACCTCACCGACCGCGAACGCGAAGTCGCCGACCTCGCGGCCTCCGGCCTGCGCACCCGCGAGATCGCCGAACGCCTCTTCCTCTCCCCCCGCACCATCGAGACCCACCTCGCCCACGTCTACCGCAAACTCGACGTCACCTCCCGGCTGGCCCTGTCCGCCGCACTGCGGCGCGCCCGCTGAGTCCTGCGTGACGCCGGAGACCTTCGAGGACACAGGGGCAGGACGCCGCCCGGTGCCGATGACGTACGCGCCGTGGCCGCGCGTCCAGTGCGCGGCCGGGGACCGCTGGGGTCACTGTGCGCCGGCTCCGAAGGATTCCTCCGGCGTCCCCCGGCCGGTGAGGCGGGCCAGGGCGATGCGGTTGGCTGAGGAGCCGACGAGGGTGATGTCGTCGGCGCCGGAGAGCAGGATCGCTGCCAGGTTCTGGGGTGGGTTCCCGGCGTCGAAGGTCAGGCGGGCCACGCCGTCCTGGTGGGTGCCGAAGTGTCGGTCGGGGGTGCCGGAGGGGGTGAAGGCGGCTACGCCGAGCCGGCTGCCCAGGGTGCCGGCAGCGAGCACGCGGCCGTCCTCGGCGACGTCCACCACGTTGGCGTCGGCCGGGTCCTGGGTGGGGAGGCCGGTCACGCCCGTGGTGCCGAAGGCGGGGTCGGGGCTGCCGTCGGGCAGGTGGCGCGCGGCGGCGAAGCTGTTGCGCAGGCTGCCGACCAGGACGATCTCGTCGGAGCTGCCCACCACCATGTTGCGGCTCACGCCTCGCGCCAGGTCCTGCGAGGTCAGCACCTTTCCTCGCGATCCGAAGCCGGGGGCCGGCTCGCCGTCCGGGGTCAGGGACCAGAGAGTGGGCCGGTCCCCCTCGGGCAGGGTGCTCTGGCCCGCTACGACCACGTTCTCGTTCGCCTGGAGGGCGATCGCCGCCGCCGATTCGGGGACCGCGGCCGGGGAGACGTGCAGACCGGCGGTGCCGAAGCCGGCGTCAGGGGTGCCGTCGAGGCCGTAGCGGGCCACCACCAGGCGGCGCTTGTCCTCCGTCCCGGTGCCGGACGCTCCGGGGACGGGAGCGGTGGCGGCGATCACCGGCTGTCCGTCCTCCTGGACGGCGAGTGCGGCGGCCTCGGCTCCGGCTCCGGCGAGCAGGCCCGTCCCGTGCGCGATGCCGGCGAGGCCGAAACGGTCGTCCGGGACGCCATCGCGGTCGTAGCGGGCGAGCAGGATGCCCTTCCCGCCGGTTCCGGTGACCGTCACCGTGCCGTCCTCGGACAGGGCGACGGCGGCGGCGCTCGCGGGAGTCTCGGCGAGGCGGGCGTATCCGTTCTCGCCGAAGTCGGTGTCGAAGCGCCCTGCCGGTGTGAACCGTACGAGGGTGATGCCGTTGTCCGTGTTGACGGCGACCACGGTGGACCCGTCCTCCGCGATGTCCGCGGCGGCGGCCGAGGCGGCGGAGGGGAACTGGTGGTGCACCACTCCCGGGGGAGGGGGTGCGGCCAGGGAGTGGGCCGTGGGGGTGGTGAGGCCGAGAAGCCCGCAGCTCAGCGCGACCGGCACGGCAGCGGCACGGGACGTTCGAGGGGGCATGGAGCACTCCTGACCGAAATGTCACTTTATGTCATTTTTATGTTACTTTCCGTGTGTCATGACCGCCTTTCCGGAAGGACCTCCATGTCACGACCACGTACGGGCCCGCCCCTGCGCGCCGCCCTGAGCGTGCTGCTCCTCACCGGCGCCCTCGCCTCCGCCGGCCACCAGCCCGCAGTCGCCGAACCCTCCCTGGCGACCGGCGCCTGGTCGGTTCCCGGGGACCTGCACGGCGGAGACCAGATCTACGACGGCTTCGAGGACGGCACCGTCGGCAAGGTCGGCCTGTTCGCGATGGTCTACCGCCTGCGCGACGCGGAGACGGCCGCGGAGTGCACCGAGATCGTCGAGAGCTGGCCGAAGGAGGAGATCGACTATCTGAACCCCGACGCGAACAGCCTGCGAGGGCGCACCTATCTGCGTGAGGTGGACGAGTTCACCCCGAGCGGCACCCCGCGCGAGGTGCCGCCGAAGGGCTCGGTCGAGGTGAGCGCGTCGGAGGACCGGACCGAGAGCTGGCAGTACAGCTACGAGCTCGCGCCGGATCTGACCTTCGGGGGCATCTTCTCGCTCGGTACCTCCCACGGGTACACGTACGAACAGAGCATCACGATCTCCAAAGGCGAGAGCAGCACGGCCAACAACCCCACGAACGACAAGATCCAGAAGTACGCCTACGGCGTCACCCGGGACTACTACGTCGTGCAGCAGCGGCCGTGGACCGGCGAGTGGCTGCGGCAGGGGGAGCGCATCTACCTCGGGGACTCGGAGGAGTCGGCCGCCCACTTCGCCATGGTTCAGACCGAGGGGTGCTACCGGACCGCCTACTTCTCGCCCGCCTCCGTCCTCAAGGCGAAGGGCCTGGGTCTGCTCTCCGAGCGCCGGCAGCGCGCCACTTCCGCGGAAGCCCCCTGCCCGGTGAGCGTCAACACCAGCGGGGCGTACCTCTACACCCGCACCGCGGGACAGCCCTCCCGCTTCCGGCAGGCCGCCGCCGCGCCCAGGGGCACCTGCATCGCGCTCACCGGCCTGCGGGACGGCAGTACCGGCAGCGCCTATGTGCAGACGAGGCGCGTCCCCAAGGTCGACGGGAAGTGCCCGGTGGAGCCCCAGGCCCTCTGTGACGCGAAGCTCTGGGCGAACGTCAACGACTTGCAGGGCCGGCAGGAGAGATTCGAGCCGCCCCGGTGGAGCAGCAACCAGAGTCTCGTGGTGCGTTCCGTGGCCTTCCCCAAGCAGTGGCTCGGGGACGTCAAGGACGGCAGGGTCTGGGTTCCCGCCTTCAAGGAGGGCGAGAAGCCCGATAGGTGGCGGCTCGCCAAGGCCGGCAACGGCACGTGGCGCATCAGTCTGTCGGAGTGCCTTCAGAGCGGTGAACTCGAAGTCAAGTACGCCGACTGCGCCAAGGCGACGCCCTGGCACTTGATGTTCTCCCACCATCAGCGTGGCGACTCGCCGGGGTTCGTCTTCCGGATCAGACCGGCCGACGGGGTCAGGGATCGCCAGTGTCTCGGCTGGACCGACAACCCCAGGCCGAAGCTGCCCTACTGCCAGATGGACAACGTCGCGCAGCAGTTCCTCGTCACCGAGAGCACCTAGCGCTGTGACCGCGTAGCTTCGCGGGGGTGATCAGGCTGCCGGTGCGAGGGGGCGTCCACCCCGGCGGATGCCTCCTCTCTCCACAGCCGCGGGCGCGTGCCCTGTGCCGGGCGGCGAGCACGTCGGGGTGGTGGGCGCGGGTGTCACGCCGACCCGAGCAGCGGTGCAGGGCCCTGGGCATCCCGTACGCACCTCCGCCCAAGCGGGTTTCCCGGCCTCACTTCTTCAGCGCCGACAGTGGCCGCGCGACGTCCTCCAGGGACCGGCGTTCGGCGGCGATCGCCAGGGCCGCGGCCACCAGGCCCGCCGCGCACATCAGGGTCGCGCCGATCGAGAAGGCCAGGACCGTGTCGGCCACGTGGCCCGTCTCGGTGAGGTCCGCGAAGAGGAGGGGGCCGCTGATGCCGCCGGCCGCTGTGCCGAGGGCGTAGAAGAAGGCGATCGACATGGCGCGGGTCTCCATGGGGAAGATCTCGGAGACGGTGAGGTAGGCGCTGGAGGCTCCGGCGGAGGCGAAGAAGAGGACGGCGCACCAGCAGGCGGTCAACTCGCCCGCGCCGAGGGCGCCTTGGCCGAAGAGCCAGGCTGTCGCGAAGAGGAGGGCGCCCGAGAGGAGGTAGGTGCCGGAGATCATCGCCCGGCGGCCGACGGTGTCGAAGAGCCGGCCCAGCAGCAGGGGCCCGCAGAAGTTGCCGGCCGCGATCACGGCGAAGTAGTAGCCGGTGTGGTCGGCCGGGATGTCGTAGAACGTCGTGAGGATGGCCCCGAAGCCGAAGGTGATGGCGTTGTAGAGGAACGCCTGGCCGATGAAGAGGGAGAAGCCGAGGACGGCGCGCCTGCGGTAGCGGCCGAAGACGGTTCGGGCGATCTCCAGGAATGTCACGGCGTCTCGCTGACGGATCTCCAACTCGCTGTCGGGTGGGGGTAGTTCGGTGCCCGTCTCGGCCTCCACCCGGCGTTCGATCCCCGCGACGATCTCCTCGGCCTCCCGCTCCCGTCCGTGGATCAGCAGCCACCGGGGGCTCTCGGGGACGTGGCGCCGGACGAGCAGGATCACCAGCGCGAGGACGGCGCCCAGTGCGAACGTCAGCCGCCAGCCGACGTCCCTCGGCAGGAGCCCGGTGTCGAGGGCGACGACGGACAGTAGCGAACCCCCGACCGCGCCGAGCCAGAAACTCCCGTTGATCATGAGGTCGACCCGGCCCCGGTAGTCCGCCGGGATCAGTTCGTCGATCGCGGAGTTGATCGCCGCGTACTCGCCCCCGATGCCGAACCCGGTGAGGAACCGGAACAGGAAGAACCACCAGGCCTCCCAGGCGACCGCCGTCAGCGCGGTGGCCGCGAGGTACACCGCCAGGGTGACCATGAACAGCCTGCGCCGCCCGAACCGGTCCGTGAGCCGCCCCCAGAACAGCGCGCCGGAGCACGCCCCGGCGACGTACAGCGCGGCGGCGAGGCCCGTGATCTGCCCGGAGGTGATCGCGAGACCGCTGCCGTCCTCGGCGAGCCGTCCGGCGATGTTCCCGACGACGGTGACCTCCAGGCCGTCGAGCACCCACACGGTCCCGAGGCCGATGACGACGGTCCAGTGCCACCGCGACCAGGGCAGCCGGTCCAGCCGCGCGGGAATGTCCGTGACGATCGTCGTTCCGCTCTCCTCGACCACGCTCATGGCATCCTCCCGCGCCCCGAGTGCCCAGATCCCCCGGGCTCACGCGGCGCGAAGTGCCCCACCGGGTCCGGCTCCTACGGGCCGGCACTCATCTGCGGGCGAGCCGTCCGGCGAGGGTGTCGGCGAACTCCTGCGCGCGGTCGAGCTGGCTGCGCAGGTCGGCGACGCGGTGCTGGGCGGCCCGTTCGACGCCCCGGATGCGGTCGAGGAGGCGGGCGCGTTCGCGGGGCAGGAGGTGGGCGCCGGAGTCGAGGCGGTCCATGGCCTCCAGGAGGGCCCGCGTCTCGTCGAGGGTGAAGCCGAGGGGCGCCATGCGGCGGATGACCATGAGGCGGGCCACGTCGGACTCGGTGTAGAGGCGGAAGCCGCCCTGGGAGCGGGCGGAGGGGGTGACGAGGCCGGCGTCCTCATAGGAGCGGATCGTGCGCAGCGACAGTTCGGTGCGTGCGGCGACCTCGCCGATCTGCATGTGCTCGCTGCTCACGCGGGGTGTGCCCTTCTCTGTGTCGGTGCCGTACGGCGCTCTTTCATAGCGCGTCGCGGTCGCCGCCCGCTCATTTCCCGCCACCGCGGGCACCGGCCGCCGCGCGCATTCCCGGTTGGCCGAAAGGTTCACCCCATCTCCCCGCTTCGACCTGCCGATTCACACATGGGCGGGTCGGCGGCGTCCTAAACCCGATCCCCGCTAAGGATCTCGGAACGGTCGAGACACGAGGCCATAACACTGGCAGGTCGGCGGACATACAACGCTGAGTACGGGCAGGCGCCCCGGCACGACGAAAGCGTTTGTTCGATCAGGGGACTTCACTTGATGCTCAGCCAGACCGTCCTGACCCGCCGCCGGCTCCTCGGCCTTGCCTCGGCCGGTGCCCTCGCGGGGGTCGCCGCGTGCAGCAAGACCGAGAGCGGGGGCGCGAGCGACGCGGATCTGCTCGCGAGCCTCAGGAAGCGGGGGTACGTCAAGGTCGCCTACGCGAACGAGGCGCCGTACGGATTCGAGGAGGGCGGCACCCTCAAGGGGGAGGCGCCCGCGCTGCACGCCGAGGTGTTCAAGGCGCTCGGCGTGCCGGAGCTGCGGCCGGTGTTCTCGGAGTGGGACGGGCTGATCCCGGGTCTGCTGGCGGGGAAGTACGAGGTGATCAGCGCCGGCATGGCGATCCTGCCCGACCGCTGCGAGAAGGCCGCCTTCTCCGAGCCGGAGTTCATCTCGCCGACCGCGATGATGGTCCCGGCGGGCAACCCCAGGAAGCTCACCGACCTGGAGTCGGCGAAGCGGGCCGGCGTGACCCTCGGGGTGATGTCGGGGACCGCCGAGAAGGGGTACGTGGAGGCGGCGGGCATCTCGTCCGGCAGGGTCAAGACGCTCACGAAGCCGCAGGACGGCGCCGACGCGGTGAAGAACGGGCGGATCGACGCCTTCGTCCTCACCGGCATCTCGCTGCGCTGGCTGGCGAAGACCAACAAGGGCCTCCTGGTGACCGAGCCGTTCGTGCCGATGGTCGGCGGGGTCAAGCAGTACAGCCCGGGCGGCGCCGTCTTCCGCAAGAGCGCGACCTCCCTGCGGGACGCCTTCAACACCGAGCTGAAGAAGGTCACGTCGGACCGCGCCCGGTACGTGAAGCTGCTCTCGCCGTACGGATTCACCGCCGCCGAGCTCCCGCCCGCGAACCTGACGACCGCGCAGCTGTGCGCCGCGTGACGCAAAGGCACGGCCATGGGTGACTTCCTGTCCGTCTTCTTCTCCGAACTCCCCTCTGTGGGCTCGGGGTTGTGGGTGACCGTCGAGGCGACCGTGCTGGGCGCGCTGCTCGCCGTCGCCGTCGCGTTCGCGTGCGGCCTGGCCGCCACCTCCCGGGCGCGCGTCCCGCGCTGGACGTCGCGGATCGTCGTCGAGTTCTTCCGGGGCACGTCCCTGTACATCCAGCTCTTCTGGCTGTACTACGCGTTCCCGCTGCTGACGGGGTACGAGTTCGGCCCGCTGGTCTGCGGGGTCCTCGCGTTCGGCCTGAACTACGGGGCGTACGGCTCCGAGGTCGTGCGGGGTGCGCTCGCCGCCGTGCCCGCACCGCAGCGCGAGGCCGCCGTGGCGCTCAACTTCACTCCCCTGCAACGCCTTTACCGCGTGGTGCTGCCGCAGGCGTGGCCGCAGATGATCCCGCCGTTCACGAACCTCCTCATCCAGATGCTGAAGGCGACGCCGCTGCTGTGGCTGATCTCGGTGGCGGATCTGACGACGGTGGTCCAGACGCTGCGTGACCGTACCGGCGAGACGGTGCCCGCGTATCTGACGCTGCTGGTCCTGTACTTCGTGCTGGCGTGGCTGCTGACGGCGGGGATGCGGGTGCTGGAGCGGCACGCCGCCGCGCGCCTCGGCCGGACCTCGATGGCTGTGAGCGGGGGTCGCTCGTGAACTACCAATGGGACTGGGAGGCCGCCCGCGAGGCGCTGCCCCTGCTGCTCGAAGGCTTTAAGACCACGCTGTTGGCAACGGTGCTCGGCACCCTGGTCGCCGCCGTCCTCGGGCTCGCGCTCGCGATCGGCGGGCGTGCCCCGAGCCGCTGGGTGACGTTCCCCCTCAAGGCGGTGCTGGAGTTCGTGCGCTCCACCCCGCTGCTGGTCCAACTCGTGGGCGCGTACGCGGTGTTCACCACCGTCTCACCGCTGACGATCGGCGTGACTGTGCTCGGCATCCACTACTCGGCGTACCTCGCGGAGGTCTACCGCGCCGGCATCGACGCCGTACCGAAGGGCCAGTGGGAGGCCGCGCGCGCCCTGTCGCTGTCGCCGTCGCGGACCTGGCGGGACGTCGTCCTGCCGCAGGCGGTCCGTACGGTGCTGCCCGCGCTCGGCAACTACGCGATCGCCATGTTCAAGGAGACCCCGTTCCTCGCCGTGATCACGGTCTCGGAGATGGTCGCGCAGGCCCGCGAGTACGGCGCCGACCACTTCGCCTACCCCGAAGCGTTCACCCTCGCCGGACTGGTCTTCCTGCTGGCGAGCTACCCCACCTCGCTCGCCCTGCGGAAACTGGAGCAACGCCTTGGCCACTGACATCGCGCCCCAGCCCCATGAAGATCCGGACAGTCCCGTGACCGCGCCGCCGATGATCCGCTTCGAACGGGTCGTCAAGCGCTACGGCGACCACACCGTCCTCGACGAGCTGGACTTCCGCGTCCAACGCGGCCGGCACATCACGCTGATCGGCCCCTCCGGCTCCGGCAAGACCACCATTCTGCGGCTGCTGATGACGCTGGAGCGGGTGTCGGACGGCGTGATCTGGGTGGACGGCCAGCCGCTGTCGCACCGGCGCGCGGACGACGGCTCCCTCAAGCCCGCCGACGAGAAGCACCTGCGGCAGGTCCGGCGAAGGATCGGCATGGTGTTCCAGCACTTCAACCTGTTCCCGCACATGAACGTCCTGCGCAACATCACCGAGGCCCCCGTGCGCGCTCTCGGGCAGCCCAAGGAGCAGGCCGAGGCGCGGGCGCGGGAGCTCCTCGACATGGTCGGCCTCGCGGACAAGGCCCTGGAGCATCCGACGCGGCTGTCCGGCGGGCAGCAGCAACGCGTCGCCATCGCACGGGCGTTGGCCATGGAGCCGGAGATCCTCCTGCTCGACGAGGTGACCTCGGCGCTGGACCCCGAACTCGTCTCCGGTGTCCTGGACCTGCTGCGGGAGATCGCGTCCACCACCGACATCACCCTGCTGTGCGTCACCCACGAGATGGGGTTCGCGCGGGACGTCTCCGACGAGGTCCTGATGTTCGACGCGGGGCGGGTCGTGGAGGCGGGGAGCCCCGAGCAGCTCTTCAACGCGCCGAGCCACCGCCGTACGCGGGAATTCCTGAGCGCCGTCCTGTGAACTCCCGTACGCCGGCGCGTAGTCCACCCGGCCACTCCCCCGCACGTTCCCCTGTTCCCGACCCTAGGGACCCATGCCCTTCCAGCCTGCCCTGACCATCGACCGACCGACCGTGGACGACGGTGCCGCGCTGTGGCGCATCGCCCGTGACTCCCGGGTTCTCGACCTCAACTCCCCCTACAGCTACCTCCTGTGGTGCCGCGACTTCGCGGACACCTCGGCCGTCGCACGGCACGAGGGCGACCCCGTCGCCTTCGTCACCGGCTATCTGCGGCCCGAGCGGCCCGGGACCCTCTTCGTCTGGCAGATCGCCGTGGACGACGCCCATCAGGGGCGGGGCCTCGCCGGTGCGCTGCTCGACGCGCTGACCGTACGGGTCGCCGCGACCTCGGTGGAGACCACCATCACGCCGGACAACGCGGCCTCGCGCGCGCTGTTCGCGTCGTACGCGGCGCGGCACGGCGCCGGGGTCGAGGAGACCGTGCTCTTCGACGACGAACTCTTCCCCGGCGACGGGCACGAGCCCGAGGTGCTGCACCGCATCGGCCCCCTTCGCTGAGCCTGAACCCCCCACCCCCCTGTGTCTGGAGTACCCGCATGACCACCATCGAGTCGCCCCTGAGTACGTTCGAACTGCTGGAGTCCGAGGTCCGCAGCTACTGCCGGGGCTGGCCCGTCGTCTTCGACCAGGCGCGCGGCAGCCATCTGTGGTCCGAGGACGGGCGCCGCTACCTGGACTTCTTCGCCGGGGCCGGTTCCCTCAACTACGGCCACAACAACCCCGTGCTGAAACGCGCGCTGCTCGACTACCTGGAGAACGACGGCATCACGCACGGCCTGGACATGGCGACCACCGCCAAACGGGCCTTCCTGGAGAGCTTCCACGACCTCGTCCTGAAGCCGCGCGACCTGCCGTACAAGGTGATGTTCCCGGGGCCGACGGGGACCAACGCGGTGGAGTCCGCGCTGAAGCTGGCGCGCAAGGCGAAGGGGCGGGAGTCCGTCGTCTCGTTCACCAACGCCTTCCACGGGATGACGCTGGGCTCGCTCGCGGTCACCGGGAACGCGTTCAAGCGGGCCGGGGCGGGGATTCCGCTGGTCCACGGGACGCCGATGCCGTTCGACGACTATCTCGACGGGCAGGTCCCGGACTTCCTGTGGTTCGAGCGGCTCCTCGCGGACACCGGGTCCGGGCTGAACCATCCGGCGGCCGTCATCGTGGAGACCGTGCAGGGCGAGGGCGGGATCAACGTCGCCCGGCCCGAGTGGCTGCGCGCTCTCGCGGCGCTGTGCGAGCGGCACGACATGCTGCTGATCGTCGACGACATCCAGATGGGGTGCGGCCGTACGGGGTCGTTCTTCTCCTTCGAGGAGGCGGGGATCACGCCGGACATCGTCACCGTGTCGAAGTCCATCAGCGGGTACGGGCTGCCGATGGCGCTCACCCTGTTCAGGCCCGAGCTGGACCTGTGGGAGCCGGGCGAGCACAACGGGACGTTCCGGGGGAACAACCCGGCGTTCGTGACGGCGACGGCCGCGCTGCACGCGTACTGGGCCGACAAGGAGACGGAGCTGCGGACGGCGCGGCTCGGTGAACACGTCGAGCAGCGGCTGCTCGCGCTGTGCGCGGAGCACACCGGGACGTCCTGCCGGGGGCGCGGGCTGGTGTGGGGGGTCGAGTTCGAGGACCC
The DNA here is from genome assembly GCF_033794345.1 of Streptomyces niveiscabiei. Lineage (NCBI taxonomy): Bacteria > Bacillati > Actinomycetota > Actinomycetes > Kitasatosporales > Streptomycetaceae > Streptomyces > Streptomyces niveiscabiei. Next base: position 60,060 of record NZ_JARAYJ010000030.1, read on the forward strand.
GGCGCGGGCGTCCGAGGTGTGTGCGCGGGCCTTCGAGCGGGGGCTGCTGCTGGAGACGTCGGGGCCGGAGGGGGAGGTCGTGAAGCTGCTGCCGGCGCTGACGGTGAGCGAGGCGGAGCTGGACGAGGGGCTGGACATCCTCGAACGGGCCGTGCGGGCGTCGGGCTGAACGACGGGGCGGGCGCAGAGGCCCTGCGCCCGGGCAAGGCAGACACAAAGATTGGCGTAAAAATGATCATCAGATCCCTCGCGGAGATCGAGAACACCGACCGGCATGTCCGCTCCAAGTCCGGCACCTGGGAGAGCAAACGCATCGTCCTCGCCCGCGAGAAGGTCGGGTTCTCGCTGCACGAGACGGTGCTGTACGCCGGGACCGAGACCAGCATGTGGTACGCGAACCACGTCGAGGCGGTCCTGTGCGTCGAGGGCGAGGCGGAGCTCACCGACGACGAGACGGGCCTCACCCACCTGATCACCCCCGGCACGATGTACCTCCTCGACGGCCACGAGCGGCACACCCTGCGGCCGAAGACCGACTTCCGGTGCGTGTGCGTGTTCAACCCGCCCGTCACCGGCCGTGAGGACCACGACGAGAACGGCGTCTATCCCCTGCTCCTGGAGGACTGATCCATGACCACGCTCACCGACCTCTACCCGAGCCGTGGCCTCCGCGAAGTCACGACCCCCCGTCAGGACCCGGTCGTCTGGTCGGCCCCCGGCACCCCCGGGCCGATCACCGCGGCCGACCTCGCCGCGTACGACACGGACGGCTTCCTCGCGGTCGACCGGCTCGTCGAGCCGTCCGAAGTGGATGCCTGCCGGGCGGAGTTGAACCGTCTGCTGAACGACCCGGCGGTCCGCGCCGACGAGCGCGCCATCGTCGAACCCCGCTCCGGCGAGGTCCGCTCGGTCTTCGAGGTGCACCGGATCAGCGAGGTGTTCGCCGCTCTCGTGCGCGACGACCGCGTCGCGGGCCGGGCCCGCCAGATCCTCGGCTCCGACGTCTACGTCCACCAGTCCCGCATCAACGTCAAGCCCGGTTTCGGCGCGTCCGGTTTCTACTGGCACTCCGACTTCGAGACGTGGCACGCGGAGGACGGCCTGCCCCGGATGCGCACGGTGTCGGTGTCCATCGCGCTCACCCCCAACCTGGACACCAACGGCGGCCTCATGATCATGCCGGGCTCGCACCGGACGTTCCTGGGGTGCGCGGGTGAGACGCCCAAGGACAACTACAAGCGCTCCCTCCAGATGCAGGACGCGGGCACCCCGTCCCACAAGGCCCTCACCCAACTGGCCGACGCGCACGGCATCCGTCTCTTCACCGGCCCCGCCGGCTCGGCGGTCTGGTTCGACTGCAACGCCATGCACGGCTCCGGCGACAACATCACCCCCTACCCGCGCTCCAACCTGTTCGTCGTCTTCAACAGCGTCGACAACGAGGCGGTGGAACCCTTCGCGGCGCCTGTGCGCCGCCCCGAATTCATCGGGGCCCGGGACTTCACGCCCGTGCGCTAGGCGGTGACCGGCGGGTCTCCTCCCCCGAGGATCGGGTCAGGCCCGCTTCCTGAAGACGAGCACCTCGGTGGTGGCGACCCCCATGGGGGCCGGGAAACCGGCCTCCAGGTCGCAGCCGAGGGTCTCGAAGAGGTCCACGCAGGTACGGCGGGGCATGGCTGCCGGGAAGGAGCCGTGCCCCTCGCCGCCCTGCGTGGCCCAGGTGCGCACGGCGGCCGGGTCCAGGCAGGTCTCCGTCATCACGTCGAAGACGATCCGTCCGCCGGGCCGCGTGACCCGGGCCATCTCGAAGAAGTAGCGGCAGGCGCAGAGGAAGGTCACGGTGTTGAAGACCTTGTGGGCCTGTACGAGGTCGATGGCGGCGTCGGGGGTCGGGGCGAGGCTGCACCCCGCGGTGGGGCGGGCGACCACGCCGAACGTGTCGACGAGGTGGTCGGCCCAGGGCGCCGCCGTCTCGTATATCTCGTAGCGCTCGGGTGAGCACTCCTCGAGCGTCCGCTCCAGGTACCGCCCGGACCCGGGGCCGATCTCCAGCACCGTGCGCGGGCCGTCGGCGAAGACGCCGAGCGCGCGGAGCCGGTCGACGGTGGCCCGGGTGGCGCCCGGCGTCTTGTTCATGACCTCGTCGATGTAGTCGCCGACCGGGAGACCGGCCGCCCGTGCGGCACTCATCGTCGCCTCGAACGGGATGAACTCGTCGACCCCGCCCTGGATCCTGGTGCTGCGCACGATGTCGAATCCGGCACGCCCCAGGAGCCGCTTGACTCCGGACTTCACTACAGACATTCCGCCCCCCTGCTCTGCCTGCCTGTCTCGATGCCACCACCCTCCCAGACGACTACCTTCTTTTGTGATGAAATCCCCGATCTGTCAGCACATGGCCCCGGGGTCCCGGGAGTGCGGGCTCACGCCGTGGGCGCCGTCTCGCGGGGCATCACCAGGGCCGACAGCACCGCGGGCACGGCGCCGATCAGCAGCATGACGGCCGGCCAGGAGGTGGCCGCGAGGACGCCGGGGATGACCAGGGGCGTGAGGAAGGCGCCCGCGAAGACCATGGTGTTCTCCATCCCCAGCGCGGTCCCGGAGCGCTCCTTGCCTGCCATGATCGCGATCTCGGCGTAGTGGACGCCGTGCCAGCCGCAGGAGAGCAGCCCGGCCAGGACCATCAGGGCCGCCGCGAGCCAGGCGGGCCCCGACTCGCACAGGGCGAGGGCGGCGAAGCAGGCGGCGATGATCCAGCTGTAGGCGATGACCAGGGTGCGGCGGTGCCGGCCGCCCCGGCGGTCCGTCCACCGGCCGCTCGCCACGCGGGAGACCGCGCCGAGGGCTTGGACGGCGAAGAGCAGTCCGGAGATGGTGCCGATGCCGACGTGGTGCACGGTGTGGAGGTAGATCGCGGCGAACGACAGGACGGTGAACTGGGGGAAGTCGAGGAGGAACGCGCTGATCGAGATCCGCCAGATGATCCAGCGCCGCAGCGGGCTGACGGTGGCGGTGCGGTGGCCGGCCGGCGGCAGCGGCGGCTCGTCGAGCCAGCAGACGATGACGAGGGTCGCGACGAGCGCGAACGCCGTCAGGAAGCCGTACACGCCGCGGAAGCCGACGTGCAGCGCGAGGGTGGGCAGGATGAGCGCGCCGATGGCGCCGCCGAGCGGGACGGCCGCGACGCGCAGGCTGATGGCGAAGCCGTGGCTGCCGGGCGGGAACCAGCCCATGACGGCCCGGCCCGAGGCGCTGTTGACGCAGCCGCCGAGCGCGCCGGCCAGCAGGAGGACGCCGGACAGCAGCCAGACCTGCGGGGTGTGCGTGGCGGTGGGGACCAGGAAGGCGGTGGCGGCGGCGAGGCAGGCCGTGGTGCCGGCGAGGCCGGTGATGAGGACGGCGCGTTCGCCGAAGCGGTCGGTGAGCAGCCCCCACACGACCTCGGTGAGGGCGGCACCGCAGGTCAGGGCGGCGAGGACCACTCCGAGCTGTCCCGTGGAGTAGCGGTAGTCGCTCTGGAGGACGACCCCGGCCATGGGGATGCCCTGGAAGGCGGCGCTGAAGGCGGCCTGGGCGAGGATGCCGATGCCGAGGATGCCCCATTTGTAGCGGGGCGAGTGGGTCTTGCCGGACCGTCCGACGGGGAGGGGGCCCGCGGCGGCCTGCGGGAGGGTCTGGGTCATGGGGGGGCTTTCTCTCGAAGGGACTCGGAGGGGGGGAGGGTCAGGAGACCGGGACGGCGTCCAACGCCAGTCCGGTGTCGGGGAGTTCACCCGGCCGCAGCGCCTCGGTGCGCTTCTCGCGGATCACGAGGAGGGTGCAGCCGCGCGGGCTGGTGACCCGGTGGACGCTGCCAGGCTTCTCCAGGACCAGGCAGCCGGGGCCGTACACGTCGCCGTTGTCGTTGCGCAGTTCGCCGTCCAGGACGACGATCAGCTCGAAGCCGAGGTGGCGGTGCAGGTCGCCGTGCGCGCCGGGGCCGAAGCGGGCGAGGTAGGCCTCCGCGCCGTCGGGGCCGGTCTCCTCGGCGGTGTAGAGCCAGTGCACGTCGACCGCCTCGCGGCCGGGCTGGACGTACGCCTGCCAGGGCAGCCGGTCGAGGCCGGTGCCGTCGAGGAGGCCGCCGAGGACGAGGACGTCGCGGGTGGGCATGGGGGTGCCTTTCGGGTCGGGGGCGAGGGCGCGGGCGGCGGCGCGGCGGACCTTGCCCGACGCGGTGCGGGGCAGCGCGTCGGTGAAGGAGACGCTGTGCACGCGCAGGGCGAGCGTGACGTGCCGGTCGACGTGGGCGAGGAGAGCGGCCTCGGTGATCTCGGCGCCGGGCTCGCGTTCGACGACGGCGTGCGCGGCGAGGGTGAGCGTGGGGTGCGGCACGGGAACGACCGCGGCGGCCCGGACGGCGGGGTGGGCGCGGAGGGTCGCTTCGAGTTCGTACGGGGAGACGCGGTGGCCCCCGGATTTGAAGACGTCGTCGCGGCGGCCCAGGAGGCGGACGTAGCCGTCGTGGCCGAGGACGGCGCAGTCGCCGGTGGGGTACAGGCCGGTGCCGAGGGCCTGTGCGGTGCGGGCGGGGTCACCGTCGTAGCCGGTCATCATGCCGGCGGGGTCGCCCGCGAGGTCGACGTACAGGTGGCCGTCGCGGACGGTGAGGTCCCAGCCGGGCAGGGGCATGCCGGCCCAGCCGGGTTTGCGGGGCAGGCCGGGGGTGGTGCCGATGAGGGCGGTCGTCTCGGTCTGGCCGTAGCCCTCGCGGACGGTGACGCCCCACTCGTCCTCGATGGTGTCGGCCACGTGCGGGGCGAGGGGTTCGCCCGCGGTGGTGGCCTCGCGCAGCCGCGGACGTGCGCTGCGGGCCCGCTCGGCGAGCCGGGCCCAGTGGGCGGGCGGCGCGCACAGGCTGGTGATGCCGCGCTCCGCCAGGAGCCGGGGGGTGGGGGTGCCGGGCGGGGGGACGACGAGGGTGGCCTCGGCGGTGAAGGGGACGAAGAAGCTGGACCAGGAGTGCTTGGCCCAGCCGGGCTCGGAGACGTTCATGTGCCGGTCGCCGGGGAGCAGGCCGTTGAAGTAGAGGGACGACAGGTGTCCCACCGGGTAGGAGGCGTGGGTGTGGGTGACGAGTTTGGGGGTCGAGGTGGTGCCGGAGGTGAAGTAGGCGAAGGCGGTGTCCGAGGCCGGGGTCGGGCCGTCCGGGGTGTACTGCTCGGGGGCCTGGTCCGCGTCGGTGTAGGCGTGCCAGCCGGCGGCGGGCGGGCCCACGGCGATACGGGTGTGCGGCCCGGGCAGGTCGAAGAGGGGCGTCAGGTCGGTGCGGCAGACCACGTGCCGCACCCGGCCGCGTCCGATCCGGTCGGCGGCTTCCTCGCGGGTCAGGGAGGTGTAGACGGGGATGGCGACGGCGCCGGTCTTCAGGCAGGCCAGCAGGGTTTCCCACAGCTCGGTCTGGCTGCCGAGGGCGACGAGGACCCGGTCTCCGCGGCTCACGCCCAGCGTGGTGAGCCAGTTCGCGAGCCGGCCGGAGCGGGCGGCGAGCTGCCGGTAGGAGACGCGGTGGTCGGTGCCGTCGGGGGCGATCAGCTCCAGCGCGGTGCGGTCGTTGCCGTGGGCGATGACGTCGAACCAGTCGAGGGCCCAGTTGAAGTGGGCGGGCCTGGGCCAGCGGAAGGCCCGGCGGGCGGCCTCGTGGTCGGCGCGCAGTTCCAGGAGCAGGTCGCGGGCCTGCCGGAAGGCGGTGTGGGCGGGGGTGGGCGGGGTCATCCTCGGGTTCCTTCCAGGACGCGGCGCGCGGCGGGCAGGGGGCGGGCGGTGAGCGCGTCCGCCGCGATGGCGTCGGCGTCGGCGGTGAAGCCGGTCCAGGGGCCGGGGCGGGCGGAGCCGACCTGCATGAACCAGCGCTGGCCCTCGGAGGGGATGCCGAGCACGTACAGGCCCTGCGCCGGGGTGCCCTGTGCCGTCAGGGGGCGGAAGGGGCTGGTGGTCGTCGCGACGCCGCCGCCGGGCCAGGGCGTCCACAGTCCGGCGGCGCGCAGTTGCCGGGTGAGGGGGGCGGTGTCGCGTTCGAGGTCGGGGGCGGGGACGCGGGCGTCGATGAGCGCGTCGCAGTGCGTCAGCGAGCCGTCGACCTGCGGGGAGCGGACGGTGAAGCGGCCACTCGCCTCGTCGGTGCCGTACTCGGCGGCCGGGCCCGCCACGTGCAGGACGCCCGCCGCGAGCAGGGCCCGGGTCTGGCGCAGCCGGACGGCCGGCGGGCCCGCCGCCAGGAAGGAGCTGAGGGGCGCGAACCAGCCGAGGAAGTCCTCGTGGTGGGAGCGCCGGGTCAGGCCGCCGAAGTCGACCGCGAGGCGGATGGTCCCGCGGACGTCGCGCAGCACGTCCAGGGCCGCTTTGCGGGGGCCGTGGAGGTTGCCCTGTCCGGCGTGGCCGAGGTCGTCGTCGATGAGCCGGGTCAGTGCGGCGGTGAAATCGGCGGGGCTCGTGAAGGAGCGGCCGGCGAAGGGGCGTACGAGGGCGTCGATGTCGAGCGGGGGCTGGTCGTGGCCGCCGTGGCGGTGGGCCTCGCCGGCCAGGAGGTGCGGTGCCTGTTCGGCGCCCTCGGCGGCCACGAGGGCGGTCGCGGCGCTCAGGTAGTCCTGCTCGGCGGTGTCGCCGTGGCGGGCGCGCAGGGCGGTCGCGTGGTGGACGAGGAGCATCTCGGCGTGCAGCCAGGGCCAGAGGTCGGCGCGGAAGTCGAGCGGGCCGCGGGCGCGCAGGGCGGTGACGCGTTCGGGGGTGAACAGCCGGGCCCGGTAGCGCCACAGCGGGCCCTTCTGGTTCGTGCCCCGGGCGGGCAGGGGCACTCCGGAGCGGGAGCCGGCGATCAGGACGGGTTCGAGTCCGGAGGGGTGGTAGGTGAGGGTCCGGTCGGGGCCTTCGCTGAAGTGGCCGCCGCGTCCGGTGGTGAGGGCCGCGACGACGTCGTAGAACGTCAGGCCCATGCCGAGGACGGCGGTCCGGGTGCCCGGTGCGATGGTCTCCAGCGGCATGTCGGCGGCGCTGTCGCCGCGCAGGTGGCGCAGGGCGGGGCGGGTGTGCGCGAAGTCGGCGAAGCGGGCCTGGTCCGCGGGGAGTTCGGGGTGCGGGTGGCCGGTGGCGAGGATCACCCGGTCGGCGTCGATCAGGGTGCCGTCCGAGCAGCTCAGCCGCCAGGTGTCACCGGCTGCGCGCAGGGCGGTGACGTGTCCGGTGTGCCGGCGCAGGGTCGCGTGGTCCGGCAGGGAGTCCTGCACGGACTGGAGGAAGAACCGCAGGTATTCGCCGTACAGGACGCGGGGGGCGTAGGCGTTCGGGCCGGGGTAGCAGGCGTCGCTCGCGGCCCACCACTGGCCGAGGCTGGGTCCGGCGCCCGCGCGGGCGGGGCCGTCGTCGGCGGGGCCCGAGAACATGGTGACCTCGCCGCAGGCGGTGTTCATCAGGAACACCGGGTTCTGGTCCGTGCGCCAGACCCGGCCCGCGCCGACCTCGTCCTTGTCGATGAGGACGATCTCCACGGGCCGCTTCGGGGCGGACTCGCGCAGCCGGACGGCGAGGCGTTCGACGACGGCGAGGCCGCGCGGTCCCGAGCCGACGACGGCGATGCGGTGGGGTGCGGCGGCGCGGGCGCTGGTGAGGGCGGCGGCCGACAGGTCGTGGGTGTCCGCGGTGTGGCGGAGCATGCCGAGCAGCCTGCTGGAGGTGACGGCGTGCCGGGTGGTGTCGGCGGCGGGCAGCGGCATGTTCCCGGTGGCGGCCCACACGAGCCGGCCGTCGTCGGAGATCGCGCCGCGTGCCGCGCCCGCGTTGTCGCGGTGCAGGCAGAACGGCACGTCGAGCGTCCCGGCCGCGAAGGCCGCGCGCAGTCCGGCGCCGAGGTCGGGGCCGTGGTCGAGGACGGCGGTGATGAGCCTGGTCGCCTCGGCGCAGACCATCTCGTAGTCGGCCTCGCGGGCCCAGGGCAGCGTGTCGTCGTGCACGGCGTGCCGGGCGGCGCGGGCCGCCCGCTCCAGCGCGGAGACGTTCTCGGCGACGGTGGGGATGCGGTGCGCCTCGGCGACCGTCTTGACGATCATCCGGTGCGCTCCGCCGCGTACGGCGATGCGGGCCGAGGAGTCCAGGAGGAGTTCGGCGCCGGCCTCGGTGGCGGGGTAGACGCCCATGTAGGTGTAGAGCACCACGTGGCGGGCGACGTCGGCGGGCAGGAACAGGTCGGCGAGGTGGTGCAGGGCCGCGAGCGCCTCGATGTCCTGGACCGGGCTGGTCTGCTGGGCGTAGGACAGCGACAGGGAGGTGATCCCGTGCTGGGCGAAGAACATGGCTTCGAGGACGCTGATCGCCACCAGCAGGGACGGCGGGCACAGCTGGCCGAGCATGCAGCCGCCGAAGGTCTCCAGGTGGGCGCGGAGTCCGCGCTGTGCGCTGTGTTCGGCGAACTGGCGGGTGGCGTCCGCCCAGGCGGGCACCGACTCGGCGAGCGGGAGCCGGGAGTAGGGCAGGCAGTAGGAGACGGGGCCGCCTTCGGAGGCGGCGAGCCCGGCTTCGGTCATCGCCTCGAAGATGTGCGCGGGGCGGGCCGAGCCGTGCCGGACCTGGACGGGGATGCGGCCGGCCGCGGCGGCGACGCGGGCGGTGACCTGCGGGCCGTGGTTGACGAGGGGGAAGCCGTTGAGCGCGCGGCCCGCAGCGAGGGCCGCCGCCGCGCCGGTGAGGTCCTCGACGCGGGTGTAGGAGTCGACGGTGATCGTGGCGAGGGTGCGGGCCCGGGCCTCGGCGACGGCCGCGATGCCCTCCGCCATGGTCCCGGGGTCCGGCATGCCCATCCGGGGCTGGACGACCAGCAGCCCCGCGCGGGCCGCCTCCTCCACGTACGTCTGCATGTCGGGCGCTGCCGGTGCGGGCGGTGTCGGGTTCACGCGGCGGCCCCCGCGACCGCGCGTCGCCCGGCGGTCATCCGCTGGAGCGTGGCCCCGAACTCCGCCGGGTCCGCGCCCTCGGTGAAGACCGCGTCGAAGCCCTCGGCGACGAGTTCGCCCGCCAGGTGATGCTGCGCGCCCTGGATGCCGAGCTTGCCGCCGATCATGACGGGTACGGCGCTGACGGCCGGGTCGGCGTCCGCGCGCAGCGTCCGGATCAGCCGGCGGCCGTCGATGTGGCCGTGGCCGTTCACCGAGGAGATGACCACGGCGTCGGGCCTGGACAGGCGTATCTGGCTGACGATCTCGGCGTCGGGGACGCAGGGGCCGAGGTTGTTCACCTCGTATCCGCGTTCCTCCAGCAGGAGTTGGAGGAAGACGAGGTTCCACGTGTGGGAGTCGGAGGAGACCGTGGACAGCAGCACACGCGGGGGTCTGGAGCGGACCGTGGACATCGGGAGAACCTCCTGTCGGTGCGCCGCGGGCTGCGGCGACACGACGAAGATCCCTGGTCCCGGCCGGGGTGCCCAGTCCGGTTCGGAGGTCGTGAACCCGGGTTCACGGATGCCGTACCGGCAGCTTGCGGGGGGCCGCCGTACGGGAGACTCGTCGGTGGGCCGGGGGTCCGGTGACGGCTTCGGGCACCCGGAGCGGCGTACCGGTGCCCGGCAGCGGCTCGGGCGGGCGCAGGCGCTGGAGGTGGCGGATCACATGGTCGGGGGTGACCTCGGTGTTCCAGACGATCTCGGTGATCACCGGGGGCAGTGCGGGCAGCGGGATCTCGACCAGTTGCCCGGACTCCAACTGGGCTCCGACCGCGATGGCGGGGACGACGCCCACGCCGAGGCCGCCCAGCGCCGAGGACTTGACGCCGTCCACGCTGCCCACCTGCTGGAGGCGTACGTCGCCGAGGCGGGGCAGCGCCTGCCGCTCGGCGAGGTCGCGGTACACGCAGCCGGGGGCGGTGACCAGGAGCCGGCGGGGCCGGGCCGCGGCCTCGGGGGTGCCGACCAGGACGGGGCGGTCGGTCCAGAGGTGCCGCCGGTTCTCCTCCCGGGCCGGGGGCGGGGCGGTCGTGGAGTTGATCAGCGCGGCCGACAGGTCGCCCCGCTCCACCTGGTCGCGCAGTTCGGCGACCGAGCCGACGAAGACCTGCATGTCGAGGTCGGGCATGAGGCGGTGCAGGGTCCGCAGCAGGCCGGGCAGGCGGTAGGTGCACAGGGAGGCCGTGGCGCCGATGTGCAGGGCGGCGCGGCTGTCCTGCGCGGCGGCCGTCACCGCCGCCTGGGCCTTGGCCAGTTTGTCGAGGATGTCGCTCGCGTAGTCGAGGAAGCGGGCGCCGGCCCTGGTGAGCCGGTTGCCCGCGTTGCCGCGCTCCAGCAGCGGGGTGCCCAGGGAGCGTTCGAGTGCCTGGAGGTGCGCGGTGACCGTCGAGCGCGCGTAGCCGAGCCGGTCGGCGGCCTCCGCCAGGCTGCCGCTCTCCGCGACGACGACGAATGTCTCCAGTTTCTGGACGTCCATCCCGCAACCCCTCCCGTGTCCTGACCGAAGCACATACTTGTACTGGAGTTCAGCTTAAGGGTGTCGCGGCCGGGCACAGGGGGTCCGGGGGGCACCTTGACGAGCCCTTGACCCTGATCGACCGCAGAACAACTTTGTTCTCCGGTATAGATTTGAACCACTGATGGGGACAACGGGGGAGGGCCCACATGAGCACAGCGGAACCGATCGCCATCGTCGGGATCGGGTGCCGGTTTCCCGGCGCGGCCGGCCCGGCGGAGTTCTGGGAGCTGCTGGCGGCGGGCACCGACGCCGTCACGCCCGTGCCGCCGGACCGGTTCGACGTCAGCGCCTGGTACGACCCGAGCCCCGGCGCCCCGGACAGCCTGATCTCCCGCCACGGCGGCTTCCTCACCGGCCTGTTCGACTTCGACGACGCGTTCTTCGGCATATCACCGCGCGAGGCACGCACCATGGATCCGCAGCAACGCCTCCTCCTGCACACCGTGTGGGAGGCGTTCGAGGACGCCGGAATCCCGCCGTCCACCGTCCGGGGCAGCCACGCCGGAGTCTTCGTGGGCCAGTCGACCGCCGAGTACGCCGAGACGACGGGCCGCGCGGCCACGGCGGACGTCCGCGCCCTGGCGGGCGGCAGGCTCCGCGCCGTCACCGCCGGACGCCTCTCGCACGCCTTCGACCTGCGCGGGCCCAGCCTGGTCCTGGACACCGCCTGCTCGTCCTCGCTCGTCGCCGTGCACACGGCACGCCAGAGCCTGCTGTCCGGGGAGTGCGACCTGGCCGTCGCGGCCGGCGTCAACGCGGTCCTCTCCCCCCTCGACGCGGTCGCCTACTCCCAGGGCCGGATGCTCGCCCCCGACGGCCGGTGCAAGTTCGGCGACAGCCGCGCCGACGGGTTCGTACGCGGCGAGGGCGTGGGAGCGGTCCTCCTCAAGCGCCTCTCCCGCGCCCTCGCCGACGGCGACCCGATCCGTGCCGTACTGCTGGGCAGCGCGGTCACCAACGACGGCGACGGCAGCGGCCTGCTGCTCCAGCCGGCGGTGCCGGGGCAGGCCGCGATGCTGCGCGCCGCCTGGCGCAGCGCCGGGGTGGCGCCCGGCGAGGTGGACTACGTCGAGGCGCACGGGACGGGGACGACCGTCGGGGACGGGGTCGAACTGCGGGCGCTGGCGGAGGTGTTGCGGGAGCGGGGAGAGCCGCGGGAGCGGAGAGAGCCGCGGGGCACAGGGGAGTCCGCGCCCTGCATGCCCTCCGCGCCCTCCGTACCGGCAGAGCCGACTCCCCCGCCGGCGGGCCAGGCTCCCCCGTCAGCGGGCCCGGCGCCCTTTCCGTCGACCCCGGCACCGGCGCAGGCAAGCCCGGCACCGTCGCCGGCAGGCCCCGCGCCCTTGCTGGTGGGCTCGGTGAAGACCAACATCGGGCACGCCGAGGCCGCCGCCGGGATCGCCGGGCTCATCAAGGCGGTGCTCATGGCCGAGCGCCGTACGGTGCCCGCCTCCCTCCACCACGCCTCGCCCCACCCCTGCCTCGCCGAACCCGGGTTCCCCGTCGCCGTGGCGGACCGCGCCGCCCCGCTGCGGCCCAGGGGCGAGCGCGCGGTGCTCGGGGTCAGCTCGTTCGGCCTGTCGGGGACCAACGCCCATGTGGTGGTCGGGGAGTTCACGGCCGAAGCCGTCGGGCCCGAGCCGTCCGCCGAGGACGGTGTACCCGGCCCGCACCTCCTCGTCCTCAGCGCCCGCACGGACCAGTCCCTACGCCGGCTCGCCCTGCGCTACGCGGCCCACCTGGAGCCGGGCGGGCTCGGCCGGGGCCACCGCCTGCGGGACATCTGCCGTGCGGCGGCGACGGGCCGGGACGCGCACCCGCTGCGACTGTGGGCCGTGGGCGACACGCACGACGACCTGGCCGGCGTCCTGCGCGCCCTGGCGGCGGGTGAGCCGACGCCCGACGGCGCGCTGCACGAGGCGGGTTTCACCGGTCCCCGTGACGTGGTCTTCGTCTTCCCCGGCCAGGGCTCGCAGTGGACCGGCATGGGCCGCGAACTCCTGCGGACCTCCGACGCCTTCCGCGCGGCGATGCGGGAGTGCGACGCGGCGGTCCGCGAGGAACTGGGCTGGTCGGTGATCGAGCTGCTGGAGAAGGGACCCGAGCCGGACTCAGTCTCCGTGGTGCAGCCCGTCCTGTGGGCCATGGAGGTCGCCCTGGCCGCACACTGGCGCGCCCTGGGCGTCGACCCGGACCTGTGCGTCGGCCACAGCATGGGAGAGGCGGCGGCAGCCTGCGTGGCGGGCGCCCTGTCCGTCCGGGACGCGGCGCGGGTGATCTGCCGCCGCAGCGCGCTGATGCGCCGGCACGGGGGACACGGCGCCATGCTCGCCGTGGAACTCTCCCCGCAGGCGGCGCACGCCCTGGTCGAGCAGTACGGGGACGGAGTCTGCGTGGCCGCCGAGAACTCCCCCGCCGCGACCGTCCTGGCCGGTGAGCCCGCCGTGCTCGACGAGATCGCCGCCGAACTGGACCGGCGTGCGGTGCTGTGCCGCCCGGTCGACGTCGACGTCGCCTCCCACTCCCCGCTGATGGACCGGGCGGCGCGGAAACTCCCGGCCCGGCTGGCGGATCTGGAGCCCGGCGTACCGCGCACGGACCTGTTCTCCACGCTCCGGTGCGCCCCGGTGACGGGCGGGGACCTCGACGGACGCTACTGGGCCGACAACCTCAGACAGCCGGTGCGCTTCGCCGAGTCCGTACGCCGTATCGCCGAGGACCGGGACGCCGTCTTCGTGGAGGTCTCCCCGCACCCCCTGCTCGGCCAGGCGCTCGCGGACATCCAGCAGGCCGCGGGCCGGCCGCCGGCCGTGGTGTCCACGCTGGTGCGGCGGCGGAGCGAGCCGGCGCAGGCCCTGCGCGCCCTGGGCCATGCGTACGGCCTGGGCGCGCGGGTCGACTGGCGGCGCTGGTTCGGGCCCGGCACGCCGGTGCCCCTGCCGCTGTACGCGTGGGACGCGCGCCACCATCGCGCCGAACCCGAGGCGGCGGCCCCGCGTCCCACCGCGCCGCGCCCGGCCGAACGCCGCTTGCGGCTGTCCCGGCTCACCGGCTCGCCGGATACCGCCGTGACGGTGCACGGCGTCGCCCGGACGGCGGTCGTGGCCTACCTCCAGGCCGTCGCCGAGACGCTGCGCGACCTCTCCGGTGAGGGCACGGCCGAGCTGCGGGACGTACGCCTCGGCGACCGGCTGCCGACGCGCGCGCAGGCGGACGGGACGACGCTCGTGGTCCGCGTGCGGGAGACACCGGACGCCGGGTACGGGTTCCGCGTGGAGGCACGGCACGACGCCCCCGACGCGTACGGCGGTCCCGCCCTGTGCGTGTCCGGAACCGCCAGGATCGTGCCGGCGTCCTCGGGCGTCGCGTCGCGGGGCGAACTGGACGGGGCGCTGGCGCGGTGCGGCGAGTACGTCCCGGCGGCCGAGTTCTACCGCGCGGCCGAGGCTCGCGGGTACCACGTCGCACCGGGACTGCGGGCCGTACGGCAGCTGTGGCGGCGGGAGGGCGAGGCGGTGGCCCGGCTCGACCTGCCGGCCGGCACCGGGGCGGACGCCCTGGAGGCCGCGCTGCTGGTCATGCTCGGGGCGTGGCCGCACTCCGGGGACGCCGACTGCGCGTACCGGCCCGTGTCGTTCGAGCGCGTCGTCCTGGCCGGGGTGGAGCGCGGCGAGGTCTGGAGCCTGGCCCGGTTCACCCCGGAGCGCGGCGGGGATCGCGCGCGCTGCGATGTGGTCCTCACCGACGCGGACGGCCGGGTGCTCGCCGGTTTCCAGGGCATCGGGCTGCTGCGTGTGCCGGAACGCGGGGCCGCCGCCGCGACGCTGGCCCCGGCCGGGGCGCCGGCCGCGCGCGGTTCCGGCTCGGTCGCTGACCGGCTCTATCTGCACGCCGCCACCGTGCTCGGCACCACCGTCGACCGGGTCGACCCCCGGCGGTCGCTGCGCGACCTGGGCCTCGACTCGTTGATGGCTCTCCAGCTCCGGCGCGTCCTGCGGCAGGACCTCGGGGTGGAGCTGCCGGCCAGCCGGCTGCTGGGCGACGAGAGCGCGGGAACCCTGGCGGCCGGTCTGGCCGACGTACGCGTCTGACCGGCGGGGGCCGCCTCGGCGGGTGCACGACCTCTCCCCCGTATCCGCACCGACTCGATCCAGAACCAGGATATAAAGATGAACCACAGTACAGAGATGTGGTCGAGGGAGACGGAGACACCGATGGCAGCCGAGGAGGCCCAGCCCGCGCGCCCGCCCGGCAGGCGGGAGCGCAGCAGGCGGCGTATGCACGACCTCCTGTACACGTCGGCCCTGGAACTGTTCGCCGACCAGGGGTACGAACGCACCACGGTCGACCAGATCGCCGAACGCGCCGACGTCGCGCGGGGGACGTTCTTCAACCACTTCCAGCGCAAGGAGGACCTGGTCACCGAATGGGCGCGGCAGCGGCAGGACAAACTGCGGGCGTTCATCGAGAAGTCCCTGGCCGACGAGGCGGACGACACCACCGTCCGGCTGGAGCGGTGCATGTCCGCGCTGGCCGACTTCAACGAGACGGAGCGCGACCTGACCCGGGTCATGCTGACGGCCTGGGTCAAGTCCGGCCAGCCGCTCCTGGAGGAGCCCGAGTACGCCGGACACGTCTTCGTGCGGATCGTCTCGGCGGGCCAGGCCCGGGGGGACGTCGCGCTCGACGTCGACCCGGTGACGGCCGGCAACCTCCTGCGCGACGCCTACCTGGGGCTCCTGTACCGCTGGACGCAGGCGTCCGACGACCGGGCGCCCCTCCACGTCGAGTTGCGCGCCCTCCTGAGGATCGTCCTCACCGGCGTCCTGTCGTACACCCGACGCGGCTGGACAGCGGAGACCCCCTCCCCGCCACACCGCCCGTGACTGTCTGCGGGCTTCCTCCCCCGAAGTGATGAGGCGAATTCCCTCGCTTCGGGGTCGGCATGGCCATCCAGTTCGACTCCGCGATGCGGCGCGGCCACCGGTGGCCGTGGCGGTACGAGTGGCGTTCGCTGCTGCTGCTCGCGGACTTCGACATCCTGATGGGGTACGCACTGACGGCGATGGTCGTGGCGCCGTTGCCGAAGCTGCGGACGCGGTGGCTGGTCCTGGCGGCAGGCGTGGCCGGCGGATTCCATCTCTCCATGCAGCTCCGCGAGTTCTCGACGCTCGCCGTGGGCGGGCTCGGCGTGGGGATGCCGCTGATGCTGTGGGCGTACGTCGGGCTGCCCGGTGCGACGCACCTCGACTCGCTGTCCCGGTACACGATCGCCCCGGTGGTGGCGTCCGGGTACCTGGGGCTGGTGCTGCTGCGGCGCGGTGGCGGACGCGGGTTCCTGGCACGGCGGGTGGCGGGGGTGGGCCGTACCGCGCTGTCGTGCTGCATGCTTCAGAACGTGCTCGCGATGGTCGCGTTCAGCGCTTGGGGCCTCAGATTCGGGCCGCTCGGGGCGGTGGGTACGGTGGTCGCGTGGGCGGTGATCAGCGGGATACTGATGCTGGCCGCGTCCTTGTGGCTGCGGCGTTTCTCGCAGGGACCGTTCGAGCTGGTGTGGAAGGCCGCGGTGGACGCGCCGTTCCGCAAGCGCGCCGCCGGCGTCCCGGCCCGGCAGCGCGTCGACGCTTCCTGACTGAGTTCTCATGCCGCGCTTTCACCGTGTGACGGTCGCCGCCGCGATCGACCTCGGTGACCTGCACTGGTTCGAGTTCAGGCTGTCCTGGCTCGCGGTCGTCCTGGCCGCCGGGGTCGCGCTGGGGGTCTCCCTGGTGTGGCACCGGCCGCGGCGCTCGCGGTCGCCGGGTCCGGGTACCTCGTCGCGTGGACGGGGTTCGTGCTCATGCCCGAGCCGAGACTCGTGCCGACCATGGCGCAGGCCGCCGTCCGGGTCGTCGCCTTCGGGCAGATCGCCGAGGGGACGGACCGGATGCGGGTCACCGCCGTCGGCGTGCTCGGCGGGTGCGTCGCGCTGGACGCCCTCCAGAGCCTCCGGCTCGTCAGGGAGAGCGACACGCCGCTGACGATGCTGCTGTTCAACGCGATGACCTCGACGTTCGTCCCGCTCGTGCTGTGCGCGGCGGCGTACGCGGTGCGCGGGCGCCTCCAGTTGGCCACGGCTCGGGCCGCGCAGGCCGAGCGGCTGCGGGAGTTGGACGCGCGATCCGCGGCACACGCCGAACGGGTGCGGCTGGCACGGGAGTTGCACGACGTGGTCGCCAACCGGCTCAGCGCGGTCGCGATGCGGATCACCGCCGCCGGGCACGTACGGCGCAGCGCGGTGACGCCCGAGGGCGAGGTCCTCGACGAGATCGGGCGGGAGATCGACACGGCCCTCGGTGAACCGCGCAGCATGCTGGGGACGTTGCGCAGTGACGGCAGCGGTACGCCGACGGCTCCCCCGCCGTCGCTGGCGCACGTCGAGGAGCTGGCGCTGCGGTGCGGGGCCGAGGTGGAGGTGGTCGTCGAGGGGGGGCGGTGAGGTTGCCGAGCGTGGTGGATCTGGCCGCGTACCGGATCGTCCAGGAGGCACTGGCGAACGTGACCCGCCACGCCCGGCCCGCGCGGGCCGTGGTCACCGTCGGGTACCGCGAGGACGGGGTGCATCTGCGGGTCGACGACGAGGGGGCGTCCACAGCGACGTCCGGCGCTCCGGCCGGTCACGGAATCATCGGCATGCGGGAACGGGCGGCGTTGTGCGGCGGGTGGGCCGGGGCAAGGGTGCGGGCCGACGGAGGGTGGACCGTCGAGGCGGTGCCGCCTCTGCGTGAATCGGCGCCCCACCCCAAGAAGCCGTCTCCCCTCGTATAGGCGACCTGAGCGAGCCGCGTCAGTTCTCGTCGGGCGTCCAGGCCGCGACCAGGTCCAACAGGCCGGGGAAGCGCGCGTCGAGGTCGTCGACACGGACGTGACTGCGGCGCTCCAGGCCGTACTGGCGCTGTCGGGTGATGCCCGCCTCGCGCAGGGCCTTGAAGTGATGGGTCAGGGAGGACTTGGGACGGTCGAGGCCGAACCAGCCGCAGGTGTGGTCGAAGTGCTCCGACTCCAGGAGAAGTTTCCGCACGATCCGCAGTCGCAGCGGGTCGCTCAGCGCACCCAGCACCGTCTCCAGACGCAGTTCCTCCAGCCCGGGCTCGGGCAACGGCTCAGGCAGGTCGGCGGGTTCCGGCAGCACCGTGAAGTCCGGCACCCGTACGGACGCCGGATGCGCCGTGGAAGGCATGGGCAACTCCTCATGACCAGAATCCTATGTACGACTCCAATCGTACTACCTGCTATGTTCGACAAAACTCGTACTGCACCAGCAGGAGGGACCTGTCATGTCGGAGAGTCGAACCACGCCCGTGAAGCCGGTGGGCAAGGGGGAGCCCGCGGGCAACGAGCCGTCGCGGGCAAGCACCTCCCCCACTCCCACCTGGTGGGTGTGGCTGGCCGCCTGGCCGGTCACCGCGGTGTTCATCCTGTCCAACGCGGCGACCCCGCTGTATGTGCTGTGGCAGCGCGAGATCGGATTCTCCAAGGGCACCCTGACCGTGATCTTCGCCTTCTACATCGTCGGCCTGCTCGGGTCCCTGCTCGTCTCCGGCGTCGTCTCCGACCGGCTCGGCCGCAAGGCGGTCCTGCTGCCCGCTCTCGGGCTCGCGCTGGCGGCCTGTGTCATCTTCGCGACCGCGTCCAGCGTGGCCGCCCTGATCGCGGCCCGGCTGTTCACCGGCATCGCCGTCGGCTCGGTCGTCTCCGCGGGCATGGCCGCGGTGACGGACGTCGCCGGCCAACACCGCAAGCGGCTCGCCGCCCTGCTCGCCTCCTGCGCCATGGTGTTCGGGGCCGGCCTCGGCCCGCTCGTCGCGGGCGTCCTGTCCGAGACCGCGCCCGCTCCCACCGTCACCGTCTTCGTGGTGGAGATGGCGCTGCTCTCGACCGCGGTCCTCGCCGTGCTGCGCATGCCCGTACGCCGGCCCGCGGCCCCCGCCAAGGGCGCCTGGATCCGCGTACCCGGCGTCCCGCACGGCAGCGGCCTGCAACTCACCCTCGGCATCGCCGTGTTCGCCCCCGGCATCACCGCCACGTCGTTCGTGCTCTCGCTCGGCCCATCACTGCTGTCCGGCCTGCTCGGCACCACCAGCCGGATCACCGCCGGGGCCATGGCGTTCGCGATGTTCCTGACCGCGACCGGGGTGCAGTTCGCGGTCCAGAAACTGCCCCGGCGCACCATCCTGACCGCCGGGGCGGTCGGCACCACGCTCAGCATGATCGCTCTCGCCACAGCCGTGCACACCTCGTCGGTCCCCGTACTGATCACCTCCGCGCTGCTGGCCGGGGCGGGCCAGGGCATGGGGCAGCTCGGCGGGCTCTCCCTGCTCAACCACAGCGTTCCGGCGCAGCGGCTCGCCGAGGCCAACGCGGCGCTCAACGTGGGCGGTTACATACCGGCGGGCCTGCTGCCGGTCTCGGCCGGCTACCTCAGCGACGCCATCGGGCTGACCGACGGCGCGACCGTGTTCGCCGTCGTCCTGATGAGCCTGGCCGTCATCGGCGGCCTGGTGGTCATAGCCTCCCGGCGCCGGGCAGCCGAGCCCGCGTGAACGGCCGGCACCCTCACGCCCCCTCCCCCGTCGAGTTCCCCTTGGGCACGGATCGCCTGGAAGAGCAGGTCGCTCGATTCGGCCCAGCGGTCCACCACGTCCGTCCGGCCGTGCAGTACGTCCGAGATGTGCTGGGCGCCGAAGAAGGCGCAGACCAGCACCCTCGCGACCGCCTGCGGCGACAGCCCGTCCCGCAGTTCACCGGCCTCGGCGGCGGTCAGCAGGGAGTTCCGTCCAGTCGACGTACGGGGTCGGCAACTCGGTATCGATCTGCGGGCGTTCGATCAGTCGCACCCCGGAAACTGACCGTCGCGGCCACCCTGCACACCGCCCCCGCCAGTCCGCCGAGGCACTCGCTCGCTGGGACGCCGCCATGGACGTGGTCAGCGACGCCTCCCACCACAAGCTCGTCGAGGACCCGGACCTGCCGTCGCCGCCGACCACGACCACCGTCTCGCCTCCCAGCACCTCGGCCGCCCCCAGCCCGGCCCCACCGACTCCTGGGCCACCCACTACTCCCCAGGCCGCTGGGCCCACGAAACCGGCAACATCATCGCGGTCCGGGACACTGTCACCGGCAAACAGCGCGAAAGCCGGATCGTCGCTGTGGCCGCCATCCACGCGGCTCGGCCGAAGATGATCCGCACCATCCAGCTGGGCGACGTAGACCTCGGCAACCGGCGCATCACCGTCGGCGGTCGTGCCCGCCAGCTCGACGACATCGCCCGCCGTGCGGCCCTGGACCGGCTCGACCGCCGTCGAACTCGGCCCGGCCGGCAACCTCTGGACCGTCCGGGCCACCCGCAACCTCACCGCCACCCTCGAACGGCTTCGCGTCGACCGCCGACTCGAAGAAGCCCTCACTCACGGCGCCGACCCGCTCCACCTCGCCCTCGCCCTCGTCTTCGGCATCGACGAGAAGACCGCCATCCGCTACGCGGACTCAGCCAGGCAGCTTCTCCAGGCCGACCTGGAAACCGGCCTCGGGGAACTCGGTACGGCGGTTGGCGCTGAGATTGATCGTGGTCGGCCAGCACACAGGCTGGAGAGATCTCCGACCTCGTCGCCCGCGATCAGCTCTGCGTCTCCTCGCGGCGTCCAACAGCGGCCGCATCGGGTACGACGAGCAGCTTGCCGGTGGTACGCCGAGCCTCCAGATCGGTGTGGGCCTGGGCTGCCTCGGACAATGCGTAGCGGCCCGTCACGGTGACCTCAAGTGCCTTGGAGCGCACCCACTCGAACACATCGGCGGCCCGTCGGAGCAGTTCGGACCGATCGGCGATGTAGTCCCCGAGGCTGGGCCGGATCAGGGTCAGCGAACCGCCTTGGGCGAGCCGGATCGGATCGAACGGCGGCACGGCACCACTGGCCGCGCCGAAGAGCACGAGATGGCCGCGGGGCCGCAGGCTGGCGAGGCTCGCATCGAAGGTGTGCGCGCCGACGCCGTCGAAGACGACCGGCAGTCCCTGACCGCCGTTGAGCCGCCTCACCTCGGCTGCGAGATCGTCGACCGCGGAGGAGAGGACCACCTCAGCGGCCCCGGCACGCTTCGCCAGCTCGGCCTTCGCCGTGGTCGACGTCGTGCCGATCACCCTGCCCCCGAGATGGGTGACGAGCTGGGTCAGAAGCAGCCCCATGCCGCCGGCAGCCGCATGCACGAGCACCGTGTCGCCCTCTTGAACCGGGTAGGCGTCCTTGACGAGATAGTGCGCGGTCATGCCTTGGAGGAGTACGGCGGCGGCTGTCTCGAAGTCGATGTCGTCGGGCAGCGGCACCAGCCGGGAGGAGTCCACGACGGCCCGCTCGGCATACGTGCCGGGAATCTCCGCCCAACCGACCCGGTCCCCGACCGCGACGTCAGCGACGCCGGGTCCGACTTCGACGACTGTGCCGGCACCCTCAGCGCCCGGGGTGAAGGGCAGCGGCAGGCTGTACCGGCCCTCGCGGTGGTAGACGTCGAGGAAGTTGACTCCGGATGCGGCGACCTCCACGACCGCCTCACCCGGACCCGGCCGCAGCTGGTCCACCTCGGCCACCTGCAACACCTCGGGACCGCCCACTTCGTACACCTGAATCGCTCTCATGACCCCTCCAATTAACGGCTCATCAACCACCAACCCCGTCGCCGGCGACCCGATTCCCGGCAACCAGACCAGCCCGCCACCCCCGCCGAGAGCTGAGACGCCCGCTGTGCACCCGGGTCCGGGATGCACGTCACCGCCGCCCCCTGCCAGCCGCTCAACGGCGGCCACGGCTTCCCCGCGATCCCCGCCCAACGCGATGTTCCAACCGGGCCTGACGCACTACACGGGACGCCCGTCGCCCACCGTCTCATCCACCTTCGCCTTCTCCGCTTCGGCTGCTTCCTCCTGCGCGGCAGCAGTCTCATGGCGGGTCGGTGCATGGGCGCCTCCAGCTCCCAGCTCCGCATCGTCCTCGCCCCACGGAAGATCGGACTGAAGAAACTGGACGTTCATGATCTCGCGGGCGAAGCTACCCGGGCCGTCGGGGTCCGCGACCACCGGCGTGAAGTTCAGCACCGCGGCCGACGGGACAGTCTTTCCGCCGGTCAGCAGGCCCTCAACCGGTCCCATGCGAAGGTCCGGGCACTGGTTGAACAAGCCATCGCCACCCTCAAGTCCCGACGGCCCCTGCGCAAGCTCCACGGCTCCTCGTCCAAGCCGTCCCCACGGCTCGGACCGAGGTTGAAAAGGGCTCGGTGGCCGACCCCGCGTCGGTCGGCTGCGCTCAGGCTTCTGGGCCCAGTGCGGCCGGCTGATCGCCGCTGCCGTGCGCCAGCGAGGCGAGAATCTCCTTGCGGCAGGCATCGAGGATTTCGTCGGCCAGCGGAGAATCGTCGGGGCATGCCCGCGACAGCACGATCGCGCCGATCGAATGGGCGAGCATGCCGATCAACGTGGTGCGGGCCGCGCGCTGGTCCTCGTCCCCCGGCGTGTCGCTCGGCGCCTGAAGGGCCGTCAGCAGGCTCTCGATCCCGGCTGCGAACTCTGCTTTGACCTCCGCCGGCTGACGTGCGGCATCGCCGCTGAGAGCCGCGATGGTGCAGCCGTCGCCGCGCCCGTCGCGATGCTCCCGGGAGACGTACCTCTCGACGAACTCGGCCGGGCCCAGACCTTCTGCCCGTGCCGCGACCTGCGAGAGTCCACTCGCGGACGCTTCGGCCATCAGGTCGGCCTTGGATCGGAAGTGCTTGTAGAACCCGCCATGGGTGAACCCGGCGGCTGCCATCAGTTCCGCCACGCCGACACCGTCATAGCCGCGCTCGCGGAACAGCCTGGCTGCTGTCGCGACGATATGCGCGCGGTTCTGCTCCGCCTGTGCCTTGGTGACCCGCATGTCCAGCCACCCTCCTGTGAGTCGACGCTCGTCACCCAAGGATACATAGATGACGATCGACATCAAAGAGCTTGACTTTTTAGATGTCGATCGTCATCTTAATGTTCATCCCCGCCAGAAAGGCCCAGGCCATGAGCGACACGCATGTGACCGCACCGACCCAGTACGTCGAGGTCGACGGCGACCGGTTCGCCTACCGCCGCTGGGGGGAGCCCTCCGGCGTCCCGATCTTCCTCGTCCAGCACTTCCGCGGGGGAATGGACCACTGGGACCCGCTGCTCACCGACGGCCTGGCCGAGGGCCGTGAGGTCATCCTGTTCAACGGGCGCGGCATCGCCTCGTCGTCCGGCACGCCGCGCAACCGGATGGAGGACATGGCCGACGACATCGCCGCGGTCATCCGGGCGCTGGAGCTGGAGCAGGTCGATCTGCTCGGCTTCTCGATCGGCGGTTACCAGGCACAGGAGGTCGCGCTGCGCCACCCGCGGCTGGTGCGCAAGCTCCTCCTGCTCGGCACCGGCCTGCGGGGCGGGGACCCGACGACGGACCCCAAGGTGTACGAGCTGGCGCCGAATCCGGTCCCCACCGTGGAGGACTTCCTCTTCCTGTTCTTCGGCCGCTCACAGGCGGCGGTCGAAGCGGGCCGGGCCTTCTGGGAGCGACGCCACCAGCGGGCCGACCAGGACCCGCCGAGCTCGCCCGCGGTCGCACAGGCGCAGCTCGAAGCAGTTGTCGCCTACGCCGAACCCCTGCTCGGCGAGAATCCCTACGCCCACCTGAACGCGATCACCCAGCCGACGCTGGTCCTCAACGGCTCGAACGACGTGATGATCGCGTCGATCAACTCCTGGCACCTCGCCCAGAACATCCCCGACGCGCAGCTGCTGATCTACCCCGACGCCGGGCACGGAGCGCACTTCCAGTACCCCGAGCGGTTCCTGAAGCACGCCCTTCAGTTCCTCGACGAGTAAGCAGCACTACCGGGGCCAGCCCCCACACACACCGAAGCCCCGCCGATGAGAAGTAGGCAGACATGAAGATCGAAGGTTCGGTAGCACTGGTGACCGGCGCCAACCGTGGCATCGGCAAGGCATTCGCGGACGAACTCCTCGCCCGCGGTGCCACCAAGGTGTACGCGGCTGTCCGCGATGTCACCACCGTCACGGACCCGCGGCTGACGCCCGTCGCCCTGGACGTCACGGACCCGGCGGCTGTCGCCGAGGCCGCCGCCGAGTTCACCGACGTCACGATCGTCGTGAACAACGCCGGCATCGCCAGCAGCAACCTCGCACTGTCCGCGCCGCTCGACGTGGCGCGCGGCGAGCTTGAGGTGAACTACTTCGGGCTCATGGCCATGACGCAGGCGTTCGCCCCGGTCATGGCGGCAGGCGGAGGCGGTGCCTTCGTCAACATGCTCTCGGTCGCCTCGTGGGTGGCGTACCCCGTGACCGCCACGTACGGCGCGTCGAAGGCAGCCGCGTGGAGCTACACCAACGCCGCCAGGCAGCAGCTCAAGGCACAGGGGACCGAAGTCGTCGCCGTCCACGTCGGGCCGGTCGACACCGACATGCAGGCAGGCTTCGACATCCCCAAGACCCCGCCGGCGGACGTGGCCCGCACCGCCCTGGACGCGCTTGAGGCAGGCCGGCCCGAGGCCGTCGTCGACGAGGTCAGCAGCAGCGTGAAGGCCGCGCTGCACGACGACCAGACCCTGCTGTACCCGGCCATCGAGGCGCAGTTCGCCGCGCAACTGGCCGGCTGACCACCGGAACGCCGACCACCACCATCAATCACGAGGAGCCCCGCATGTTCGACAGCCTGTGGACCCCCACCGTCGCCGGAAAGATCTCCCTGCCGCACCGTCTGGCGATGTCCCCCCTGACCCGCAGCAGGGCGACTCCGGACGGCGTGCCGACCGATCTGAACGCCGAGTACTACGCCCAGCGCGCCTCGCACGCCCTCATCATCACCGAGGGCACCCAGCCCTCCGCCGACGGCCAGGGCTACCCGA
The DNA here is from genome assembly GCF_033794345.1 of Streptomyces niveiscabiei. Lineage (NCBI taxonomy): Bacteria > Bacillati > Actinomycetota > Actinomycetes > Kitasatosporales > Streptomycetaceae > Streptomyces > Streptomyces niveiscabiei. The sequence goes on from NZ_JARAYJ010000030.1 coordinate 84,494, forward strand.
CGACCCCCGGCATCCACACCGACGAGCACATCGCCGGCTGGCGCAAGGTCACCGACGCCGTACACAAGGCCGACGGACGCATCGTCATCCAGCTCATGCACGTCGGACGCATCTCCCACCCCGACAACACCCCCCACCACCGGCAGCCGGTCGCCCCCTCCGCGATCAAGCCCGCGGGCCAGACGTTCACCGGCTCCGGGATGCAGGAAATGCCGGAGCCGCGCGCACTGTCCACCGACGAGGTCGCCGCGACCGTCGACGACTTCCGCCGGGCCGCCGCGGCAGCCATTGCGGCCGGCGCCGACGGCGTCGAGATCCACGGCGCCAACGGCTACCTGGTCCACCAGTTCCTCTTCCCCAGCACCAACCAGCGCACCGACCAGTACGGCGGCTCCCTCGACAACCGCATCCGCTTCGCGGTCGAGGTCGCCACCGCCGTCGCCGACGAGATCGGCGCCGACCGCACCGGCATCCGGCTCTCCCCCGGCAACCCCTTCCACCTCGGCGACCTCACCGAGGACGACCCCCACGAGCTCTACCCGCACCTCGTACGCGCCCTCGCCCCCCTCGACCTCGCCTACCTGCACCTCGCCCACGGCGGCGACGAGAAACTCCTGCGCACGCTGCGCGAGCTGTGGCCCAACACGCTGCTCCTCAACCGCGCCGGCACCGACATCGCCACCCGCGCCAAGGACATCGACAACGGCATCGCCGACGTCATCACCGTGGGCTCCATGGCCCTCGCCAACCCCGACCTGGTCGAGCGCATACGTACCGGCGCACCCCTGAACACCCCCGACCCCGCCACCTTCTACGGCGGCGGCGCGGCCGGCTACACCGACTACCCCATCTACACCGGCTGACCAGAACACCCGGCGCCCGAGGGAGTGGCCTTCCTCGGGCGCTTCGGCGTACGCACGGCACAGCCAGGCAACGGTGAACATGCGCTCGCGACGCGAGCGGTATCAGGCCCGTCCTTCACCTGGGGTGGCGTGAGCCTGCCAGCCACCTGGCTGCTGGACGGGCCGCTCCCCTTCACCCGAGCAGCGGATCAGGTGCGGCCCGGCCCGCCGTGTTGTCCGCCGCGCCGCGGGCCCACGCGGCCACTGCGTCAGCGGCGCGACCGCCCAAGCGTCCCGCCTCCGTGATGCGTTCAGGCTGGAGTGACCTCGACCGGCAGCCGTTTGATGCAGTTGGGGTCACGGAAGACGGCTTCGTCGCGGGTGGCGGTGCGGCGGAAGTGGTAGACGGGCGAGGCCCAGCGCAGGAACTCCTCGACCGCCCCCGAGATCAGAGCGGGGTCCTCCTGGAGGCGGGCCAGCACGGAGTGGGTGATGGTGTGCCGGGTGGTCTCGTTGCCCGCGACGACCAGGAGCAGGAAGTAGTTGTCGAAGTCCTGGCCGGATAGCGGGACCGCCGTCGGGGGGCGTGGAGTTGACGAGCCGGGAGACCAGGGCAATACGTGCGGTCGGCCCCGGCCGATGGTCGGGGGTGCTGGCCAGGCAGCTCGCACAGGCGGTCCGCGGAGATCAAGACATGGGCGACCTCCATGAGCACCCGTTCCCGTGACGGCGGCACCGACGGCGAGCCGGTGAACCCTCGGTGCCGGCTTGCAGACCCGGACGTCCACGTGGATCACGAAGGCCCGCCGAAACTGCCGGGACCGGAGCCCCGGCAGTACGAGCCTTCATCCTCGTCCCCGGCCAGGCCGGTGACGCGCGCGCCGTCGATCAGGTCATGGCCGGCCCCGCGGGTGCCCGGACCTGTCCGCAGACCACGCACGACCCCGGCCGTGGTCCTCGCGTCTCAGGACTTGGAGTAGTTCTCGGGCGAAGAGCACACGTCGGAGCCCGAGGAATAGTGCCGGCACACAGTGACCTTGATGCGGTCGATTCCACCGGCCAGGTCCGTGTCGCCGATCGTGAAGTTGAAGCCCCGCCACTCCCCGAGATCGCTCTCGTCGTTGGCGCTCCTGGTCACGGAATCGATCTTCGTCGATCCCGCGAAGGCTTCGAAGTAGGCCGTGGTGTAGGCGTTGGGCGCATGGTCCGCCACGGTGCCGGTGATGTTCGCGGTGCGGTTGTACCAGGTGATGTCACCGTAGGTACGGCCGGAGTCGTTGCCGACGACGAAGTGGTCCGTCGGGTAATCCGCCGCTGACGCCGGGGCGTTCACGAGGCCGACAGCCCCGCATGCGGCCAGGAGACCGACAGCCGCCTTGCGTACGAGTCGAGACATTGCTCTCCCACTTCCTTCAGCACCTGTACGGCGCGCTCGTGGCGGTGCGGGAGCAAGCCTCGTACGGCAGTTGGGCGTGCGGAACCTGAAAGGTTGGAGGTTGACCAGGAACCGGATGGGGTCCAGCGAACGGTCCTCCGTGAAGGCGCAGGCTGTGTCAACGGTCCGCCACCGCTGTCGTACTGGACCGCCACATCCCTCACCTGTCACGCGGACCGCTTTTACGTAAGCCCCGCCCGGAGCCGGCGTTGTCCCGGACTGCGGCTGCCAGTTCCCGGGATCGGGGATCGGGCGGCGCCGATGTGAACCTGCTTGCGGAGGGTCTCCGCGGACGCGGGTCGTCGATGGCGTTCCCGGCGCCGGCGTCGATGCTTCTGGCTCTGTCCAGGAGGTCGGCTTCTTCGGCAGTGCTGTGGTCCTGCGGTGCGGGGTCGGGTTTCTGGGATTCGGGGCGGTGGATGAGGAGTTCGACCGAGAGCAGCAGCGCGACGGGGGCCGACCGACGACGAGGACCGGTTTCCACTGCGCGGTGGGAGCGGCGGCGATGTTCGCGGCCAGGGAGACCGCGATGCCGAGGAAGAAGGAGGCGCGGACCGACCAGCGGGCACGGCGCGAGAGCTCTCCGGGGTGTTGGGGAGCCCGGCGGTGGACAGGAGGAGGAGCCCGTCGACGGAGAGCGGCCGCAGGGAGGCGCTGACCATGTCCGCGCCTCCTTGGAGGACGAGTCGCGTTGGTGGATGCAGGAGGGGTAGGCGGCGACTGCCGCGACGGTGAACGCGCACACCGAGCGCACCCGGTGTCGAGATCGTGGGCGCGCCAGCCTGAGGGCATGGAGGTGTCGTCGTTTCCCGACATCAGTTCCGGGTCCCTCGCAGTGTTCCGGGTGTTCGGGTGCCCGGGCGGTGCGGAACGTTCTGCCGGTGCGACGATTTCTCGTCGCGCGCAGCCGCCCGCTTCGATGTACTGGTCCTCGGCGGACGCCTGCGCCCAGGTCCCCCTGCGGCACGAGGCGTCGTACCGCCTTTCTGCTCCGCCATGGCGGGACCGGGGTGGTGTGGGGTCCGAGCGTGTCGATGGTGAAGCAGCGCGGCTGGTCGTCAGTCGCGGGAGTCCGCCCGGTGTCCTCGGCGGATTCACGGAGCCTTTCCCGGGTCTCGCCCGAGCGACGGGGAGTGCCGCGATGTGGCCCGGATGCGGACTGCTCGGACCGGTTCCTGCGGCAACGAGCCGGTGGAGCGACCGCCCCCGTGCCCGGGAGTCGGTGGGCCGGCCGGTGCCCAGCTCCCGTCGGCCCCGGGACGAGGGAAGTCGGCTTCCGGTCCTGACGATCCTTCAAGCCCCTGCGGTAGCTGGTCCTCGTGTGGTGTCGGGGGCGCATTCTCGGTCTCCTCGGGCAGGCACCCGCGCGTCACCTGCACCTACCGGTAGTCCGTCAACCCCGGCGGTAGCGGGGGTTGACGGACTACCGGTAGCAGCCTCTTCAGCGGAAGGCCCCTGCTGTCATGCGGCGCCAATTGTCGCTGTTTGGCGTTTCCTTGTCGCCACTCCGCTCCTGTAGGGGCGTCCCCTTTCCCCTACCCGAGGAGGCGCCGGGTCATGGCTTCCTCCAGCCCGGAAGAGCGCCGCAATACCCCTGTTCTGCCGCCGGACAGCGTCCGGGAACGCTTCACCCTGCTGGTCACCGGACCCGAGCCGCTGACCGTGGAGGGCCGCCAGTACCACGGCCTGGCCCGTAGATCAGCGCTGTCGACAGCCCGGGCAACCCGCACGTATTCGCGATCCTTGCAGCGATACGCCCGGTGGACGACGATCTCGACCAGATCGGCGAGCTTCGCCTTGATCGCCTCCTGGCGAGCACGGGCCACCTCCCGGATCAGGCCCTGCTTCGTACCCCACGCCTTCGCATGCTGCGTCCACTCCAGCGGGTACCTCGCCTCCCACTCCAGGAAGAGCAACACATAGGGCAGCCCCGGCCACGTCGCCAGATCCCCGTCCACAAGACCACCCCACACCCCATCAGGCAGCGAACGCCTCTGGGCTTGCAGAAAGGCCGGCTCGCGGTACTACTCGTCCGCTCCCAGAGGCCGCGTCAGCAGCCACATCGCGTCGGACTGGGCAAGCGCGTCCACGACCTTCCTCTGGGCCTCCCCCAGGTGGACGAGCGCTGCACCTCTCGCAGCCGGATCCTCCGCTATCAGCCCGAACGCCCAACCCAGTCGCTCAGCCCACGCACAAGCATCGTCCGCATCTGTACCTGCCTCTTCAGCCACGCACGGGCTCATCTCCTAGCACGGTCGGCACGCTCCACCAGACAGTGCGGGGGAGACGCAAGGGCTCCGTGCCAGCGTCGGACGTGAACAGGAACCGCCCGCTCTCTCTTCATCTCAAGTGACCACGAATCAAGTGATCACGAAACATACGCCCGCCGACCATGCCGAAGCCCTGCACAGCCCCTCGCGTCGAAGAACGCTCCCACACGCCCGGAATCGGAGGGATTTTCCGTTCAGGCCTAACGAGGACACGACGGTTCGCGTCCGGTTTCCCTGTACTTAGAGGATGTCTCACGTGGTGAGTTTCGCGAGCTTCTTGTAGCAGGTGAGGGCGGCCGCGAGGCCGAGGAAGGCGAGGAAGTGGGAGCCCTTTCGCTCGTATCGGACGGTGAGCCGGCGGTAGCCGAACAGCCAGGCGATCGACCGCTCGATCTTCCAGCGGTGTCGGCCGAGCCGCTCGCTCGATTCGATCCCGGGACGTGCGATGCGCGGGACGAGACCGCGCTTGCGCAGCCAGGTGAGGTGTTCGGCGGAGAAGTACGCCTTGTCCGCGCGGAGTTTGACGGGCCGACGCCGCCGCGGTCCGCGGCGGGACCGGATGGCGGGTATGCCGTGGATCAGCGGCGTGAGGGCCAGGCTGTCGTGGGTGTTCGCACCGGACACCGCGACGGCCAGCGGGATGCCCTGGGCCTCGGACAGCACGTGCAGCTTGCTGCCCTTCTTGCCGCGATCGACCGGGTTCGGCCCGGTCAGCGTGCCCCCCTTTTGGCCCGGACCGAGGCGGCATCGACGATCGCCGAGGCCCAGTCCAGCTCGCCCCGCGCGCCGAGCTCGTCCAGGACCGCCCGGTGGAGCCGACGCCACAGCCCCGCCCGGGTCCACGCGGCAAACCGGCGATGCGCCGTCGCGGGCGACACCCCGAACGTCTCCGGCAGATGCCGCCAGGCACACCCGCTGGTCAGCACGTACACAACGGCAGTGAACACGGCCCGCTCGTCACACGGAGCAGTCCCGCCGCCCTGCGGACGGGAGTTGAACGACGGCAGCAACGGAGCGACCAGTTCCCACAGACCATCAGGAACCAGCCGCCGCGACAGATCGACACCCACAAGCAGCAATGATGTCGCAGCTCACCGCATCACCACGTGAGACATCCTCTTAGCCGATCACCGGCCCAGACGGCCGAAAGGGCCCCTCCTGCCTGACACGATCTCAACCCAGCGGCGGCGAGCCGTTCGCGATCTTTGATGGCCGCCAGGCAGTGGACGTCGGCGTTGCTGATTTCCGGTGCCATGGGCCACGGGAAGCTGACGGCGCATTACCGCAAGATCCGGAAGAGGCGCAGAGGGGCCAAGAATGATGATGTCGGAAAAGCTGGGCAAACGTTCCGCGCGTCGCGGATGGGCGGCGGTTCTCGCCCTCGGCCTGACGCTGGGTTTCTCGCTCTTCAACGCGGGCCCCGCATCGGCAAGCGTCATCGTGCAGAATACCTTGATACGCAACTGGGAAACCGGCATGTGCCTGGAATGGAATCCGGCCGGCAGCGACTACGTCATTACGGGAACCTGCAATTTCGAGACCAATGTACAGAGGTGGGATGTCGAGTTCCAATACCACGCCAACTACGATGTCGTCACCATCAAAACCCGCAGCGGCAAGGCCCTGACGTGGACCAACGACTTTACAAGTGTCAAGACATTGAATTACGTCGCCGGATCGTCCAACCAGCAGTTCGCCGGGGTAGGCTCGAGCTGGGATCAGGTGCAGCTCACCGACGTCAGCACCCGGCGCTGTTTGGACAGTAACCGTGTCGGCCAAACCTACGGACTCGGCTGCAACGGCGGCGGCTACCAGAAGTGGAAGCTGGGCTACTGAACCAGCCCGAGCCGGCGTGGGCCGCTATTGCGGTCCACCCATCCGACATTCCTCGGTAGCCAGCTCATGCGGCTGAGACCTGGGACGAAGAGCAGCCGATCAGGGACGGCTTCGAGCGCGCGTACGTCGAGTTGAAGTGGTACGACGGACCGCGTGCGGCCTCGTTGACGCTGAGGTTGAAAAGGTGGGGTGACAGCGGGCATTGGCGGTGCTACATCCTCGTCATGAGGTACGCGGATGGCGGCGGTCTGACCGCTGTGGGGCGGGTGAAGCGTGAAGCAGTGCGTTTCGAGGCCGCGGAGATGTTCGGGCAGGGGGTGCGGCCGCCGGAGGTGGCCCGCCGGTTGCGGGTGTCGCGCAAGTCGGCGTACGCCTGGCACGCCGCCTGGCGCCAGGGCGGCAGCGCGGCTCTGGCTTCCAAGGGGGCCGGCGGCTTCCCGTGCCGGCTGGACGATGTCCAGGCCGAGCGGTTGCAGGCCGAGCTGGAGGCGGGGCCGGCGGCGCACGGCTGGCTGGAGGACCAGCGGTGGACCCTGGCGAGGGTCGCGGAGTTGATCCATCGCCTGTTCGGGCACCGGTACACGCCGCGCGGGGTGTCGTATCTGCTGCACAGGCTGGGCTGGTCACCGCAGGTCCCCGCGCACCGGGCCGTCGAACGCGACGAACAGGCCGTTGGGCTGTGGCGGACGGCGCAGTGGTCACGGGTAAGAGGACGGCCCGGCTCCTGGGCGCATGGACAGTCTTCGAGGACGAGGCCGGGCAGGACCTGAAACCCGGCAAGGGCCGGACCTGGTCACGGCGAGGCCGGACGCCGCTGGTCAGAGTGACAGGCAAGGGTTCCGGCCGGGTCCTGATGGCCGGGATGATCTGTGTCAGACCGGGCCGCGAGGCCAGGCTGATCTACCGGACCCAGACGTACCGGGGTCGAACCGGCGAGAAGAAGGGCTTCCGCGCCCGCGAGTTCGCAGACCTCCTGACCGCTGCCCGTCGGCAACTCGGCGGTGCCCCGCTGATCGTGGTGTGGGACAACGCCAGCACCCACCACGCCAAGGCTCTGAGGGAGTTCTGCGACCGCAACAGCGACTGGCTCACCATCGTCAAGCTTCCGCCCTACGCACCCGATCTCAACCCCGTCGAAGGCGTCTGGGCCCAGGTGAAGAAGTCCCTGGCCAACCTCGCACCCCGCACGATCGACGACCTCAACTCGCTCGTGAAGAACCGACTACGCGGCATCCAACGTCGACCCGAGATCCTCGGCGGCTTCATAGCCGAGACCGGACTCGGACTGGAGCATCCGTAGCCTGTCACCCCACCTTTTCAACCTCAGCGTCAACGGCGAGCCCCACTGCTTCAGCGGCCATGACCAAAATCCCGGCGGCGAGGCGGACGAATACCGCGTCTGGCCCACGAGCGCCGCTGTGCTGGAACTGGAACAAGCGCTATGCGGCAGGGACGGCCGGGCCGGCGAGCCATCCCGGCCATGGCGGGAACGACACCCGCTACGGCGACTGGACGCCCTGCTTGCATCCCACCGCCAGACGCCGGACGACGCGCGTCGGCACCCTGCGCATCACCTCGTTCCGGACAGCCGCGCTGATGCTCGTCCCGACCACGCTCGGTCTGCCGAAACCGGCCGACACCTCGGACACCGACGAACCGACGGCAGTGCTGCGCTCGCCCGCCGACCACCCGTGGGTGATGGAACCCGAGGGCACAGCCGCCCGGCACTGGGCCATGCCCCTGTGCCGCAACGCCGGCTTCGAACCCGACGTACGGTTCGGGACCGCCGGCCTCCTGCTCCATCAGCGCCTTGTCGAACAGCAACACGCCGCGGCCTTCCCGCCCGAGCTCGTCTTCAGCGGACAGCCCCCGACCGTCGCCCATCAACAGCTCCCGCGCGGCCGGCGCACACGCCGCGTCTTCACCGTCGTACGCCAAGGCCGGAGCCGGCACCCCGCCGCCCTCGCCTGCCGCAACGCCCTCCGTCGGGCCAGGCGACAGACAGGCACGGTTCGCTTCCGCCCTCGTCGCCGTCGCCGCCGTCATGTCGCTCGTCCAAACCCCGTGGCGGCCATGGCTCCAGCCATGGTGAGCCGCATCCTTTGGGGTCGGAGCGGTTGTCGCCTGCGGTCCGGCGCGGAGAGGTACTGAGCCATCGCCTCGAGTGCGGACGGGGGCAGCGCGCCGGCGACAGCCTTGACCGGCTTGCCGCCCTTGAAGACCTTCATCGCGGGAGTGGACCTCATCCCGTACCCCTCGGCAAGCTGGTCCAGGGCCGAGGCGAGCGAACGCACCGCGGCCCCCACCTGCCACGCTTGCCACGGCGCCGCCAGGCCGATCCCGAACTCCGCGGCAATCCGCTCACCGCCGAACGGGAAGGCGATGGACGCGGCGAACATGCTGGTGGCCGCGTCCGTGATGACCCGCCCGCCTCGGCGATACCGACCGCGATCGCCTGCTTGCTGTCGCGGGCGTCCCGCGCGATTTTCGGTGAGGAAGTTCACCCAGGGCGTACGCGGAAGGCGATCCCCCTTACAGGCAAAAGGAGTTGGCCCCCCTTTGCGCCCGCGAGGTGAATCGGGAGCTCAGAGGCGGGGGTGAGTCGTCTTGCGATATTCGAACTGTTGTCCGATCCTCAGGTCATGGCGTCAGCAGTACCGGTCCCCAGCAGGGACGATGCACGAATCGGCACCGGTTTTCCGGTGGCTTCCGAGCTGGAGTCCCTGCTGCCCGGAGGCCGCCTTCGCCCCGGCTCGATCGTGAGCGTGGGGCAGGATCTGCCGCTGCTCCTCGCCCTGGCCGCGCGCGCCGCCACCGAGGCGGGCCCCTGGGCGGTGGTCGGGCTGCCTCAGCTGGGGGTGCTCGCCGCCGGGTCGATGGGCCTGGACGTCGGCGCCGGACTGTGGGTGGACCGCCCCGGCAAGCGCTGGCCGGAGGTCGTCACGACGCTCGCGGAGTCCGTACCGGTGCTGCTGCTCGGTCCGCTCGGTCCGGCGCCCGGCCGGCAAGGCCGGCGGCTTGCGGCCGTGCTGCGCCGTACCGGAGCGGTGCTCCTGACCACCGGGGCCTGGGAGGGCGCCGATCTGCGGATGGCGGTGACCGCGTCGCGCTGGGAGGGCGTGGGCGCCGGTCACGGACTGCTGCGGGCCCGGCGTGTGCGGGTCTCGGCCACCGGGCGCGGAGCGGCGGGCGGGGCGCCGCGCACCGTACAACTGTGGCTGCCCGGTTCTGAGGGACGGGCCTGCCCCTTCGAGAACACCCCTGACCTCGCGGACGCTCCGGTCGAGGCGCCCCTCCCCGCGCCGTCCGAAGCGCGCCGCGGACTGCACGTCGTCGGATGAGCGCCGTCGAACGAGTCGCCTGTGCGTGGTTGCCCGACTGGCCCATCGTCGCCGACGGCAGCAACCCCGACGGAGCGCGGGCGACCGCCGTCGTCGCCGGCGGGAAGGTCGTCGCCTCCTCCGCCGCCGCCCGGGCCCTCGGTGTGCGGCGCGGAATGCGGCTGCGGCAGGCGACCAGCCGTGCGCCCGGTCTTGAGCTGCGCGAACGGGACGTGGAGGGCGAGATCCGCTGCTTCGAACCGGTCCTGCAATACCTGGAGCAGCACATAGCCCCTCGCTGGGAGGTGATACGCCCCGGTCTTCTCGTGCTGCCCGCGCGCGGTCCCGCCCGCTACTTCGGTGGCGAACAGCCGCTCGCCGACCGGATCACCGAGGCGATCGCCGCCGTCGGCTTCCCCGTGCGGGTGGGTGTCGCGGACACCGTGTTCGCCGCCGCTCTCGCCGCACGTCAGGGACGGATCGTCCCTGTGGGGCAGACCGCGCGTTTCCTCGCCCCGTACCCGGTGGGCGTGCTCGGGCGGCCGGAGCTCGCCGTGCTGCTCTCCCGTATGGGTCTGCCCACGCTCGGCGCCTTCGCGGCGCTGCCCGGCGACAAGGTGACCACCCGCTTCGGCATGGACGGCACGGCCGCCCACCGCACCGCCCGCGGCCTTGAGGCCCGCGGTCTGAGCACCGGGGCGCCCGGGCAGGACCTCACTGTCGCCGATGTCTTCGAGCCGGCCGGGACCCTGCTCGAACCGGTCGCGTTCGCGGCCAAGGAGCTTGCCCGGCGGCTGCACGAACGTCTCGCCGCGGCTGGTGCCGTGTGTGCCCGGATCGAGGTCGCCATCGAACTCGCGAGTGGGAAGCGCCTGACCCGGTTGTGGCGGCACGAGGGGAGGCTGTCGGAGCTCGCGGTCGCCGAACGGGTCCGCTGGCAGCTCACCGCCTGGCAGGAGACCGGGGCCCTGACCGACGGCGGTGGAGCGGCCGTCGGCATCGCCCGGCTCGCGCTGCGCCCGGAAGCGCTGAGCGCGGCGACCGGCCGGCAGGAGCCGCTGTTCGGCGCGCGGTCGGTGACCGCGGAGATGGAGGCCGCCGCCGCCCGGCTGCAAGCGATGCTCGGGCACGATGCCGTGACCCGGGTCGAGCTCGGCGGCGGCCGGGGACCCGCCGAGCGGGCGATACGGGTGGCCTTCGGCGACGTACCGCCCGAGAACCGGCTGCCCGACGGACCCTGGCCCGGGCAGTTGCCCGCCCCGTATCCCGCGTGGGTGCCCGCCCAGCCGGAGAAGGCCCGGCTCCTCGACGCCGAGGGCGAGTCAGTGGCGGTCTCCGCCCGGCTGGTCCTGTCCGCTCCCCCGGCCCGCCTGATCGTCAAGGGCTGCCGCCCCGAGACGGTCCAGGGCTGGGCGGGACCGTGGCCCGCCCTCGAACAGTGGTGGAACGCCGGCCGAGCGCGGCGCCTTGTCCGGATGCAGGTCGTCACGGAGGCGGGTCCGGCCTGGCTGCTCGTCCTGGAACAGAGCCAGTGGTGGGCGGAGGCGCACTATGGGTGACGTGCTGCGGCTGCCCGCCCGGCTCGGCAGCCCCTCTCCGGTTCCCGCGGGTTGGGCCGAACTGCATACGCACTCCTCGTTCTCGTTCCTACAGGGCGCCTCGGACCCTGAGGTACTCGCGGCCGAGGCGGCACGGCTCGGGATCGAGGTGCTCGCCGTGACCGACCGGGACGGCCTGTACGCCGCACGCCGACTGGCCTCCGCCGCCCGGCGGCGGAATCTGGGCACGGTCTACGGAGCGGAGCTGAGCCTCCCCGCCCCGTACGGTCACGTGCTCGTCCTCGCCCGTGACGTGCCCGGATTCACCCAGCTCTCCGCGCTCATCAGCGCCGCCCAGCTCGCCGGCGCCAAACAGCGACCCCAGTACGATCCGGCGCACCTCGCCGAGGCCGTGCGGGACGGGCACCTGGCGATCCTGACCGGCTGCCCCGGAGCCGGCGCACGCCGCCTCTCCACGCTCATCGGTCTGCTCGGCCCCGAGCATCTGCACGCCGAGCTGATCGACCACGCCCTGCCCACCGACTCCGTACGCAACGACGCCCTGTACGCCGCGGCCCGACGCCTCGGTCTGCCCGTCGTCGCCTCGAACGCCGTGACGTACGCCCGCCCGCGCGATGCCCGGCTCGCCCAGGCCCTCACCGCGTTGCGCCGCCGCGAGGACCTGGACCACGCGGCCGGGTATCTGCCGTCGGCGCCCACCGCGCATCTGCGCGCGCCGGACGACATGGCCCGGCGGCTCGCCCGTTACCCCGGTGTGTACGAGGCGACGCTGGACCTCGGGCGCCGCTGTGTGGTGGACCTCGCCGCTCTGAAGCCCGAACTGCCCGGCTTTCCCGTGCCGTTCGGCCACACCGAGATGTCGTATCTGCGCGAACTCGCTGTCGTGGCTGCCGGGCGCCGCTACGGTCCGCGGGGTGAAGCCGCGCACACGGCCTGGATCCAGTTGGAGAAAGAGCTCTGGACCATCGACCGGCTCGACATGGCCGGCTACTTCCTGATCGTGTGGGACATCGTGCGCTGGTCGAACGACCACGGCATCTGGTGCCAAGGCCGGGGCTCGGCCGCCAACTCCGTGGTCTGCTACGTCCTCGGTATCACCGCCGTCGACCCGATCAGGCACCAGCTGCTCTTCGAACGCTTCCTGTCCCTGGAGCGGGCCGAGACCCCGGACATCGACATCGACTTCGAGAACGCGCGGCGCGAGGAGGTCATCCAGTACGTGTACGAGCGCTGGGGCCGCAGCCATGCCGCCCAGGTCGCCAACATCATCACGTACCGCCCCCGGCTCGCCGTACGGGACTCCGCCCGTGCGCTCGGCTACCCCATCAGCCGGATCGACGAGATGACCCGGCACATCCAGCACCACGAGCCGCCGGGCGAGGACGCGGACATCCCCGCCGACGTTCGCGAACTGGCCGGGGAACTCGCCGGGTTGCCCCGCCACCTCGGCGTGCACTCCGGCGGCATGGTCCTCACCCGCCGCCCGATCGGCGAGGTCATGCCCGTGGAATGGGCAACGGCTGAAGGTCGCAGTGTGCTACAGGGCGACAAGGAGGATGCGGAGGAAGCAGGCCTGGTCAAGATCGACCTGCTCGGCCTCGGCATGCTCTCCGCCCTGCACACGGCCTGCGGTCTGATCACCGAACACCACGGTGCGACCTACGACTTGGCGTCGATCCCGGCCGACGACCCGGCCGTGTTCGAGATGATCTCGCGCGCGGACACCGTGGGTCTCTTCCAGGTCGAGTCGCGTGCGCAGATGTCGACGCTGCCCCGTCTGAAACCTCGCGACTTCCAGGACCTGGTCGTCGCCGTGTCCCTGATCAGGCCAGGACCGATCCAGGGAGGCTCCGTGCACCCGTATCTGCGCCGCAGAGCCGGGAAGGAGGCCGTCAGCTATCCGCATCCGCTTGCCGAGCGGGCCCTGAAGCGCACCCTCGGAGTCCCGCTCTACCAGGAGCAGATGATGCTCCTCGCGATGGACTGTGCGGGCTTCGGACCCGGCGAGGCCGACACCCTGCGCAAGGCACTCGCGGCCAAGCACGCTCCCGAGCGGGTCGCGGAGCTGCGCCGGCGGCTGCTCGCGGGGATGGCCGAGCGCGGGATCGGGGAGCAGGCGGCCGAGGAGCTGTACACGATGATCCAGGCGTTCTCGGGTTACGGCTTTCCCGAGTCCCATTCCCAGTCGCTCGCGCACATCGTGTATGCCTCGGCGTGGCTGAAGCTGTACTATCCGGCGGCTTTCATCGCGGGCGTGCTGGCCAACCAGCCCATGGGCTTCTACTCGCCGCTCACCCTGATCGGCGACGCCCGCCGTCGCGGCGTGCGGGTCCGTGGTGTGGATGTGACCTGCTCAGGGCTGCACTCCGGGCTCGAAGCCGACGAGGGCTCCAAGGGCGGGCGGGCCATCCGGCTCGGACTGAGCGGCATACGGGGGATGCCGGACGCGGCAGCCTCGGACATCATCGCGGGGCGGCCGTATCGCGATCTGGAGGACTTCGCCCGCCGTACGCGTCTGTCGTCGAAGGTCCTGGAGAACCTGGCAACTGCCGGTGCGCTCGCCGCCTTCGGCGTGGACCGGCGCGAAGCCCTGTGGGCGGCGGGCGCGTTGGCGGGCGTCGACGAAGAGCTGCTGCCGGGGACGGCCGCACCACCCTCGTCCCCGGAACTGCCCACCATGACCGTCATCGAGCAGACCTTCGCCGATCTGTGGGCCACCGGCTCGAGCCCCGACAGCCACCCTGTGCAGCACCTGCGTACCCGTCTCGAAGCAGCCGGCGCAGTGACGGCCGCCGAGGTACGCCGGCTGCCGGACGACACCGCCGTCACCATCGGCGGTCTGGTCACGCACCGCCAGCGCCCGCCCACCGCGAAGGGCACCTGCTTCCTCAACATCGAGGACGAGACCGGCATGACCAACGTGATCGTGCCCCCGCCGGTCTGGGACGCCCATATGAAGACGGCCGTCGACAACGCCGGGCTCCTTGTCCACGGCCGCGTCGAGCGGGCCGACGGCGCGGTCAACCTGGTCGCGCGGCGATTGGAGCCTCTCGGGCTCACTCCCCCGGCACGCGGACGGCATCGGTGACCGGGGTCCATGGGGAAGCCCACCTGCTTCCGCTCACCGAGATCTCGATCCCATCGATGACAACCAGCGATCGTTCATGCTTGGGCATCGGGCGCCGAAGCCGGCCATCCCAGAACCGGCACATGGCCGGCCAGACCGCGGCCACAGACCCTGCACGATTGAGGGCGCTGGGCGGCAAAGCGGGGGTCTCGCACGCAACCATCAGCCGGCTGCCACGAGGGACGGTCCTGCCCGACTCGGGGACTCTCGCCCGCTCGGAGGTGGCGCCGGGAACCAGCCTCTGGCCCGGCCTCACAGCCTGGACGGAGCGCGGGCACGTCTGAGCTTGCGCTTCACCGCTGGTTGCCATGTCCAAGGCGGGAGCTGAGCGTCATGACAAGGACCGGCAGGATCCGCTGCTGGCCGGGGGCGACCTGGACCCTCGTCTCTGGGAACCACAGCTCGCACCAGGCGAACGAGGGGTACCCGGCCAACGCCGATCTGGTCATCGGGGGGATGTGCTGGAGATCCTGACGCGTACGGCGTACCAGACCGGCTGGACCCGGCACTTCGGGCGACCCTGCGGATCAGACACGAAGATCAAGAATGCGTTGGGGCGGTACGCGCTGGTCCTTCGCCTATGGGGCGGACCTCGGCCCGGCGCAGGTGGCCCGGTGCATGTCCAGCCGGGCGCTGCGGGAGGTCGGCCGCGCGGTACGCAGCATCGTGCTGCTGCGCTACGTGTCCGAACCCGAATTACGGGAAGGCGTCACCGCGATCACCAACCGGGGCGAGGCGTTCCGAGGCGCCGCTAGGACGCGGGGAGACAGAGGATCCGGCGGTCCCCATGCCCGCCGCCCGCGTCAGGCAGTTCCTCGACGCTGCCGTCCGGCTTCCCGGCGGCCCTGCCGGACCGTGTCGGCGCGAACCGCGCCATGGTGATCGAGCCCAGTCCGGTCCCGGCCTTCGCTCATCGGTTTTCCCCTCCGGGCACCGCTCCCCCGACGACGGCTCCCAGCCGGTTGATGTCGGGGCTGTGCAGCACAGCGGGAGCGCCGCCCCGGAGGTGGACGACGGCGATCATCGCGCGGCCCAGGTGGTCGGTCGTGGTCGTGTGCGACGGTGCCAGCCGGTGCAGCAGGGGGTACAGCCACGACGTGAGCCGGTACATCAGGCGGTGGGACGGGGTCCGGGGGACGGCGCCGTGGAGGGGCCGGACGTAGAAGGGCCGGAAGACATAAGTGGGGAACGGCATCCTCAGCAGTGCGTTCTCGGTATGCCCGAGGACCACGGCCCACGCCGAGCGGCTCGATTCGGAGGCGCCCTCCCCGGACACGAAAGTGAAGGTCAGGGACGGGTTGGCCGCGCTCACCGCGGCGGCAGCCGCCAGCGTGTGGTCATGGGTGATCCGGAAGTACTCCTCCTCGCTGCGGCCGGCCGAGGAGACCCCCGCGCAGTAGAAGCAGGCGTCCAGATCCTCGAACTCGCCTCGGACGGCCGTGAAATCCGTGAAATCGGTATGGACGACCTGCCGGACCTTCGGATGGTTCACGTTCAGAGGCGTGCGCACCACCAGCAGGACGGAGTCGACCTGCGGATCCAGGAGGCAGGCCCGCAGCGCCCCTTGGCCGATCATTCCGGACGCCCCGAAGATGACGACCCGCATGAACCGCTCCCGGTGCTAGATCAGGGCAGCGGCGAGGCGGCGCCACTGCGTGCGGGGAAGAGCCGCCAGAGGAGAGGCGGTCGACTCGGCGGTGAGCACTTGCAGGGCGACATGGTCGGCGCCGGCGGCCCGGTGTTCGTCGACCCGGCGCTTCACCGCCGCTTCGTCTCCCCAGGCGATCATGGCGCCGAACAGGCGGTCGCTCGCCGTCGTCACGTCTTCTTCCGTGAACCCCAGCCGCAGGAGGCTGTTGGCGTAGTTCGGCTGGGCGAGATATGACCGCAGCCAGTCGCCCGCGACGGCACGCGCTTCGTCCGCGTCCGCGGCGAGGACGACCGTCTGTTCCGGCAGGACGAGCCCTTTGTCGCCCACGGCCTCACGGGCACGCCGCGTGTGCTCGGGGGTGACGAGGTAGGGGTGCACGCCCCGGGCCCGCTTCGCAGCCACCTCCAGCATTTTCGGGCCGAGCGCGGCGAGCACCCGGCCCTCGGCCGGCACCGGCTCGTCCGCCGTGTCCAGCCCGTCGAGGAACGCTGTCATCGCGGCCGGCGGCCGACGGTAGCGGCCGGTTTCGACGGCGTCGACGCGATGGGCGTGGCCCACGCCGACGCCCAGCAGGAACCGGTCCCCGTGGGTGGCGGTCAGCGAGGCGTACAACGCGGCGACCGCCGTCGGCGTGTGGGCCCACAGGTTCAGTACGCCGGTCGCGACCACTGTCCGGCGGGTGGCGGCCAGAAGCCGGCCGACCGCGTCGAACACCTCGGGCCCGCCCGGGTCCGGCACCCACACCGCGCTGAACCCCAGCTCCTCCAGTTCCGCCGCCGCGTCGGCGGCTTCGGCCGGATCGCCGTAGCCCAGCCCAGGACTCCACACACCCACACCGGAGAGATTCATGCCGCCCTTTCGTCATGGGGGGCGTTCACGAAGGGACACCCATTAACAAAAACGACTCGTAGTCGTTTCCTATTTGATCGTGGGGCTGCCGGTCTGTCAATGAAGACCCTGCTGTCAGTCAAGA
The DNA here is from genome assembly GCF_033794345.1 of Streptomyces niveiscabiei. Lineage (NCBI taxonomy): Bacteria > Bacillati > Actinomycetota > Actinomycetes > Kitasatosporales > Streptomycetaceae > Streptomyces > Streptomyces niveiscabiei. The sequence goes on from NZ_JARAYJ010000030.1 coordinate 101,507, forward strand.
CCCCCAGGAAGCCGGACGCGGTCGGAGAGCGGTGCGGCGGCGGCCTTTTCAGGCTCGGTCCCGTCCGTCTCGGGTTCGCCCCGGCGGCCCCGGGGACGTGGGATGAGCAACGTCACGGCGGTGGCGGCGAGCGCACCGCCGGCGGCGACCAGGAAGGAGACCGTGTAGGCGTGGTCGGTGGGCAGCGGGACCGCCGCCGTCACACTCCCGGCGAGGATCCCGGCGATGACCTGGCTGCCGAGCGAGGAGCCGACCGAGCGCACCAGCGTGTTCACGCCGGTCGCTTCTCCGGTCCTGGCGGCGTCCACGGAGTCGACGATCAGGTTGGGCATGGCGGCGAAGCTCAGGCCGATCCCGGCGAAGGCGAGCACGGTGAATCCGAGCACCGCGCCCTGCGAACCGTGGTTCGCCGCGAGGGCGAACAGACCCGCGGCGCTGATCACGCCGCCCAGGGCCAATGGCACCTTGCTCCCGAAGCGGCTGCTCAGCAGGCCGGAGAACGGCCCCGCGACCAGCATCGTCAGGGAGCCCGGGAGCATGAGCAGTCCCGCGCGGGTCGCGTCGGCGCCGAAGCCGTAGCCGGACGACTCGGGTGTCTGCACGAGCTGGGGCACCAGCAGGAAGACCCCGAACATGCCGAAGCCGACGAGCAGGGTGGCCAGGTTGGTCATCAGTACGGGCCCTCGCCGAAGGACCGCCATGTCCACCAGGGGCTCGGCCGTCCGGCGTTCCACCAGCACGAACAGCGCCAGGACCGCCACGCCGAGAGCGATGAGCCCGAGGGTACGGCCGCTCATCCAGCCCCACTTGGTGGCCTGGCTGACGGCGATCAACGGGACGCTGATACCGATGGCCAACAGCAGGGTGCCCCACAGGTCGACCCGGCCGGGGGCTCGGTTCGCTGACTCCGGCAGCAGCGTCTGCGCCGCGACGGCCGCGAGGAGCGCCATCGCCGTACCGGCCCAGAAGATCCAGCGGTACGAGGCGTGGTCCACCAGCAGGCCGCCCATCAGCAGACCGATGCCGCCGCCGATGCCGGAGAGGGCGGACACCAGGCCCACGGCTCCGGCCCGTCGCCGTTCGGGGAAGGTGTCGCGGACGATGCCGAAGCACAGCGGGAAGATGCCGCCGCCCGCGCCCATGACGACCCGGCCGGCCACCACCAGGGCCAGGTTGTCCGCTGACGCGGCCAGGGCGCTGCCCGCCGCGAACAGCACCAGCGCGATCACGAGCAGCCGGCGCTTGCCGAACATGTCGCCCAGTCGCCCGATCACCGGCGTCAGGACCGCGGCCGACACCAGGTAGCCGGTGAACGCCCATGCCACGTCCTGCGCGTTGGTGTGCAGTGAAGCGGTCATGTCGCCCAGGGCCGGTGCGATGGACGTCTGGGCCAGCGAGAAGGTCATCGCCGCCAGCCCCAGAATCGCCATGCCGCGCGCTGCGGACGGTCTCGACGCGGGTTGGGTCTCCTCGGTCACGTTGTTCGTTCCTTTCCGATCCGTTGGTTCGACGGGTGGGTGTTCTCAGGACGCCTGATGGATGGGGCCCTTGCTGAAGGACAGCCGCTCTCCACTCCCGCCCCACCTCTGCGCGACGATCTCCGCCGCGATGCTCACGGCCGTCTCCTCGGGGGTACGGCCGCCCAGGTCGAGGCCCAGCGGGGAAGACAGGCGGGACAGCTCCGCGTCGGTGAGGCCGGACTCGCGGAGGCGGGCCAGGCGGTCGGTGTGCGTGCGGCGGGAGCCCATCGCGCCGACGTAGGCCAGGGGGAGGCGCAGGGCGACCTCCAGGACCGGGACGTCGAACTTCGGGTCGTGGGTGAGCACGCAGACGACCGTGCGCTCGTCCACGCGTCCCGCGTCCGCCTCCGCGCGCAGATAGCGGTGCGGCCAGTCCACGACCACCTCGGCGGCTTCGGGGAACCGGCGGTCGGTGGCGAAGACGGGGCGGGCGTCGCAGACGGTCACCCGGCGGCCGAGGAAGACGCCGATGCGGGCCGTGGCCGCCGCGAAGTCGGTGGCGCCGAACACGATCATGCGGGGCGGGACGGCCAGGACGGAGACGAAGAGGGTGACGTCGTCGCCCTCGCACCCGCCGTCGGGGCCGTAGCGCAGCGTGCCGGTGCGGCCGTCGGCGAGCAGGGTGCGCGCGTCGGCGGTGGCCGTTTCGTCGAGGCGTGCCGAGCCGAGGGATCCCGCCGTACGGTCCGGCCACACCACCAGGCGGGCCAGAGGGCCGGGGTCGCGCTCGGTGACGTGGACCACCACGGCCACGGGCTCCCCGGAGCGCACGGACGCGGCCACCTCGCCGAGGTGCGGGAAGCCGGCGCGGTCGATCCGCTCCACGAGGACGTCGATGGTTCCGCCGCAGGTCAGACCTACGGCGAACGCGTCGTCGTCGCCGACCCCGTACCGCTGGAGCGCCGGGGTGCCCGTGGCGAGGACGCCCTGGGCGGTGTCGTAGACGGCGCTCTCCACGCAGCCGCCCGAGAGGCTGCCGACCGCCGTGCCGTCGGCGCCGACCAGCATGGCGGCGCCCGGCGGGCGGGGTGCGGAGTGCCAGGTGGACACCACCGTGGCCATGGCCACCGGTTCGTCCGCCCGCCACCACCGGTCGAGGTCGTCCAGCACGTCACGCATCGGTTCACCGTCACAGACTGATGTAAGAGGCTGTTACATTGCATGTATGAGCCTCTCACATTCACCTCCGGACAGCTCCGTCGCCCCCCACCGGCAGGGCTCCCCGAGCAGTGCCGTGACGCTGCGGATCAACGCGAGCGAGCACCGCCTCACCCTCGACAACCGCGTCACCCTGCTTGACGCCCTGCGCGAGCGGCTCGGCCTCACCGGCACCAAGAAGGGCTGCGACCACGGCCAATGCGGCGCCTGCACCGTCCTGGTGGACGGCGAGCGCGTGAACAGCTGCCTGACGCTGGCGGTGACCGCCGAGGGCAGGGAGATCGTCACCGTCGAGGGATTGACGGACGGCGACAGGCTGCACCCGGTGCAGCAGGCGTTCCGCGACCATGACGGACTCCAGTGCGGTTACTGCACCCCGGGCCAGATCTGCTCCGCCGTCGGCGCCCTGGCGGAGGCGGAACGCGGCTGGCCCAGCCACGTGACCGAGGACCTCGCGGCGGACGTGGTCGAACTGGACGCCGACGAGGTCCGCGAGCGCATGAGCGGCAACCTGTGCCGGTGCGGGGCGTACGGCGGCATCGTCGCGGCCGTCCTCGACGCCGCGGCCGAAAGCAGCAGGGGCGCGGCATGAGGGAGTTCGCCTACGTACGCGCGACGGACGCACAGGAGGCCCAGACGCTGGTCGCGGGACGGCCCGACGCGGTCTACCTGGGCGGTGGCACCAACCTCGTGGACCTGATGAAGCTCGGCGTGACGAGCCCCCGCCTCCTGGTGGACGTCTCACGGCTGCCCTACGACCGGATCGAGCACCGCGCCGACGGGTCCGTGCTGATCGGCGCGGCGGTGCGCAACGCCCCGCTGGCCGGGGACCCCGGCATCCGCCGCCGCTTCCCGCTGATCGCCGCAGCCGTGCTCGCCGGGGCGTCCGGACAGGTGCGTTCGGCCGCCACCGTCGGCGGCAACCTGCTCCAGCGCACCCGCTGCGGCTACTTCTACGACGTCACCAAACCCTGCAACAAGCGCTCCCCCGGCACCGGCTGCCCGGCCGTGCACGGCGCGCACCGGGAGCTGGCCGTCCTCGGCACCTCGGACCACTGCGTGGCCACCCACCCCTCCGACCTCGCCGTCGGCCTGGTGGCACTGGACGCGACGGTGCGGGTGCGCTCCGCCGACGGCGGCGCGCACGCGGTGCCGGTCGAGGATCTGTACCTGCTGCCCGGCTCCACCCCGCACCGGGAGACCCTGCTCGCGCCCGGCGATCTGATCACCGGTGTGGAGGTGCCGCCGCCCCCGTCCGGGGCCGCGATGCGCTACCGGAAGGTACGCGACCGCACGTCGTACGCGTTCGCGCTGGTCAGCGCCGCCGTATCGGTGTCCGTCGGCGACGACGGCGCGCTGCGGGACATCCGTATCGCGCTGGGAGGCGTCGCCCCGCGGCCCTGGCGGGCCCGGACCGCCGAAGCGCTGCTTCGCGGGCGGCGGCCCGACGACGACGCCGTGCGCGCGGCGATGGACGCCGAACTCGCCGGGGCGCGCCCGCTGCCCGACAACGCGTTCAAGCTCGACCTCGCCCGCGACCTGGTCGCCGCATGTGTCCGGGACCTGGCCACGGAACCGACCGGAACCGGTGAGCGACGATGACCACAGCCGAACGGAGTGAACACGCCGCTGTCGGCGCCCCGGTGGTGCGTGCCGACAGCCTCGACAAGGTCACCGGCAGAGCCCGGTACGCCTACGAGTACCCGGTGCCGGACGTCGCCTACGTCTGGCCGGTCGGCGCGACCATCGCCCGGGGCCGGGTGCGGGAGGTCGATCCGTCCGCCGCGCTGGCCGTGCCCGGCGTGCTCGCGGTCCTGGACCAGGACAACGTGCCCCGGCTGCGGCCGGGCGCCAGGAGCGCCTTCGTCTCCCTGGAGGACCTGTACGTTCTCCAGTCCTCCGAGGTGGCCCATCGCGGCCAGGTCGTGGCGGCGGTGGTGGCCCTCTCCCTGGAAGCGGCCCGCGAGGCCGCCGCCGCGGTGCGTGTGACGTACGAGCGGCAGCCGCACGACGTGGTGCTGCGCGCCGATCACGAAGCGATACGCCAGCCGGAGACGATGGGCGTCGGTCTGCCCGCCGCTCTGGCGTTCGGCGACGTGGACCAGGCACTCGCGGACGCGCCGGTGCGCGTCGAGGCGACCTACACCACCCCCGCCGCACACGCCAGCCCGCTGGAACCGCACGCCACCATCGCCTCCTGGGACGGGGACCGGCTGACGCTGCACAACAGCGACCAGGCCCCGTACCTCAGCGCCCAGGCCATCGCCACGCTGTTCGGCCTGGAGGAGTCGGCGGTGGAGGTCGTCTCCGAGTACGTCGGCGGCGGCTTCGGCTCCAAGGCGATGCCGCGCGTCCCCACCGTCCTCGCCGCCCTCGCGGCGCGCGCCGTCGGGCGCCCGGTGAAGATCGCGCTGACCCGGCGGCAGATGGTGTCCCTGGTCCCCTACCGCTCGCCCACGATCCAGCGGCTGCGGCTCGGCGCCGACCGCGACGGGCGGCTCGTCGCTCTCGACCACGACGCCGTCCAGCAGTGCTCGACGCTGCTGGAGTACACGGAGGAGACGGTGGCCCCCACCTCGACCCTGTACGCCGTACCCCACCTGCGCGCCACGGCCCGGGTGGCGGCGCTCGACGTGCCGCCGCCCAACTGGTTCCGCGCCCCCGGGTACACGCCGGGGATGTTCGCGCTGGAGTCGGCGATGGACGAACTGGCCTGCGCTCTCGGCATCGACCCGATCGAACTGCGGATCCGCAACCAGCCCAAGAGGCACGGCGCTCACGAACGCGCCGCCTGCCTGCGTGAGGGCGCCGCACGGTTCGGCTGGGACCGGCGTGACCCCTCTCCCGGTGCGCGGCGGGAGGGCCGCTGGCTGGTCGGCACCGGCGTCGCCGTCTCCTACCACCCGTACGCCGCCATGCGGACCCACGCCCGCGCGCGCGTCGAGCCGGACGGCACGTACCGGGTCACGGTCGGCGCCGCCGACATCGGGACGGGCGCGCGCACGGTGCTCCACCAGGTGGCCGCCGACGCGCTCGGTGCGCCGCTCGACCGGGTCCGCCTCGACATCGGGCGGGCGTCGTTCGGCTTCGCCGCAGCCGCCGGCGGGTCGATGGGCACCGCCTCGTGGAGCCGGGCCGTGTACAAGGCGTGCCGCTCGCTGGCGGCGGAGCTCTTCGCGCGCGGCGGCACGGTGCCGGACAGCGGTCTCGAGGTGCCGGCCGACACGGCCGGGGACCTGGGGGAGCACACGGCCGGACATACGCACGGGGCGCAGTTCGCGCAGGTGCGGGTGGACACCGACACCGGTGAGATCGTGCTCGACCGGCTGCTCGGGGTGTTCGCGGCCGGCCGGATCCTCAATCCGAGGACGGCACGCTCGCAGTTCCTCGGAGCCATGACGATGGGAGCGTCCATGGCCCTGCTGGAGAGCGGCGAACTCGCCCCGGACTTCGGTGACTTCACCGAACAGGACCTCGCCTCCTACCACTTCGCGGCCAACGCCGACATCCGCGACCTGGAGGCGGTGTGGCTGAGCGAGCCGGGCGACGCGTCCAGCCCCACCGACGTCAGAGGCATCGGCGAAGTCGGGATCGTCGGCACCGCCGCGGCGATCGCCAACGCGTTCCACCACGCCACCGGGGTGCGCGTACGCGACCTGCCGCTGCGCCTCGAACGGTCCCGGCAGGCGCTCGCGGCCGGGCGCCTCGGTCCCGGTCTGCCTCGGTAAACTGCGGGAATGGCAAGGACGGAGCGGGGGCGCGGGCGCGACAACTATCACCACGGCGACCTCGCCACCGCTCTGGTCCGGGCCACCTTGGAGATCGTCGACGAGGTGGGGGTGCGCCGCTTCTCCGTCATCGAGGCCGCGCGCCGCACCGGGGTCAGTCCGGGAGCCCCCTACCGCCACTTCGCCGACCGGGACGCTCTGCTGGTCGCCGCCTCTCTCGACATCCAGAACAGGGTGAAGGAACTCTTCCTGGAGGTGCTCGGCACCGCGACGACGCCGACGGAACGGCTGACCTCGGTCGTGGCCGCGTACATCCGCGTCGCCGCCGACCTCCGCGGCGGGTACGAGCTGCTGACGGCTCCCTCCCTGCTGGAAGCCAACCCCGAACTGCGCGAGGGAAACCGTGCGCTGGCGGACCTGCTGCTGCCGTCCGCGCTGGAGCTGGCTCCCGACGCGCAGTCCGCCCACGCCCTGCTGGACGCGATCTGCTCGCTCATGCGCGGGTACGCGGCACGGCTGCTCGACGGGGAGTTCGGCGCGTCGGAGCGGGCCGTGGAGGAGATCGCCGCCCGCGCGACGACGGCGACCCGGGCTGTGGTGGCGGGTCACCGGGGCGGAGCGGCCGGGCTCGCGGAGAAATGAGCCGGGCCACAGGACGCAGTCGGCTTTGCCGATGCCTGGACGGGTGAAAGCGAGCGGACGACACGGCGCCGCACTGACCATCGCCTCGTACCACCTTCCGTAGTCCATCAGGGTGCCTTGGCGCCTGGTGCGCAAGGCTGGACAGCCTCCTCACGGAATCCGGTTCCCCTTGGACGCCAGGGTGAACGACGCCCAGCGGGTCGCCACGCCGAGCGGGCGGGTGCCCACGGAGCGGGAGTGCGTCCGGCGCCGTCTACACGATGTCCAAGCACGGCGTGATCGGGCTCACCCAGTCCCTCGCGGTCATGTACGGCGGCTCCGGAATCCGCACCAACGCCGGCGTCGACGAGGGGACGCACGGCCTCAGGGTCCTCGCCGGGTATCGGCAGAACCTCCGCTGCTCCGAAGCGGACGAACCGGCCGCGGCGATCGTCTTCCTGGCGTCGGACGCGGCGAGCAGCATCAACGGCGTGGTCCTGCCGGTGGACAACGGCATAGCAGCCGCCTGAGCGGTCCTGGTGAAGTTCACCGCTGAAAGGGGCACGGGGCCGTATCCGATCTGCGGCTCCGCCGCGTGGGCGCGAGCAGTCAGCTCTCCCGGCCGCGGGAGCCGGACCGATGGACGTCGTCAGACGCCAGGGCGACGGCAGGGCCGGAGAACGCAGGAGGGACACCGCTGAGGAGAAGTCAGGCGACCGTGCTCTGATGGGCGTTGCTGATCGGCTCCGTCATGTCGGAACCCTGGCAAGGGTGTCACCGGTGCTGTGTCGGCGAAGACCCGACGAGATCCTCGTCGGCGTCACCGCCGCCGCCTCCGACCAGATACGACTCGTCTTCGTGGCGGCATCGTGTCCACCGAGCGCGAAGCCGTCCCCGCCTTGCAGCGACCACGTCCGAGGCCGCCGTCCTCACTGAGACCGCCCGCCCACCGGACTCCCCGCGTCGCCTCCAGCCGCGAACTCGCAGACGCACACGTCAGGGATGCCATCGCCCTTCGGGTACGACGGTGAGGGCGCGGCGGGTCTCAGCTCCGGGCCTGGGGCGCCTTCCTCCCCACCGGCAGCCGCTCAACGCTTCGCGGAGCGGTCGGCCGCTCACAGAGCAGGCTCACGCGCCGACGCTGACGCGGAGGAGGCTGGGTCTTCGGGATCTTCATGAGACTGGCAGTCGGCCTGAGCCGCACCCCGTTCACCCGATCCCAACCTGTACACGTTCGACTCATGACCGGCCACGCACATCTCGTCCCGCCCGCAGACGACGGGCGGGACAGAAGGCGTAGGGTCGGAAGCCGCCCCAGCGACGAACACGGCGGCGCGCGACCACGGGACGACCCGACACGCGCCGCCTGCGACCCCCTGGCCCACGACTTTGACGCCGTCACGGCCACCGACGGCACCGGCTGGATCGTCACCGACACCTTCTCCGGTTTCTTACGACATGGACGTCGCAGGCCCGCGGGTGCAGAAACTCAACGCAGACCGCACGCCGCCACCGTCCGCCACCAGCCGGACTGCTGGTCACCCGTGCACCGGACGATCAGCCCGACCACGGGGGTGAAGGTGACGTCCGTTCGCTCCTGCCCCGAGGGGGCCTCCAGGGCATGTCGCATCTGATTCGGCCGTCGAGTGGTCAGCTCGGCCGATCCACCCGCCAGGTGCGGCACCGCGCCTGCCGCGTCAGGCTCACCGGGAGTTCGCGGGCGAACCCCGAAACTCCGTCGCCCGCTCAGGGCACGCGGCCCCGGCACTCCCCGCCCCGGTCGATCGCCGAAGGCGTCAGCGCGGTTCGCGGAAGGCGGAGCGGAGGTCGTGGATCCAGGCTCCAGGATTCTCCCAGGGGCCGAAGTGACCGCCCGTTTCGTGCACGTTGACCGCGCGGATGTCGCCGTAGAAGCCGGTCCGGCCGACCAGCGCCGCACGCTCCTCGGGGGTGTACGTGCCGGGCGGGTGAGCCTCGCCGAGCAGGATCGTGAAGCCGGTCGGTGCCTCGATGGGCGGTGTGCGGTCGTGTGCGGGTGTCCAGGGGTAGAGGTTCATGTTGCGGTAGGTCCGGATGGACGAGCCGATGGCCTGGTTGGCCCAGTACAGGGTGGCGTTGGTGAGGATGTGGTCGACGGGGAAGACCTCGTCGAAGCCGGCGCGCAGGTCGCTCCACGTGCGCCACCGTTGTCGCATCTGCGGCGGAGACCCTCGGCGGTCACGTCCCAGAACCGGTCGCCCTGGAACATGTTCAGCGGCATCTCGTCGTACAACTGGATGCCGTACAGGGAGTCCGCGTACTTGTGCCCCAGCTGGGCTCCGACCAGGCTGCCCTGGTCGGCCATGCTGACGAAGTTCTCCCGCTCGCTGGTGAGCGGCGTGGAGAAGGCGTATCCCGGCGAGGAAGCCACCACGACGTCGAAGGCGTCGGCGGGGTCGCCGCCGTAGGCGGCCGGATCACCTTGCTCCAGTCCCAGAACGTCCAGGGCCAGCCGTGCAGGAGCAGAAGCGGAACGGGAGCCGGCCCTCTGCCCGGTTCACGCAGGAAGTGCACCGGGGCTCCCCCGGCATCGACGCGGTGGTGGGTGCAAGTGTTCAGCTCCTTCTCCACGGCACGCCAGTCGAACTCCTCGGCCCAGTACGAGACGAGAGGGCGCAGGTAGGCCGTGGGAAGGCCGTAGACCTCACTCTCGTTGCCGGGGGCGGGGGCGAACCGGGTCACCCTGAGCCTGGTCCTCAGGTCGTCCAGGACATCCTGGGGGATGTGGATGGTGTACGGCTCAAGTCCGGTCGGCTGCGGGACAGCGGTCACAGCCCGTCCCTCTCTGTTGATGAGGGTCTGAACTGGTCATTCCGGCCGTCAGGGAAGCCCGGCGCCGCAGGCCCGGGCTCCTCATGCTGGTCTCCCGGCCCGCCGTCAGGCGGGCAGGACCTCCTTCACCCCGAGCCACAGCTCCGACGGGCCGCGCAGATCGGGTGAGTCGCGGTAGGGCGGCGGGTCCTGGAGCAGGCGGGGACCGGCCAGGCGCCGGCTCAGCTCCCGGACCGCGATCTGGCCCTCCATCCGGCCGAGCGGGGCACCGAAGCAGAAGTGGGTGCCGCCGGCGAAACTGAGGTGGGCGTTGTCGGGGCGGGTGATGTCGAAGGTGTCCGGGTCGGTGAAACGGCGCGGGTCGCGGTTGGCGGCGGCGAGGTTCAGGATGACCGAGGCGCCCTTGGGGATCACCTGGTCGCCGACCCGGATGTCGGCGGTGGCGGCGCGAGGCCGCATGTGCGCGGGCGGCTCCATCCGCAGGGTCTCCTCGACGGCGCCGTACGCGAGCGAGGGGTCGGCCTTCAGCCGGGCCAGCTGGTCCGGGTGGCGCAGCAGGAGAAGCATGCTGCTCGTGATGAGGTTGACGGTGGTCTCGTGCCCGGCGCCGAAGATCATGAGGGCGGTGCCGAGCAGTTCCCGGAGGTCGAGCGGGGCGCCCGGGCCCTCGTCGTGGATCATCCGGGACAGCATGTCGTCCCCGGGGTTCTCCCGCAGCCGCTCGACGTGCGTGCTCAGGTAGGCGATCGCCTGCTCCTGGTGGCGGCTCCGTATCTCTATCAGTTCGGCGTCGGACGGGTCGATCATGAATTCCCGTTCGACGTCGCCGAGGAGAGGGCTGAGGATGTTCGCGCCCTCCTCCAGGGGGATGCCCATCATGTGGCAGATCACCCGGACGGGGATGGGGTGGGAGAACTCCTCGACCAGGTCGAACTCGGCCCGGCCCATCAGGTTGTCGAGGCGCTCGCGGACGAGCCGCTCCACCATCGGCCGGTAGTCCTCCACACCGCCGGGGCGCGCGGGCGGACCGAAGTGGCGCATGGTCAGCCCGCGCAGCCGGTCGTGCTCGGGGTTGTCGCGGATGATGAACGTCGGGGCCGTCCCCGGGGTCGGCACGTTGACGGTCATCCGGGTGCCGGGGGTCGCCTTGCCGACGTCCGAGGAGATGCGCGGGTCGCTCAGCAGCGCTTTCACGTCCTCGTACCGGCTGACGACATAGGTGCCGTCGTCCTGCACGGAGACCGCTTCCTTGCGCAGCTCGGCGTACAGGTCCCAGGGGTGGGCACGGCTGTCGGGGTGGAGGATCTGCTTGAACAGGGTGGATGCCATGAGGCCGTTCCTCACTTCCGGTAGGTGCGGGGCTTCGGGGAAGGGGCTGCTCAGCGGCCGACCGGGTGGACGGCGTGGGAGGTGTTGTCGTCGCAGGCGGAGAACCCGGCCGGGAACGGCGCGCCCTCGCGGACGAGGGACTCGTAGTAGGGCAGGTGCCGCCCGTTGTCGAAGGTGACCGCCGCGACGGTGCGGTCGCCGCGCCCGTACAGCACGCTGAAGGAAGCCTCGCCGAGCGCGCCCTGGACGATCTCGACGCGGTCGGCGATGCCGGGATGGCCGACGCCCTTGATGTTCACGCCGAACTGGCTGGACCAGAAGGACGGCAGGCCGGTGTGGGGGCCCGGGTCCTGGCCGTCTGGGCGGGTGATGTTGCGGGCAACCGTCTCGGCCTGGGTGCGGGCGTTGCTCCAGTGCTCCACCGACAGCAGGCGGCCGGGCAGGAGGGGGTGCGGGGCGGCGGCGACGTCGCCGGCCACGTACACGTCCGGCACGATCTCGCCCTGGTCGTCGAGGGCGCGACAGCGGTCGTCGCACCGCACCCCGGCGGCGTCGGCCGGCACACCGGAACCGTCGAGCCATTCGACGTTGCGCTGGGCGCCCAGGGCGACGACGGCAAGGTCCGCTTCGACGGTGGCGCCGTCGGACAGGCGGATCCGCCGCAGCGCACCGGTGTCGTCGGCTTCGAAGCCCTCGACGGTGGTGGCCAGGCGCAGGTCGACGCCTCTGCCGCGGGCCAGGCCGGCGACCGCGGAGCCGACCACGCTGCCCAAGGGCCCCTGCAACGGGGTGTCCTGGGCTTCGACGAGAGTGACGTCCAGGCCGAGTTCGCGGCACCCGGAGGCCAGCTCACCGCCGAGGAAGCCGGCGCCGATCACGGCCACCCGGCGGGGCGGCAGGGCCAGACGGCGCTGGAGTTCGGCGGCGTCGTCGCGGGTGCGGACGGTGAGGATTCCGGTGATGCCGTCGGCGGCACCCCCGGGGAAGGGGCGGGCCCGGGTGCCGGTGGCGATGACGACGGTGTCGTAGCCGATGCTGCTGCCGTCGGCGAGGCGCACCAGGCGGCGGCCGGTGTCCAGGGCGGCGGCTGCCACCCCGAGGCGGAAGTCGGCGTCCAGGGTCTGGGTGACCGGCAGTTCCAGGCGGTCCGGGGGCAGCTTCTCGCTCACGCACGCCTTGGTCAGCGGCGGCCGGTCGTACGGACGGTGCGGCTCGTCCCCGATGATCGTCAGCCGCCCGGCGAAGCCTGCCTCGCGCAGTGATTCGGCGGTCTTCAATCCGGCCAGCGACGCCCCGACCACCACCACGTGCGGGCCCTGGCGTGGGCCGGTCGCCACCGGTGCGTCCGCGTCCTCGACGCCGAGGGTGATGGCCTTGACGGGGCAGGCCACCTGGGCGCGCACGAGCTGTTCCCGCATCTCGTCGGGCGGGTTCGGCACGTAGGTCAGGGCTTCGGAACCGTGCAGGGTGAAGGCGTCGGGTGCGGCGAACACGCACTGCCCGTAGCCCACGCAGCGGTTCAGGTCGACGCTGACCTTCATCGGGCGTCCTCCCGCCCGGCCGCGAGGACCGGGAGCAGGACGCGGTCCACCAGCGACTCCAGGAACGCGTCGTCCAACTGCCCCCCGGCGATCAGGACGTGGTTCAGCTCCACGCCCCGGATCACGTCCGCGACGAACACCGCGTCCACGTCCGCGCCGATCTCCCCCCGCTCCTGGGCCCACTGGAGGACCGTCTCCGTGAGACCGGCGTAATGCACACGGAACAGGTCTTTGGCCATCTGCCCGGCCTCGCTGCCGCCGGCCGCGGCGACCAGCAGGCCGGCCGTGTACTGCGGGGTGAACTGCCGCTGCCGCTGGGCGGATGCCCGCAGGTTCTCCAGCAGATCACCCCGCAGCGACCCGGTGGCCACCACCTCGAACGGCGCGTCCACCGACCGCACGACCGCACGGCGCAGCGCCGCCGTCATCAGCTCGTCCTTGTTCGCCCATCGCCGGTACACCGTCTTGGTGCTGGCGCCCGCCCTGCGGCACACCTCGGTCAGGCTCAACCGCTCGTAGCCCACCTCGGACAGCAGCTCCAGCGCCGCGTCCAGCAAAGCGGCCTCACGCTGGGCGTCCAGCGGACGGCCTGGTGACTTCTTCTGACTCGACACGGTCATGGCTCGGACCTCACAGTTGGGAAACGACACGGCGCCTTTTCCTCAGTAGAGACCGTGACGCCCCTCGCGTCAAGTCTCCGCCCACCTCATTGACAAGCGCGTCCGGCGCGTGTTCTCTGAGGTAATTAGGAAAAGCACTCGCGTCGTTTCCTTGAGTTGGAGCCGCTTCATGAACGCCTCTCCCTCGGCAGCGATCGTCGGCATCGGATCCACGGAGTTCTCGAAAGCCTCCGGCCGCAGCGAACTGCGGCTCGCACTCGAAGCCTGCACCCTCGCCCTCACCGACGCCGGCCTCGCCCCCTCGGACGTCGACGGACTCGTCACCATGACGATGGACGACAACGACGAGCCCGCCGTCGCCCACTACCTCGGACTCGACGCGCTGACGTTCTTCGCGCGCACCTCCGGTGGCGGCGGTGGCGGGCCGGGCACCCTCGCGCTGGCGTCGATGGCGATCGCCACCGGCAGCGCGCGGACCGTCGTCTGCTACCGGGCGATGAACGAGCGCTCGCAGGGACGGTTCGGACAGCCGTCGCGCTACGCGGGCGACGGAGCGGCCACCGCCGCGGCGGTCACCCTGTCGTGGGCCGCGCCCTTCGGCATGGTGACACCGGCCGCGTTCTTCGCGCCGAGCTTCCGCCGCTACATGCACGAGTACGGCGCGACCTCGGAGGACTTCGGCCGCCAGGCCGTCGTCCAGCGCGCCTACGCGAACAAGAACCCCCACGCCTTCTTCCACGACCGGCCGCTGACCCTGGACGACCATCAATCGTCGCGGATGATCGCCGACCCGCTGCGGCTCTTCGACTGCTGCCAGGAGAGCGACGGCGGGATCGCCCTGGTCCTCACCGCGCCGGACCGCGCCAAGGACCTGCGCCGGCCGCCCGTCGCCGTGCTCGGCGCGGCGATGGGGGTGGGCCCGCGGCAGTACGGCGTGGCCCCGCTCTACCGGGACGACCTCGCCGTCGCGGCCGAGACGCGGGTGATGGGCGACCAGCTGTGGGCGCGGTCCGGGCTCGGGCCCCGGGACATGGACGTCGCCCTGCTCTACGACCACTTCAGTCCGGCGGTGCTGATGCAGCTGGAGGCGCTCGGGTTCTGCCGCCCCGGCGAGGCCCCCGGTCTCATCAGGGACGGCGGCACCGAGATCGACGGGGTGATCCCCACCAACACCAACGGCGGCCAGTTGTCCGAGGCGTACCTCCACGGCTTCAACGGACTCACCGAGGCGGTACGCCAGTTGCGCGGTACCGCCGTCAACCAGGTCCCCGGCGCCGCCCACGCCGTCGTCACCGGCGGCTCGCACGCCCCCACCAGCGGAGTCGTCCTGGGACGGACGGCATGACCTGCGGAAAGGAGCCGGCCACGATGACCAGGGCCCCTGCGGCGGGTCGCCCGCGCCCGGCGGTGAACCCCGACACCCGGTTCTTCTGGGACGCCGCCTTCGACCGCCGGCTGGCGGTCCAGCGCTGCCGCGCGTGCCGCGCGCTGCGTCACCCGCCCGGCCCCGCCTGCCCCGAGTGCCACTCGCTCGACTGGGAGGTCAGCGACGTCAGCGGCCGTGGCACGCTCTACAGCTACACGATCCTGCACCACCCTCCCGCCCCCGGGTTCGACGGCCCCGCGGTCATCGCCGTCGTCGATCTGGAGGAGGGCGTCCGGATGATCTCGAACATCGTCGGGGCCGATCCGGCGACGCTGACGATCGGCGAGCCGCTGGAGGTCTGCTTCGAGGAGCACGTGGGCTGGACGGTGCCGCAGTTCCGCCGCCCGGCCGCGCGGGAAGCGGCCCGGTGAGCGCCGCGGCGGGCACGGACATCGCCGCCCTGCTGATGCGTCTGACGGTGGGCGGCACGATGATCGCGCACGGCTGGAACCACGCGTTCGGCGGCGGGGGCATCGCGGGCACCGCCCGCTGGTTCGAGTCCATCCGCGTACGCCCCGGCCGCCTCAACGCCCTCCTCGCCACCGCCACCGAACTCGCCGCCGGCCTGCTGCTCGTGCTCGGTCTGCTCACCTCGCCGGCGGCTGCGGCCGTGGTCGGCACGATGCTCGTCGCGCTGGTGACGAACCACCTGCGCAACGGCTTCTTCGTCTTCCGGCCGGGCGAGGGCTACGAGTACGTCCTCATGATCATCGTCGCCTCCTGCGCACTCGGCGCGCTGGGAGCCGGCGCCTGGTCCGTCGGCCACCACACCGGCACGCACGTCGGCGGATGGGCCGGACTCGCCCTCACAGCCGGCCTCGGAGCCGCAGCGGGCGTGATCACCCTGGCGGCCTTCTGGCGCCCCGAACCACACGAAGGAGGACCACGGTGACCGAACGAGATGCCGAGACCGGCAGCTTCCTGACCGGCGTCCGCGTGGTGGAGATCGCCGACGAACTCGGCGAGTACTGCGGGAAGGTCCTCGCCGGCCTCGGCGCGGACGTGATCAAGGTCGAACCCCCCGGCGGCGAACGCACCCGCGGCATCGGGCCGTTCGCCGACGACCGGCCCGGCCCCGACCGCAGTCTGCACTTCTGGCACTACAACTTCGGCAAGCGCGCGATCGTCCTCGACCTGGAGACCCCCGAGGGGCGCGAGCAGTTCTCCCGGCTGGTGCGGACCGCCGACGTCCTGCTCGACACCCGGCACCGCGACTACCTCCGCGACCGGGGACTCGGCTACGAGGAACTGCGCCGCACCCACCCGGGCCTGGTGTACGCCCGCATCAGCCCGTTCGGGGACACCGGCCCTTGGGCCGACCATGTGGGCAGTGACCTGATCCACCTGGCCCTGGGCGGCGTGGTCATGAACTGCGGGTACGACCCGAACCCGACCGGCACCTACGACACCCCGCCGGTGGCGCCCCAGATGTGGCACGCCTACCACATCACCGGGGAGATCATGGCCGCGCAGATCATGGTGGCCCTCTGCTACCGGCTGGAGACCGGGGTGGGGCAGGAGCTGTCGTCGGCCGTGCACGAGGCCGTCGCGAAGAACACCGAGACCGATCTGCCGGACTGGGTCTACAACAGGACGCCCCATCAGCGTCTGACGTGCCGTCACTCCTTCGGCAAGCGGGACTCGGGTACGGGCGCGGCGGCCACGACGCCGGGCATCTCGCGGACGAAGGACGGCCGCTGGGTCCTGCCGTACCGGACCTACCTGCCCGGTTTCACCTCCGGCGCGGCCTCCGTCGGAGGCGTGCTCGCTCCCTACGGGATGGCGGGCGACCTCCTCGACGAGAAGTACGACGACCCCGCCCTGCTGGCCAGGACGGAGACCATGCACCACATCAACGCGGCCGTCGACCGGTTCGTCGCCGGATTCACCTTCGACAAGGACCTGTGGAAGGAGGGCCAGGCCGCCGGGATGGCCTGGGCGCCCGTCCGCAGGCCCGAGGAGAACGCCGCCGACGAGCACTGGCGCGAGCGCGGCGCCTTCATCGACGTGGAACACCCCGAACTCGGCCGGACCTTCACCGAGATCGGCGCGAAGTGGTACAGCCCCGGACTGCCGTGGCGCACCGGCCCCCGCGCGCCGCTCCTCGGCGAGCACACCGCCGAGGTGCTCGCCGGCCTCGAAACCGTCCGCCTCACCCCGCGCGCCGTCCCATCGGCGAAGGCCGCGTCCGAACCGGTGCTCAGCCGGCACGGAAAACCCTTCGCGCTGGCCGGTGTCCGGGTCATCGACCTCAGCTGGTTCCTCGCCAGCGCGGGCGCCGGCCGGTTCCTGGCCGCCCACGGGGCCGAGGTGATCAAGGTCGAGCACCTGTCCCGGCTGGACGGGATGCGCCTTGGCCTCGGCATGCTGCCCGACGGCGGCCGGGCGGAGCGCGAGCGGGCGCAGGCACCGATCGTCCCGTCCCCGACGACCAGCGTGAACCGCAGCGGCGCCTTCATGGAGATCAACGCGGGCAAGCGGGGCATCAGCCTCAACCTGAAGGACTCCCAGGCCCTCGACCTGCTCAAAGAGCTGATCAAGGACGCCGACATGGTCGTCGAGGGCTTCTCCCCGGGGACCATGGAGCGGATGGGGCTGGGATACGAGGAGCTGCGCAAGCTCAACCCAGCGATCATCTACGTGCAGCAGTCCGGCATGGGCCAGCACGGGCGCTACCAGCGGCTGCGCGCCTTCGGGCCGACCGCACAGGCCATGTCGGGGATCTCCGACATGTCGGGGCTGCCCGAGCCCTACGCGCCGGCCGGCATCGGCTACTCCTACCTCGACTGGTTCGGCGCCTACCAGATGGCGACCGCGATGATCGCCGCCCTCCACCGCAGGCGCACCACCGGCGAGGGCTGCTGGATCGACTCCTCGCAGGTCGAGTGCGGGCTCTACCTGACCGGCACGGCCGTGCTCGACCACGCGGTCAACGGCCGCTCCTGGTCCCGCTACGGCAACCGCTCGCCCTACCTGCCGGCGGCCCCGCACGGCGTGTACCCGGCAGCGGGCGACGACCGGTGGATCGCGATCGCCGCGTTCGACCAGGAGCAGTGGCTCGCCCTGACCCGGGTCCTCGGGGTGCCGGAGTGGGCCGCCGACCCCGAGCTGAGCACGCCGGAGGACCGGCTGGCGCACCAGGACCGCCTGGACACGCTGCTCGCGGCGGCCACGGCGCGGTGGGAACCGTTCCGGCTCATGGAAGAACTCCAGGCCGCGCGGGTACCGGCCGGGGTCTGCCAGACGGCCCAGGACCGCTACGAGACCGATCCCCAACTCGCCCACCTGGACTGGCTGGTGGAGGTCGAACAGGCCGAGATGGGCCGCTGGCCGGTGAAGGAGGTCCCCGTCCGGTTCAGCGAGACGCCCGCCTACATCGGCGGCCGGTTCGACCGCAGCGGACCCGACTACGGCCAGGACAACGCCTACGTCTACGGCGAGCTGCTCGGCCTGTCAGCGGACGAGATGGAGGACCTCTCCCGCAAGGGGGTGATCTGACACCGGACACAGCCCCCCGCCTCACCCGACCGACCTCCGAGAAAGGCACCGGCATGACCGTCACCGACGACCGCAGCACCGAACTTCCGCTGGACCGGGACCACCCCCTGCTGGAATCGATCAAGGACATCAGGATCATCGATGTCGACACCCATCTGACCGAGCCCAGTGACCTGTGGACCTCCCGGGCGCCGTCCAAGTACCGGGACCTCGTCCCGCGCGTCGTCCACGTCAAGAACTCCGAACTCGCCAAGCTGGGCGTGTTCCGCCCGAAGAACACCGAGGACTCCGACACGTCCCCCGTCTGGATGGCCGGGGAGGACATCCCGCTCGGCTTCGCGGGCGGCGCCAGCGTCATCAACAAGTCCAACCAGAAAGTCAGGGGAGCGGACTTCGTCCACTGGCCGCTCACCGAGGTCTCGCCGGCCGCGAGCCTGGTGGAACCCCGCCTCACCCTCATGGACGAGGTCGGCATCTGGGGGCAGATCCTCTACCCCAACGCGGTCGGGTTCGGCGGGCAGGCCATGGCCCGGATCGAGGACCCGGAACTGCGGCTGACGGTTCTGCGGATCTGGAACGACGCCATGGCCGAGATGCAGGAGCAGTCGGGCGGCCGGATCATGGGCCTCGGCATCACCCCGTGGTGGGACATCGACCTCGCCGTCGCCGAGGTCCAGCGCATCCACGATCTGGGACTGCACGGCGTCAACACCAACGCCGACCCGCACAACCAGGGCCACCCCGACCTCTCGGAGCCGTACTACGCGCCGTTCTGGGACGCCTGCGAGAGCTTCGACCTGTCCGTCAACTTCCACATCGGCGCGAGCGTCTCCCAGAACAGCTACGCCGGCAGCAGCCCCTGGCCGTCCCTGGACTGGGACACGCAGATCGCCCTGGGCTCGACGATGCTCTACATCTACAACGCCCGCATCATCTCCAACATCATCTATTCGGGCCTGCTCGACCGGCACCCCCGCCTCAAGATCGTCTCCGTCGAGAGCGGTGTCGGGTGGATCCCGTTCATCCTCGACGCCCTGGACTACCAGGCCGTCGAGAACAACGTCGACCATCTGTCGATGAAGCCGTCGGACTACTTCCGCCGCAACATCTACGCCTGCTTCTGGTTCGAGTCGCAGGGCGACTTCCTGAAGGACATCAGCCGCCTCGGCATCGACAACTGCATGTTCGAGACCGACTTCCCGCACCCCACCTGCCTCTACCCGCAGCCGCTCAACGGCATCGCCAAGGCGCTGGGCGAGAACGACGTGCCGTGGGAGGACCGGGTCAAGCTGCTCAGCGGCAACGCGGCCAAGGTCTACAACATCGACGTCCCCACCGACTGACCGATCACGAGGTCCGGGCCGGCACCTCGGTCGGCCCGGACCGGCACCCCCACCGGGAGACATCGCCTTGACCGCTTTCCACAAGCTGTACATCGGAGGGGACTGGGTCACCCCGGACTCCACGCAACGCCTGGACGTCATCTCTCCGAGTACCGAAGAATCCGTCGGATCGGCGCCGAGCGCGTCCCGAGCCGACCTCGACCGGGCCGTCACGGCAGCGCGTGCCGCGTTCGACACCGGTCCCTGGCCGCACCTGCCCACGGCCGAGCGGGCCCGGCACCTGCGCCGGCTGGCCGACGGTCTGCGCGTCCACAACAGCCGGCTCAGCACCGTCCTCACCGACGAGGCCGGCCTGCCCGCCACGGCCAGCAGGGCCGACTCGTCCATCGGCCTCCTCACCTACTACGCCGACTTCATCGAGCACTACGACTTCGCCGAGCTGCGCGAGGGCGCGTACGCCGACGTCGTCGTGCGCAGCGAGCCCGTCGGAGTGGTGGCGGCGATCCTGCCGTGGAACTCACCGCTGGCCATCGCGTTCATGAAGCTGGCGCCCGCGCTGGCGGCGGGCTGCACCGTCGTGCTGAAGGTCGATCCTCTGACGCCGTTGCACTCGTTCGTCCTGGGCGAGGTGCTGGAGGAGATCGGGTTCCCCCCGGGCGTGGTCAACATCCTGCCCGCGGAACGCGAGGTGAGCGCGGCACTGGTCGCGCACCCGGGGATCGACAAGGTCAGCTTCACGGGCAGTACCGTCACGGGGATCCGCGTCGCCGAGGTCTGTGCTCGTGACCTGCGGCGCTACAGTCTCGAACTCGGCGGGAAATCCGCCGCGATCGTCCTTGAGGACGCCGACCTGCCCGCCGTGATACCGGTTCTGGCGGGTGCCGCATGCCTGAACAACGGTGAGGCGTGCGTCCTACAGAGCAGGGTGCTGGCTCCGCGCAGCCGCTACGACGAGGTGGTCGACGCACTCGGGGACGCCATGGCCGCCATGCCGGTCGGTGATCCGCACGATCCGAAGACCGTCTTCGGCCCGCTGATCAGCGAACAGCACCGGGACCGGGTGGAGGACTACGTCGCGAGCGGCATGTCCGAGGGCGCGCGGGCGGTCCTGGGCGGCGGCCGGCCCCAGGGGCTGACCCGGGGCTGGTACGTGGAGCCGACCCTGCTGCGCGACGTCGACAACCGTATGCGGGTCGCCCAGGAGGAGATCTTCGGGCCCGTCGTCTCGGTCATCCCCTACGACACCGAGAACGACGCGGTCACGATCGCGAACGACACGCCCTACGGGCTCTCCGGGACAGTGTGGACCGCCGACCTCGCCCACGGCATGGAGATCGCCGCGCGGGTCCGGGCCGGGAACTACGGGGTCAACGCCTTCGGCATGGAGAACTGCGCGCCGTTCGGCGGCTTCAAGTCCTCCGGTGTCGGCCGGGAGAACGGCCCCGAAGGCTTCGCCCAGTTCATCGAGAAGAAAGCGGTGCACGTGCCGAAGGGCACGCGCGTCGACAGCGACAGGAGCACGTCATGAAGGCAGCTGTGTTCACCCCTCCGGAGACCGGACTCCTCATCGAGGAGGTGACGCTGGACAGCCTCGGCCCGCACGACGTCCGGGTGAGCGTCGAGGCGAGCGGCGTGTGCAGGAGCGATCTGTCGACGCTCAGGGCGACGGCAGAGGCAGCCGGCCCGGCGGGGGCGCCGCCGATGATCCTCGGTCACGAGGGCGCGGGAGTCGTCACCGCCGTCGGCACCGACGTACGGCGGGTCGAGGCCGGTGACCGGGTCATCGCCTCGTTCGTCCCCGAGTGCGGCGAGTGCTGGTACTGCGTGCGCGGAGAGTCCAACCACTGTGAGACGTACGTGGGCAACGGGGCCGGCCACGTCACCCGGTCCGACGGGTCGCGTCCGGTGGGCATGTCGGGGCTGGGCACGTTCGCCGAGGAGATGATCGTGCACGAGCACGCCGTCGTCCCCGTGCGCACCGATCTGCCGAGCGAGCAGCTCGCTCTCATCGGCTGCGGCGTGACCACCGGCGTGGGCGCCGCGCTGTGGACCGCCCGGGTCGAACCCGGGGCGACCGTGGCGGTGTTCGGCTGCGGCGGGGTCGGCCAGTTCGTGATGCAGGGCGCCCGGATCGCGGGCGCGGCGCGTATCTTCGCCGTCGACCCGGTCCCGATGAAACGGGAGCACGCCCGGCGGGCCGGGGCCACCGACCTCGTCGACCCGAACGGTGCCGACCCGGTGGAACAGATCCGCGAGGCGACCGGCGGGCGCGGTGTCGACTACGCCTTCGAGGTGATCGGCAACCCGAAAGTGATCATGCAGGCGTACGACGCGACCCGACGCCGGGGCACCACGGTCGTCGTCGGGATGACCGCGGCCGACGCCACGATCACCCTGCCGGCCGTCCCGCTCTTCCTCCAGGAGAAGCGCCTCATCGGCTCGTTCTACGGTTCGGTCCAGATCCGCCGGAACTTCGCCGACCTCGTGGCGCTGGCCGAGAGCGGACAGCTCGACATCGGGTCCGCGGTCTCCCGGCGGATACGGCTCGACGAGGTCAACGACGCCTTCCGCGCGATGGAGGCGGGTGAGGTCATCCGCAGCGTCATCTGCTGACGGGCTCGTCCCGCGGCAGGGCGCTCCTCCGGCCGACGCATACGCGGTGGACCGCGCGCACACCCTGAGCCATCACCGCCGGGGCGCGAGGACCGGGAGCAGGACGCGGTCCACCAGCGACTCCAGGAACGCGTCGTCCAACTGCCCCTCGGCGACCAGGACATAGCTGAGCTCCACACCCGGATCAGGTCCGCCACGAACACCGCGTCCACGTCCTCACCCCACCTCCCCCCCCGTGATGACGGCCGTGCCGGAAAGGGCCCGGCTCCCGCGACGGCCGGCCCTGCGGGGTGGCGGGAGCCTTCGCGCCGGTCTCTCAGTCGCCCACGATGACGGTTTCGCCGTCGTCCTCGCCGCCGCCGTCGGAGACGATGTTGGGGAAAGCGCCTCCTTGGCCGTCCCCCAGGACGATGATGTCGCCGTCGTCGTCCTGGGGAGCCGAGGCGGCGCGGACGGCACCGTGCCGCTGCGAGCCGTGGGGTTCGTTCACGGCCGTCGCCGTCGCGCCTGGGACGCCGCGCGCTTCCGCCTGCTCGTAGCGCAGGCCGAAGACGTTGCTGTTGCCGAGGCAGTAGTCGGCCGCGCTGGAGCAGTCGTCCTTCTGGTCGAGCCAGTAGGCGGCGATGTCGTCGTGCCGCCAGACACCCACGGTGTCCGCGCCCGGCTCGCGGAGGACGATCCGGTCCAGGCACAGCCCGTTGCCGCCGTCCTTGGAGATCTCCACCCCGGTGACGGTGCCGAAGCCGTCGGGAGCGCCGAGCCGGTAGGTGTCGTTGTCGTTGCGTTCGAAGTCGTTGTACCAGGACTTGTCCAGGAGCACCCATGCGGACGCGTCGTTCGTGGCGTTGCGGAGCCTGCCGTAGACGTTGTCGTCGGTGCCCGCCCCCGATCGGTCGCACACGTGGATCTGTACGTCGTACGTCACCGCCGCAGCGGCTGCGGACATCTGGGCGTGTGCGGGTACGGCGAGCGTCAGCGACGCCAGAGTGGTGGCGAGCAGGGCGGCCGAGCGGGCGGACAGCGACATGCGGAACTCCTCGGACATCAGAGGCGTACAGGTGGCGGTCAGAACGGTCGCCATCCTGAGGCCGCCGAGCGGACTGCCCATGCGCAACGCCGGACAGGTCCGGAGCACGGCCCTGCTTTCACCCTCGTGGATCACCGGACTCATCAGGCGCCGCGCGCCCCCGGACAGATACCGGCGCACGTCGCGCTCCCCTGCGCCTCACGCCGCATGAGGTCTGACGGATGGTCAGGGGTTCGCGGATGCGGATGTGGGATGCGGTCAGGGCGATGCCTCGTGGGTCGGTGATGCGCCGGAAGAGCCGGCACCGCGACCACGGCCGCGATGGCCACGAAACGGGAGTGGCCCTCTGTCCCGGTAGCTGTCTTGCGCTACTGGACCTGGGCCCGGACCAGGCCGACAGCCGACTCGGGCTGGTTCGCGGGCGCCGTGACCTGTCCGCCAGGCCAGAGGCGTCTTCCCTCGGCTCGGGAACCCTGGACCACCTCGACCTCGCGGTCACCGAGTTCAACCACGCGTACTCCCCCGGATCGCGGCGGTTCATGACCGTGTCACCGTCGCCGGACAGCAGGCGGCGGCCGTATCGAGAAAGCCGATACGGCCGCCGCTGCCGTGAGGTGGTCCCGTCGCCCGACGGTGATGCCGGGGCGACGGGAATCAGACGCCGTAGGGGTTGTCGATGATGTAGACCCAGTCGCCTTCGGCCGTCCTCCTCATCACCTCAACCGCTTTTCCTTCCACGATGCCGCTCTCGCTGGTGATCCGCCAGGACGGCTGGACCATCGCGAGGTCCCCGTTCTGGTGGACCGACGCGGCCGTCACTTCCATGGTGCTGGGCGAGGCGAGGTAGGGCTTCAGTGCTTCCTTGATGTCTTCTCTGCCGTAGACGGGTTCTTGTCCCGGTCCGGGTACGAACAT
>NZ_JARAYJ010000031.1:0-124875 GCF_033794345.1 Streptomyces niveiscabiei
GACTCTATCAGATCCTTTTCCCGATCCGATTTCCTCGGTGCTTTCCAGTTCCCCGCTTTTGTTTCGCGGTTTCCTTTCCGGCGGCTCCGACTTTATCAGAAGTTCTGAGCCGGATTTCCCACCCCCTCGGGACCCAGTCGGGTTCCCTGCGAGGCGGAGTCGTAAACGTACTGGAGCGGGGCGCCTCGATGCAAATCGAGGCGCCCCGCTCCCAGTTGGCTCTGCCGGAGGTCAGACCTCGACCACGACCGGCAGGATCATCGGCCTGCGCCGATACGTGTCGGAGACCCACTTGCCCAGCGTCCGCCGGATGAGCTGCTGGAGCTGGTGGGGTTCGACGACGCCGTCCTGGGCCGACCGCTCCAGGACCTCGTTGATCTTCGGGAGCACCCCGTCGAACGCCGAGTCGTCGATACCGGAGCCACGGGCCTGGATGTGCGGGCCCGCGGTGATCTTGCCGGTGGAGGAGTCGACGACCACGAAGACCGAGATGATGCCCTCGTCGCCGAGGATCTTGCGGTCCTTCAGCGCCGGTTCGCCCACTCCGCCGACGGAGAGGCCGTCGACGTACACGTATCCCGCCTGGACCTTGCCGGAGATCTTGGCCTTGCCCTCGATGAGGTCGACGGCGACGCCGTCCTCGGCGATGACGATGCGGTCGTGGGGGACGCCGGTCATGGCGCCCAGTTCCGCGTTGGCGCGCAGGTGGCGCCATTCGCCGTGGACCGGCATCAGGTTCTTCGGGCGGCAGATGTTGTAGAAGTACAGCAGCTCGCCGGCCGAGGCGTGGCCCGAGACGTGGACCTTGGCGTTGCCCTTGTGGACGACGTTGGCGCCCCAGCGGGTGAGGCCGTTGATCACGCGGTAGACCGCGTTCTCGTTGCCGGGGATGAGGGACGAGGCCAGGATGACCGTGTCGCCGTCGACGATGCGGATCTGGTGGTCGCGGTTGGCCATCCGGGAGAGGGCGGCCATGGGTTCGCCCTGGGAGCCCGTGCAGACCAGGACCACCTGGTGGTCCGGCAGGTCGTCGAGGGTCTTGACGTCGACGACCAGGCCCGGCGGGACCTTCAGGTAGCCGAGGTCGCGGGCGATGCCCATGTTGCGGACCATCGAGCGGCCGACGAAGGCGACCCGGCGGCCGTACTCGTGGGCCGCGTCCAGGATCTGCTGGATGCGGTGGACGTGGCTGGCGAAGCTCGCCACGATGATCCGCTTGCTCGCGTTCGCGAAGACCTGCCGCAGGACGTTGGAGATGTCCTTCTCGGGCGGGACGAACCCCGGGACCTCGGCGTTCGTCGAGTCGGCGAGGAGCAGGTCGATGCCCTCCTCGCTGAGCCGGGCGAAGGCGTGCAGGTCGGTGAGGCGGCCGTCCAGCGGGAGCTGGTCCATCTTGAAGTCGCCGGTGTGGACGACCATGCCCGCCGGGGTGCGGATGGCGACGGCCAGCGCGTCCGGGATGGAGTGGTTGACGGCGACGAACTCGCAGTCGAAGGGGCCGATGCGTTCGCGGTTCCCCTCGGCCACCTCAAGGGTGTACGGGCGGATGCGGTGCTCCTGGAGCTTGGCCTCGATGAGCGCGAGGGTCAGCTTGGAGCCGATCAGGGGGATGTCCGGCTTCTCCCGCAGGAGGAAGGGGACACCGCCGATGTGGTCCTCGTGGCCATGTGTCAGGACGATGCCCTCGATGTCGTCGAGGCGGTCCCTGATGGACGAGAAGTCCGGCAGGATCAGGTCGATCCCGGGCTGCTCCTCCTCGGGGAAGAGCACTCCGCAGTCGACGATCAGCAGTCGGCCGCCGTACTCGAAGACGGTCATGTTCCGGCCGATCTCGCCGAGACCGCCGAGCGGGGTGACCCGCAGGCCGCCCTTCGCGAGCGGCGGGGGTGAGCCCAGTTCGGGATGCGGATGACTCAAAAGACTCTCCTCACCACGACACGCCACGTGCCAGGGGCACGTGGCGCGTGTGACGTTCGTGCTTACGCAGTTGTCGGTGATGACGGCGGGCTCTCGTGGCCCGTTCCGTTTCCTGTTCGGTTATGGGGATTCAGTTGTGAAGTCTGTTGTCAGAGCTGTACCCCGCCCGCGGCGAGATCGAGCTTGAGCTGCGCGATCTCTTCGGCGGAGCACTCGACCATGGGCGAGCGCAGCGGTCCGGCGGGCAGGCCCTGGAGGGCGAGCGCGGCCTTGGTGGTCATGACGCCCTGGGTGCGGAAGACGCCGGTGAAGACGGGCAGGAGCCGGTGGTGGATCTCGGCCGCCTTCTGTACGTCGCCCGAGGTGTACGCGTCGGCCAGCGCGCGGAGTTCGGGGGTGACGAGGTGGCCGACGACGGAGACGAAGCCGACCGCTCCTACAGAGAGTAGGGGGAGGTTGAGCATGTCGTCGCCGGAGTACCAGGCGAGGCCGGAGCGGGCGATGGCCCAGCTCGCGGCGCCGAGGTCGCCCTTGGCGTCCTTGTTGGCGACGATCCGGGGGTGCTCGGCGAGTCTGACCAGGGTGTCCGTGGTGATCGGGACGCCGCTGCGGCCGGGGATGTCGTAGAGCATGACCGGCAGGCCGGTCGCGTCCGCCACGGTCGTGAAGTGGCGGTACAGGCCCTCCTGCGGGGGCTTGTTGTAGTACGGGGTGACGACGAGGAGGCCGTGGGCGCCGGTCTTCTCGGCGGCCCTGGCCAGTTCCGTGCTGTGGTGGGTGTCGTTGGTGCCGACGCCGGCGATGACGTGGGCGCGGTCTCCGACGGCCTCCAGGACGGCTCGTACCAGGTCCGATTTCTCCGTGTCCGACGTGGTCGGGGACTCGCCGGTGGTGCCGTTGACGACCAGGCCGTCGTTGCCGGCGTCCACCAGGTGGGCGGCGAGTCGCTGAGCGCCGTCGAGGTCGAGCGCGCCGTCAGCCGTGAACGGCGTGACCATGGCGGTGAGGACCCGCCCGAAGGGGGTCTGCGGAGTGGAGGTCGGAGCCATGGGTTACACGCTACTCGGTGTACATCGCGCGGTCTGCCCTCGGTCCGGGGAAAAGTCATGACAAAGGAGGAGCCCGGCACTGCCTGCTCGGGGGTTCAAGCAGTGCCGGGTCCGTTTGATCAGGCTAGATGAACTTCGCTAAATGCCGCAATACGGACACTTCGCTCGGCTGATCCGTACATCTGTGCCCGCGTGCACGCCGACCGCCCCAGGAAGCCCGCGTCGGATAGCCTCACCGGCACAGCCCCCTGTGCACAGCGAGTGAGGACCAGTCGTGCCCCTGCCCTTCCTGACGGCCGAGCGCACCTTCGAGACGGTCGAGGAGGCGTTGCCCTTCGTCGACCGGGAGCGGTGGCGGCGGCCCTACCGTCCAGGGCCCTGGCGGGTCGGGGTGGCGGCGGTGTCGCTACTCGTCGCGTCGTTCGTGCTGTTCGCGGCGGTGCTCATCGCGCTCACCGGGTCCCTGTCCGGGGCCCTCGGGGTGTTCGTCACCGCCGCGGTCGTCATCGCCGGTGCGCTGAGGTTGCTGCGGATGGGGGTGTGGGTGAGCGCGCGGGGGCTTCGGCACGTCGGGTTCTTCGTGACGCGGACCGTCGCGTGGAGTGACGTGAGCGGGGTCCGGACGGTGCAGCAGCCGGTGCGGTGGCTGGGGGTGCCGCGGACGGTGCAGGGGCAGGCGCTGGTGCTGTCGCGGCGCGGGGCCGAGGGCGTGGCTGTGTTGCTGACCAGCCACAACGCGGATTTCCTGGCCCGCGCGCAGGCGTTCGAGCGGGCTGCCGACACGGTGGAGGCGTGGGCCGCGGAGAACCGCTGACCTCACGCCCCGTCGTGCAGCGCTATCGCCCTCTGCATCGCCTTCCGCGCCCTCGGGGTGTCCCTCGCGTCGTGGTAGGCCACCGCCAGGCGGAACCAGCTCCGCCAGTCGTCCGGGGCCGCCTCCGTCTCCGCCTTGCGCTTCTCGAAGACCTCGTCCGCCGAGTCGCGGTCGATACGGCCGGACGGGGTGCGCTTGAGTTCGTCGACCGGGAGGCCGCCCTCCGCCTCCAGCTTCGCGGCCAGCGCGTTGGCCTTGCGGACGAACTGGGTGTTCTTCCACAGGAACCAGAGGCCGATGACCGGGAGGATCAGGACGGCGACGCCGAAGGTGACCGTCAGGAGGGTGCCGGCCTGGATGAGCATGACGCCACGGCTGCCGACCAGCGCGAAGTAGAAGAGCAGGACGGCGGCCGTGACGGTGTACGAGAGTTTGGCGCGCATGTCAGCCGAGGTCCAGGAAGTGCTCCAGGCCGAAGGTGATGCCGGGCGTCGACACCACGCGGCGGGCGCCCAGGAGGATGCCCGGCATGAAGCTGCTGTGGTGGAGGGAGTCGTGGCGGATCGTCAGGGTCTCCCCCTCGCCGCCGAGGAGGACCTCCTGGTGCGCGAGCAGGCCGCGCAGCCGGACCGAGTGGACGGGGACGCCGTCGACGTCGGCGCCGCGCGCGCCGTCCAGGGCCGTCACCGTCGCGTCGGGCGCCGGGGCCGTGCCGGCCTTCGCGCGGGCCTCGGCGATGAGCTGGGCGGTGCGGGCGGCGGTGCCGGAGGGGGCGTCGACCTTGTTCGGGTGGTGGAGTTCGACGACCTCGACCGACTCAAAGTACGGGGCCGCGAGCTGGGCGAACTTCATGGTGAGGACCGCGCCGATGGAGAAGTTCGGGGCGATCAGGACACCGGTCCGCGGGGACTGGTCGAGCCAGGTCTGCAGCTGTGCGAGGCGGTCGTCGGTCCAGCCCGTCGTACCGACGACGGCGTGGATGCCGTGCCGTACGCAGAAGTCGAGGTTGCCCATCACCGAGGCGGGGGTGGTGAGTTCGACGGCGACCTGGGCGCCGGTCTCGGCCAGGGTCTCCAGTCGGTCGCCACGGGCGAGGGTGGCCACCAGCTCCATGTCGTCGGCGGCCTCGACGGCCTTGACGGCCTCGGAGCCGATGCGGCCCTGGGAGCCGAGGACCGCCACGCGCAGCTTGCTCATGTTCTTGTTTCCTTCAGCCAGGAGGGTTATGCGACGGCGTCGTGCAGGCGGGCCGCCTGTTTGTCCTTCAGCGGGCCGATGACCGACAGCGACGGGCGCTGTCCCAGGATGTCGCGGGCGACCGCGCGGACGTCGTCCGGGGTGACCGACGCGATGCGGTTCAGCATGTCGTCGACGGACATCTGGTCGCCCCAGCACAGCTCGCTCTTGCCGATGCGGTTCATCAGCGCGCCGGTGTCCTCCAGACCGAGGACGGTGGAGCCGCGGAGCTGGCCGATGGCGCGGGTGATCTCGTCGTCCGTGAGGCCGTCGCGGGCGACCTGGTCGAGTTCGTCGCGGCAGATCTTCAGGACGTCGTGGACCTGCGAGGGCCGGCAGCCCGCGTACACGCCGAACAGGCCGCAGTCGGCGAACCCGGAGGTGTACGAGTAGACGCTGTACGCCAGCCCCCGCTTCTCGCGGACCTCCTGGAAGAGGCGCGAGGACATGCCGCCGCCGAGGGCCGTGTTGAGGACGCCGAGCGCCCAGCGGCGGTCGTCGGTGCGGGCCAGGCCCGGCATGCCGAGGACGACGTGCGCCTGCTCGGTCTTGCGGCCGGTCAGTTCGACGCGTCCGGCGGTGCGGATCACGCGCTTCCCGTCGCGCGGGTCGATCGGGGTGGCGTCCGGGTTCTTGAGGGCGCCCGCCTTCTCGAAGGCCGCGCGGACCTGGCGTACGACGTCGTCGTGGTCGATGTTGCCTGCCGCGGCGACGACCAGGTGGGTGGGGTCGTAGTGCTTCTTGTAGAAGCGGCGGACGCGGTCGGCGGTGAGGGCGTTGACCGTGTCGACCGTGCCGAGGACGGGGCGGCCGAGGGGGGTGTCGCCGAACATCGTGTGGGCGAAGAGGTCGTGGACGCAGTCGCCGGGGTCGTCCTCGGTCATCGCGATCTCTTCGAGGATGGCGCCGCGTTCGACGTCGACGTCCTCCTCACGGATCAGGGAGCCGGTCAGCATGTCGCAGACGACGTCGATGGCGAGGGGGAGGTCGGTGTCGAGGACGCGCGCGTAGTAGCACGTGTACTCCTTGGCGGTGAACGCGTTCATCTCGCCGCCGACCGCGTCGAGCGCGGCGGAGATGTCGAGCGCGCTGCGCCGGGCCGTCCCCTTGAAGAGGAGGTGCTCCAGGTAGTGCGTGGCGCCGTTCAGGGACGGGGTCTCGTCACGGGAGCCGACGTGCGCCCAGATGCCGAAGGTCGCGGAGCGGACGGAGGGGAGGGTCTCGGTGACGATGCGCAGGCCGCCCGGGAGGGTGGTCTTGCGGACCGTGCCGATGCCGTTCTCCCCGGTGATCAGGGTTTGGGTACGGGCGACGGCCCGCGCCTTCGAGGAGGCGCGGGCCGTCGTCGCTGAACTGCTCGACGTCACTTGTCGGTGTCGTCCTTCTTGTCATCGGCGTCTTCGCCCTCGACCACGGGGATCAGGGAGAGCTTGCCGCGGGAGTCGATCTCGGCGATCTCGACCTGGACCTTGGCGCCGACGCCGAGGACGTCCTCGACGTTCTCCACGCGCTTGCCGCCGGCGAGCTTGCGGATCTGCGAGATGTGCAGCAGGCCGTCCTTGCCGGGGAGCAGGGAGACGAACGCGCCGAAGGTGGTCGTCTTGACGACCGTGCCCAGGTAGCGCTCGCCGACCTCCGGCATGGTCGGGTTGGCGATCGAGTTGATCGTGGTGCGGGCGGCCTCGGCGGCCGGGCCGTCGGCGGCGCCGATGTAGATGGTGCCGTCGTCCTCGATGGTGATCTCGGCGCCGGTGTCCTCCTGGATCTGGTTGATCATCTTGCCCTTCGGGCCGATGACCTCGCCGATCTTGTCCACGGGGATCTTGACGGTGATGATCCGCGGGGCGTTGGGGGACATCTCGTCCGGCGTGTCGATCGCTTCCATCATCACGTCGAGGATGTGGAGGCGGGCGTCACGGGCCTGCTTGAGGGCGGCGGCCAGGACGGAGGCGGGGATGCCGTCGAGCTTCGTGTCGAGCTGGAGGGCCGTCACGAACTCCTTGGTGCCGGCGACCTTGAAGTCCATGTCGCCGAAGGCGTCCTCCGCACCGAGGATGTCGGTGAGGGTGACGTAGTGCGTCTCGCCGTCGATGTCCTGGGAGATGAGGCCCATGGCGATGCCGGCGACCGGGGCCTTGAGGGGCACACCGGCGTTCAGCAGGGACATCGTGGAGGCGCAGACCGAGCCCATGGACGTCGAGCCGTTGGAGCTGAGCGCCTCGGAGACCTGGCGGATCGCGTAGGGGAACTCCTCGCGGGTCGGCAGGACCGGGACGAGGGCGCGCTCGGCGAGGGCGCCGTGGCCGATCTCGCGGCGCTTGGGGGAGCCGACGCGGCCGGTCTCGCCGGTGGAGTACGGCGGGAAGTTGTAGTTGTGCATGTAGCGCTTGCGGGTCACCGGGGAGAGGGTGTCCAGCTGCTGCTCCATGCGGAGCATGTTGAGGGTGGTGACGCCCAGGATCTGGGTCTCGCCACGCTCGAAGACGGCGGAGCCGTGCACGCGCGGGATGGCCTCGACCTCGGCCGCGAGCGTACGGATGTCGGTCAGGCCACGGCCGTCGATGCGCTTCTTGTCCTTGATCACGCGCTCGCGCACGAGCTGCTTGGTCAGGGAGCGGTAGGCGGCGGAGATCTCCTTCTCGCGGCCCTCGAACTGCGGGAGCAGCTTCTCGGCGGCGAGGCCCTTGACGCGGTCCAGCTCGGCCTCGCGCTCCTGCTTGCCGGCGATGGTGAGCGCGGCGGCGAGCTCGGAGCGGACGGCGGCGGAGAGCGCCTCCAGGACGTCGTCCTGGTAGTCCAGGAAGATCGGGAACTCGCCGGTCGGCTTGGCGGCCTTGGCGGCGAGGTCGGCCTGGGCCTTGCACAGGACCTTGATGAACGGCTTCGAGGCTTCGAGGCCGGCCGCGACGACCTCCTCGGTGGGGGCCTCGACACCGCCCTTGACCAGCTGGATGGTCTTCTCGGTGGCCTCGGCCTCGACCATCATGATCGCGACGTCGCCGTCCTCCAGGGTGCGGCCCGCGACGACCATGTCGAAGACGGCGTCCTCGAGCTCGGTGTGCGTCGGGAACGCGACCCACTGGCCGCGGATCAGCGCGACGCGGACGCCGCCGATCGGGCCGGAGAAGGGCAGGCCGGCCAGCTGCGTGGACGCGGAGGCGGCGTTGATCGCCACGACGTCGTACAGGTGGTCGGGGTTGAGGGCCATGATCGTCGCGACGACCTGGATCTCGTTGCGCAGGCCCTTCTTGAAGGAGGGGCGCAGCGGGCGGTCGATGAGGCGGCAGGTGAGGATCGCGTCCTCGGAGGGGCGGCCCTCGCGGCGGAAGAAGCTGCCGGGGATCTTGCCGGCGGCGTACATCCGCTCCTCGACGTCCACCGTGAGGGGGAAGAAGTCGAGCTGGTCCTTGGGGTTCTTGGAGGCGGTGGTGGCCGACAGCACCATCGTGTCGTCGTCCAGGTAGGCCACCGCGGAACCGGCGGCCTGCTTGGCGAGGCGGCCGGTCTCGAAGCGGATGGTGCGGGTGCCGAAGGCGCCGTTGTCGATGACGGCCTCGGCGTAGTGGGTCTCGTTCTCCACTAGCGTTTTCTCCATTTATCTCGTCTGTTTTGCGTCTTTTGTCCCCGGCTGTCCGTGTGACAGGGGGACGGGCGGAGAAGCGCGCCGTGCGGGCCGGTCTTCGATCGAAGCCTCCGGGTCGTGTACCCGGGGGCCACTACCGAGGACCGGCGGCGTCGGAGGTGCGCTTCTCCTCGTATGTGCTGCGTTGTGCTACCACACTACAAAGGGGTGGTGACACTCCGCACGTTTCCGTCTCTACGTACAGCAAAAGGAGCGGCTCCCGATGTTCACGGGAACCGCTCCCCAGTGCGTCGTCCTACTTCGCGCCGCCGGCCGCGCCGCGGCGGATGCCGAGGCGGTCGACCAGCGTACGGAAGCGCTGGATGTCCTTCTTCGCCAGGTACTGGAGAAGGCGGCGGCGCTGACCGACGAGGATCAGCAGGCCGCGGCGGGAGTGGTGGTCGTGCTTGTGGGTCTTGAGGTGCTCCGTCAGGTCGGAGATCCGACGGGAGAGCAGCGCGACCTGGACCTCGGGGGAGCCGGTGTCGCCCTCCTTGGTACCGAACTCGGAGATGATCTGCTTCTTCACTGCGGCGTCGAGCGACACGCTGTACTCCTCATGCTGTGTGGTGCCCGCGAGTGCCCCCGGTCGGAATCTCGGGGGAGCTTCGGTTACTCGCCTGGGCGGGTCCGCCGGGGGCACCCGGTGAGGGTGCGTGCACGCGACGGCCGAGCCAAGGCTACCAGGGTACGGGCCCGGCCCCCGCCGGATTTCCGTCGCGCGCGTGACCAGCGGGAACCTTCTACCAGGGGGATTCACCGCAAGTAGGGTGTCCGTGACGCCCGTTGGCACCGAAGGAAAGGACCCGAGCCGTCATGGCCGAGACCGAAGAGGAACGCAAGGCCCGCAAGGACCGGGAGCGGGACGAGTTGTACGCCCTCGACATCTCCGGCGTCGAGTGGCACAGCGCGCCGGGTACCGAGGAGCACGAGGAGCGCGTGGAGATCGCGTACCTGCCGGACGGCGCCGTCGCGATGCGGTCGTCCCTGGACCACGACACGGTGCTGCGGTACACGGAGGCCGAGTGGACGGCGTTCGTGCTGGGGGCCCGGGACGGGGAGTTCGACCTGGAGCCGACCGAGCGCAACGGCGGGCTGGCGGCGCAGGAGGGCTGACGCCGGACAGGGCGAGGGGGCCGGTGCGGACGTCGCACCGGCCCCCTCGCGTCGGTGTCAGCTCGTGAGGGACCGCACCGTCGCGTACACGTCGAACACCGCCAGCGCCAGCGGGATGAGCGTCAGCAGCACGAACGACTCGGCGATCTCCAGGAAGCGCCCCCAGAACGGGGTGAGGCCGCCCCGGGAGACCATGAGGCCGACCGTGGTGACGAGGGCGATCACGAGGCCGGTCGCGGCGACGAGCCAGATCGTGCGCAGGTCGTATCCGGAGAGGTCGCCGTCGCGGGCCTCCCTGATGATCGACACGGGCGGGTTCAGCGCGAGGCCGAGGCCGAGCAGGACGAGGGAGGCGAGGCCGGCGGCGACGACCGGGGCGACCTGCGCGGTGTAGCGGAAGAGGTGGGCGCGCATCAGCAGGGCGACGCCGGTGGCGAGGGCGAGGAGCTGGGCCCAGACGTTCGAGGAGAAGCCGAGGACGGCGGCGGCGCCGACGGCGACGACCGCGCAGCCGCCGACGAGGCCGACGAGGAGTTCGTGGCCGCGCCGGGCGCGGGCGGCGACGCGCTCGGCGTCGACGGGTTCCGGCGCCGGCGCCTCGGTCTCGTAGCGGCTGCGGGCGGCGCTGCTCGGGGCGTCGAAGCCGATCGGCAGGCGGGCGAAGCGCATGGAGAGGCCGGGCAGGAAGGCGAGGCCGACGACGGCGACGGGCGCGCACAGGGCGCCGATCTCGGCGGGCGTCCAGTCCTTGGCGAGGAGGGCCGCGAAGACGGCGAGCAGGCCGATGGCGGAGGCGAGGACGAAGGCGACGAAGGGGCCGTCGCCGCTGGGCGAGCAGAGGGTGAGGACGACGGCGGCGACCAGGACGGCCGCGCAGGCCAGCAGGAACTGGAGTTTACCGATGCCCTCGCCGCCGGTGAGCGGGAGGAGTCCGGAGCCGGCGACGCCGACGTTGGGCAGGGCGCCGAGGCCGAGCGCGATCGCGGAGGCGCGGTCGTCGTAGACGCGGGCGCGGACGCAGCCGAGGACGAGCAGGAGGAGCCCGGCGACGCCGGCGAGGATGCCGGGCAGGCCGTGCATGTCGTGGCGGGGGTCGCCGCTCCAGGCGACGAAGGCGAGCAGCGCGGACAGGACGCCGGCGCCGGCGAGTCCGGCGGCGCGGGTGAGGTCGCCGTCCCACAGGGTGCGTTCGCTGGTGACGGCGGCGGCGACGGCCTCGGAGACGTCGTCGAACACGGCCGGGGGCAGGGAGTCGGAGAAGGGGCGCAGGGTGAGCAGCTCGCCGTCGAGGAGGCGCTGGGCGGCGAAGGAGCGGGAGCTGTCGAGGACGGTGCCGTCGCGGCGGACGAGGTGGTAGCCGACGGGGGCGCCTTCGGCGGGGCTCTGCTGGGAGAGCCTGAGGACCTCGGGGTAGAGGTCGGCGACGGGGACGTCGTCGGGGAGGGCGACGTCGATGCGGCTGTCGGGGGCGACGATGGTGACGCGGCAGTAGCCGAGCCCCGTGCCCGTGCCGGCTCCTGTCGCGGCGGGTGCCGTGGTGCTCACCTGATGGTCCCCCTCGGTGACGATTGCGCGCCTGTGGTGTGAAGGTTCCGCGCCCTGTTTCGCGCGGTGGTGCGGAATGCGGTCGCACGTGTGCGTTCGCGCGGTCCACGGGGCCGTACGCCGCCCGGATCGCCGGGAACGCCCGGTTCATCCGGCCCGGCTCGTGTGTGCTCACGCGAACATCCGGCACCCTACCGCCCTGGCGTCACGGGCCGGGTCAGTAGGATCGCGCGGCGGCCCTTCGCAGGCCGGCCAGTGAATCTTGGGGGAGCAGTGAGCCACATCGTCGTACGGCGCCCGCCCCGGGTGCTGCCGTCCGAGGTGCCCACGCAGGAGGTCGTGCTTCAGCCGCCGCCGGAGCTGCCGCGCGGGCCGCAGGAGAGCGTGCTGATGCAGTTGCTGCCGACGCTCGGCATGGGCGGTTCGGTGGTCTTCTTCTTCACGAGCGGGCAGCCGTTCATGAGGATCATGGGCATGGTCATGATCGCCTCGACGATCGCGATGTCGGTCGCGATGGTGGTGCGCTTCAGACGCGGCTCGCAGGGGCAGCTCGCGGACCTGCGCCGCGACTACCTGGCCTACCTGGCGCAGACCCGGCGCGCGGCGCAGTCCACCGCGAAGGCGCAGCGGGACGCCCAGTACTTCCTGAACCCCTCCCCCGAGCAGCTGTGGGCGCTGGTCGCCGAGGGCAGCCGGGTGTGGGAGCGCCGCCCCGGTGACGAGGACTTCGCGCAGGTCCGCGTCGGGCTCGGCGCCCAGGGCCTGTCGACCGCGCTGGTCGCGCCCCAGACCGCGCCCGTCGAGCAGCTGGAGCCGCTGACCGCGGGCGCCCTCCAGCGGTTCATCGCCGTGCACAGCACGCTGGAGGACCTGCCGATGGCGGTGTCCCTGCGCGCCTTCTACCACGTGACGGTCAGCGGCGACCCGCGGTGTGTACGGGCCTCCGCGCGCGCGATGACCGGTTCGCTGGCCGCCCTGCACTCCCCCGAGGACCTGGTCCTCGTCGTCGCGGCGGGCCGCGAGGAGCTGGCGTCCTGGGAGTGGGCCAAGTGGCTCCCCCACACGCAGGCGCCCGGCGCGGTCGACGGCGCGGGCAGCCGCCGGCTCATCGGCACGGACGTCACCGAGCTGGAGGACCTGCTCGCCGCCCGCCTCACGGGCCGGCCGCGCTTCCACCCGAACGCGGCACCGCTGCCCGACCTGCCGCACCTGGTCGTCGTCCTCGACGGCGTCTCCCTGCCCCCGAACTCCGTGCTGGCCGGCCCCGAGGGGCTCCAGGGCGTGACGGTCGTCGAGGTCGTCGCCGGGGAGCTGACCGGGACCGGCGGCGAGCTCGACATCGTCGTACGGCCGGACTCGCTGCGGCTGGAGTCCGGGCCCGGCGGGCTGGTCTACGAGGGGACGCCCGACGCGCTGTCGCAGGAGTCGGCCGAGGCGCTCGCCCGGCAGCTCGCGCCGCTGCGGATGGCGTCCGGCGGGGACGACGACGAGCCGCTGCTCGCGAACCTGGAGTTCACCGACCTGCTGAACCTGGGCGACGCGGCGTCCGTCGACACCAAGCGGACCTGGCGGCCCCGCTCGCTCGCCGAGCGGCTGCGGGTGCCGATCGGGGTCGGCGAGGACGGGCGGCCCGTCATGCTCGACCTGAAGGAGGCCGCGCAGGAGGGCATGGGCCCGCACGGGCTGTGCGTCGGCGCCACCGGGTCCGGGAAGTCGGAGCTGCTGCGCACGCTCGTGCTCGGGCTCGCCGTCACGCACTCCTCGGAGACGCTGAACTTCGTCCTCGCCGACTTCAAGGGCGGCGCGACCTTCGCCGGGATGGCGCAGATGCCGCACGTCGCGGCCGTCATCACCAACCTCGCCGACGACCTCACGCTCGTCGACCGCATGCGGGACTCCATCAGCGGCGAGCTGAACCGGCGCCAGGAGATGCTGCGCGACGCGGGCAACTACGCCAACATCCACGACTACGAGAAGGCGCGGGCCGCCGGCGCGGCGCTCCAGCCGATCCCGACGCTCGTGCTGGTGATCGACGAGTTCAGCGAACTGCTCTCCGCGAAGCCGGACTTCATCGAGATGTTCGTGCAGATCGGGCGCATCGGCCGCTCGCTCGGCGTGCACCTGCTGCTGGCCTCGCAGCGCCTGGAGGAAGGGCGGCTGCGCGGGCTCGACACGTACCTGTCGTACCGGATCGGGCTGCGGACGTTCTCCGCCGCCGAGTCGCGGGCCGCGCTCGGGGTGCCCGACGCGTACGAGCTGCCGAACGTGCCCGGCTCCGGGTTCCTGAAGTTCGGCACCGACGAGATGCTGCGCTTCAAGGCCGCGTACGTGTCCGGGGTGTACCGGTCCGGGCCGCAGCGGGCCGCCGTCGCCGGGGGGCCGATGCTCGTGGACCGGCGGCCCGTGCTGTTCACCGCCGCCGAGGTGCCGGTCAGCTATGTGCAGGTGGCGCAGCGGCGGACCAGCGCCGAGCCCGAGGTGGACGACGCGCTCGCCGACACCGTGCTCGACGTGATCGTGCGGCGGCTCGAAGCGCAGGGGCCCGCCGCGCACCAGGTGTGGCTGCCCCCGCTGGACAGCCCGCCGTCGCTGGACTCGCTGCTGCCGGGGCTCACGGCCGTGCAGGGCCGGGGGCTGACCCAGCCGGGGTACGAGGGGGCCGGGCGGCTCGTCGTACCCGTCGGGCTCGTCGACAAACCCTTCGAGCAGCGGCGTGATCCGCTGTGGCTGGACTTCTCCGGGGCCGCCGGGCACATGCAGATCGTGGGCGGGCCGCAGTCCGGGAAGTCGACGCTGCTGCGCGCGATCATCTCCTCCTTCGCGCTCACCCACACCCCGCACGAAGTGCAGTTCTACGGCCTCGACTTCGGTGGCGGCGGCATGTCGGCCGTCGAGGGCCTGCCGCACGTCGGCGGCGTCGCCTCCCGGCTCGATCCCGAGCGGGTACGGCGTACGGTCGCCGAGGTGTACGGCGTGCTGACCCGGCGCGAGGAGTACTTCCGCTCCGCCGGGATCCCCTCCATCGCCGACTTCCGCACCCGGCGGGCGCGCGGGGACATCTCCGTCGCCGACCAGCCGTGGGGGGACGTGTTCCTCGTCATCGACGGGTGGGGGAGCTTCCGTACGGAGTACGAGGCGCTGGACGCCGTCGTGCTGGACATCGCGGCGCGCGGGCTCGGGTACGGCGTCCACGTCATCCTCACGGCGTCGCGGTCCATGGAGGTGCGGTCGTCGCTCAAGGACCACCTCATGAACCGGCTCGAACTGCGGCTCGGCGACACCATGGACTCCGAGCTGGACCGGAAGGTCGCCGCGAACGTGCCCACCGGGGTGCCGGGGCGGGGGCAGACGCCGGGCAAGCTGCACTTCATGGCCGCCGTGCCGCGCATCGACGGGCTCACCTCCGACACGGAACTCTCCGACGCGACACAGGCGCTGGCCACCGAGGTCACCCGGCACTGGGGGGCCTCCCCCGCGCCCGAGGTGCGGCTCCTGCCGCGCGAGTTCCCCGCGAAGGAGCTGCCTGCCGGGGACCGGTTCCCGCAGCGCGGGGTCGCCTTCGCGCTCGACGAGGACAACCTGGAGCCGGTCTTCGTCGACTTCGAGCAGGACCCCTTCTTCCTCGTCTTCGGGGAGAGCGAGTCCGGGAAGTCCAACCTGCTGCGGCTGCTCATCAAGCAGATCACCCAGCGGTACGCCGGGGACGAGTGCAAGCTGTTCGTCGTCGACAACCGGCGCTCCCTCCTCGACGTCACGCCCGCTTCCCACCTCGCCGAGTACATCCCCATGTCCAACAACATGGACCATCACATGGCCGCCCTCGCCGACCTGATGACCCGGCGGACGCCCACCGCGGACGTGACGGCTCAGCAGCTGCGGGACCGCAGCTGGTGGCGAGGGCCCACCGTATACGTCGTCATCGACGACTACGACCTCGTCTCGACGTCCAGCGGCAACCCGCTCGCCGGTCTGACGGAACTGCTGCCGTTCGCCCGTGACGTCGGGGTGCGGTTCATCATCGCCCGCTCCACCGCCGGCGCCGGGCGCGCCGCCTACGAACCCTTCATGCAGCGCATGAAGGAACTCGGCGCCCAGGGCATGGTGCTGGCGGGCGATCCCACGGAAGGCGACCTCCTCGCGGGCGTCCGGCCCCGGCCCATGCCGGCCGGGCGGGGCGTGTTCGTGTCCCGCCGGCGGGGGAAGCCGCTGGCTCAGGTGGGGTGGTTGCCGGAGGGGGCGTACTGAGGGGGTTGCTGGCTCGGGGGGCCCCGGTGTCGGACTCAGTTCGGCGCCGGGGCCGCTTTCTGCGCCGGGGCGCATTCTTGTCGGCGTGGTCGCCGTCGGCAGGGGGTGCCGCCGCTGGACGCACGAAGGGTGGGCACCTCCCGTGTGTGCCCACCCTTGTGTGCCGGAACTGGTCCGGGTGCCGCTTAGAAGTAGCTCGCTGCCTTCAGGTCGCTGCCGCGGTAGTCGCCGCTCGCGTCCGAGACCTTGTGGCCGATGCTCACCAGGGCGGCGTGGATGTTGGCCGCGTTGGTGTCCCACTCCTTCATCTTCTGGCCGAAGGCGTTCGCGGCCTCGCCCTCCCAGCCGGCGGCTGCGCGCAGGACGGCGGACTTGAGGGCGGTGAGGTCCTCCTCCAGCTTGGCCGCCTGGGCGCCCAGCTCGGTGGTGATCGCGTCGAGGCCGCCGTACTTGACCGCCATCTCGCCGTCGTGGACGTTAACCATGCCGGTTCCTCATCTCTCTTTCGGAGGGGGTGTGCTCAGTAGCTGCTGAGGGCGGACTTCGACGCGCCGTACTGGACGTCGATGCTCTGCACGGAGGCGTGGACCGCGTCGTCGGTCTTGCCGGAGAGCTTGCGCGTCTCGTTGATGTTCTCCAGGAACCAGGTGAGCAGGTCGCCGATGTTCTTGACGCCCTCGTTGATCTCGATCTGCTTCTTGTTGAAGGCGTTGGCGCCGATGCCGCGCCAGTTGGCCTCCATGGTGTCCAGGGTGCCCTGGAGACGGCTCAGCTGGCCGCGGATCGACTCGTACCGGTCGACCATTTCCTTCTCGAGCGCGATGACTTGCTGGTCATTGAGCTTCTGCCCAGCCACCATTGGCGGACTTCCCTTCGTGAACTGCCCTGAGGGCCTGGTGTATGACAGGTGCGTGAGAGTCCGAGGGTGTACCCGGGCACGGCGACCTCTCGGCAGGCATGGTGGCCTTCCCTCCCCGTTCCCCGTTCGCGGTCGCACCGGGCGCCGAACGGCATGTGGCCTGTGCGGCACACTCGACGCCCACTGTAGTCTTTGCGGTTTTCCCGGCCAACCGAACTTCGTGTTGCCTCAGTTACGAAGTTGTCGAGATGTGGCGTACGGCTCCGGGTGGCCCGCGTCCGCCATCCAGCGCCTCGCACCGACCTCGCTGGGGTACTCCCGGACCGTGAGCATCGCGACGGTCCAGCCGACGGCCAGTGCCGCGAGGGCCGGCATGACGGGGGCCGCGAGCACGGCGACGAAGCGGCCGAACAGGGCGAGGCCCGTGGCGCGGGTGGTCTCCGAGCGTTTGCGGGTGCGGGACTCCTGCGGGGTCGGCGGGTTCGCGAGGTCCCTGGCGACAGCGCGGCGCTGTACGCGCCAGCCCCACACGGCCGCCGGGACGGCGAGCGGCAGCTGAGCCCAGTCCCACGGCTCGCGGGCGGACGCCGGGAGGATCGTACGGAAACCCCGGTAGAGGCTGAAGGCCGCCAGGCACAGGAGGGCCAGGACGAGGAGGAAGAGGACGGCTGTGCCCAGACGGCGGAGCCAGTAGGGGATGCCCCGGTCGTGCCAGGTGGTGGCGAGGCCGGGGAGGGAAGGGACGGGGGGTGGTGTCATCGAGGGGCTCGGGCCTTGAGTCCGGCCGCTCGTTGTTCCTCCAGCCAGCGCCTTGCGCCGACCTCGCTGGGGTACTCGCGGACCGTGAGCCAGGCCGCGATCCAGCCGTCGTAGTACGCCAAGAAGGCCGGGGCGATCGGGGCGGCGAGGATGATGAGGCCGCCTCGGCCCGAGAGCGCGATGCGAGGGGCCCGGCGGTTGTGTGCACGCTTGACGGCCCAGGTCTCCTCCGGGGTGGGTGGGTCGAGGAGTGCCTCGCGGTGCTCTCGGCGTTGCCGGATCCAGCCCCGGACGAAGGCCACACAGGCGGCGGCGATCTGGACGCAATTGCAGACCAGGCGCGCAACCGGTGGCATCTCTTTGACGAATCCCCGGTAGAGCTCCACGGCGGCGAACGAAAGCATCCCCATGATCAGGAGCTGCCCGAGGGTCGTGCGGGTGCGGGACAACCAGTAGCGCACGCCGCGCCTGTACCAGGAGGTGCCCAGTTTCGGCAGAGCAGGTATGCCGGAGTGGATCTTAAAAGAGGCTTTCGACACCATGCCACACACTCTTTCCGGCCTTCACGGCATCGTCGCTGAGCCTCACGAAGTCGTCTCCCGTCTTCGCCAGGACATGTCCTGTTCCGACCAGGCTGCCGACGACGACACCGTGATCGTGGATGTCCTCGCTCCAGTGCTCGTGGACGGCATGGTCCAGGACGTTTGTCGCGAGGACCGTCGCTCCGACCCCGAGACCCGCCACCGCGACGGCGCCCTCAGCCGGAAGCGCGGCCACCGCCGCCACCCCGGCGGCCAGTCCCCCGAGCGCCACGCCCCCGTCCACGACAGCCGAATGCGCCCACGACCACCCTTCGTCGTGGTCGTCCTTCGCCTCCAGCGCCCCCACCGCCGCCGCGGCGGCGACGTCCAGGACCGGTACCTCCCGCAGGAACTCGGGGAGTTCGGCGATACCCCGGCCGACGCGGAGGGCGTCGGCCGCGTCGCCGAGTTTGAGGTTGAGGACGCGGTCGTAGGGGAGGGCGGTGCTGCCGCGGTCGGCTCGGGCGATGGCTTCTTCGAGGGAGTCGACCTTCATCATGGCGTCGCTGTAGGCGGTCTTCGCGGGGAAGTCCGCGGGGAGGGAGCGGCCCGCTCTCTGGAATGCCTTGCGTTCGGTCCGGAGGGTGTCCTTCGCCGCCTTCGCGTCGGCCTTGGCCTGGTCGATCTCCCCCTTGGCGGCCAGCCCCTTGGCGCGGGCGTCCTCCGCGTCGTAGGCGTACAGGCCGCGCAGGGAGTCGGCGATGGTGAGCTTGTCGGCGGCGCTCACGGGTTTCATGACCTCGGCGCACAGCGCGGTGAGCTGGTCCGCCGCGACCAGGCGGGCGTGTTGCGCGGTGTGTTCGATCTCCGTGCGGGCCGTGTTGTACTCCGACAGGGCGGAGAGAGCCTTCTGGTCGGCGGGGGACGGGGGGTTGGCCGTCACCATCTGCAAAGGGGTGCCCTTGGGGTCGGTTGCGACGCCCTGTTTCGCTGCTGTGTGCTGGGCGTTCTGGAGGGCGGTCTCGCAGGAGGAGAGTTGGTCGGCGAGGGTTTCGAGGATGCCGCCGACCGCTTCGACGAGGCCGCCGAACGCGCCTGCCGTGAGGGCGTCCTCGGACCAGGCGGCGCGGAACTTCTCGGCCGCCTCGCCCTTCCAGCCGGTGTCCTTGACGAGGGCTTCGACCTGGTCGGTCACGGGGGTGATCGCCGCTTCCAGGGACGGCTTCGCCGCTTTGTACGACGTGCCCATCGCCCGCAGGCCGCCGATGTCGCCGCCGATCCAGCTGTCGGACATCAGCTCTCGCCCTTCATGAGGTCCTCGAAGAGGCCGTGTACGTCGATGTCGTGGCGGTGGAAGGAGTCGCGGGCGTAGGCGACCTTGTCGCCGTGGTCGTCCATGCGGTCGGCGAAGAGGGTGTGGAGCGCGGAGATGAGGTGGGCGGCCTCGGAGATGGCGTGGTCGAGGCCGGGGTCGCCGCCGCTGACGACGGCGGGGGTGACCTGGCCGTGCAGGGCGCGGTAGTTGGTGGCCTCGGTGTGGAGGGTGGAGGCCATGGAGGTGAGGTCGCCGAGGACGACGTTGAAGTCCATCAGCGCACCGCCTGCGCGTACGCCGCGAGGTCGGCCGGTGTCCAGTTGCCGGCGCCGGGCGCGACCGTGGGGTCGAGGCGGACCGTCACTCCGTGTTCCCGCATGCCGGTCGCGAGGACCCCGAGGGACGTGGCGACCCAGGGCTGGGCCTCGCCGAGCGCGGCGGCGAGTTTCCGCGGGGTCGTGAAGGCGAGGGCGACCGCGCCGGCGCCGTCGGGGCGGCCGAACAGTTCGTAGACGATGTAGGGCACGTCGTCGGCGTACCGGGGATGCGCGGGGACGAACACGGGGGTGTGGTACGGCGGGAGGGGCGGGGCGGGGAGGTCGTAGTCCTGGAAGCACGAGCGGCGGGGCGCCGGGGGCTCGGGCTCGGGGCCGGCCGGGGCGTCCAGGTAGTCGAGAAGGCGTGACGTGTTCGCTGCCCCCACCACCGTCTCCTTCTGCGTGTGCGGCTGTTACGGCGCACTCACAGTAGCCAGCGGGGGATGGGGCGAATACGGACATGTCAGGTTCGCAGGGGTGAACACATACCCAGCTCATACGGCGGTTTGGGGACACCCCGGTCAGCGCTTGACCACCCCATGACCGGCCCTCCTCACGCCGTCCCCCGCACCCGCTCCCGGCGCCGGCGCGCGTCCCGTAGCGCCACCGCTCCCCCGCTGATCCCGGCGACGAGCACGGCCGCCCCGACGGCGATGTACGTCGCGAGGCGCGCGTCGCGTTCGGCCGGGGTCTCGCCGAGGTGGAACTTCGCCGGGGTCGGCGCCTCGG
Source organism: Streptomyces niveiscabiei (assembly GCF_033794345.1). Classification (NCBI taxonomy): domain Bacteria; kingdom Bacillati; phylum Actinomycetota; class Actinomycetes; order Kitasatosporales; family Streptomycetaceae; genus Streptomyces; species Streptomyces niveiscabiei. The sequence goes on from NZ_JARAYJ010000031.1 coordinate 20,045, forward strand.
CCCGCGCGAGCCCCTGGTCGGGGTTGGGGGACTCGATGGGGCGGTCGTCCTCGGTGAGCGCGCGGACGGGGTCGACGACGCCCCAGCCGACGAGGCGGTCGTGCCCGGCGATGGTGCGTTCGGCCGTCTGCTCGATCTGGGCGACGACCTGGCGGGCCGTCCACGTGGGGTGCTTGGCCTTGATGAGCGCGGCGACGCCCGCGACGTACGGCGCGGAGAAGCTGGTGCCGTTGTCGGAGCAGTGGCCGCCCGCCGGGACCGTGGAGATCATGTCGACGCCGGGCGCGGCGACGCCCACGAAGTCGCCGGACTGGGAGAAGGCGGCGCGTTCGTTGTTGCGGTCGGAGGCGGCTACGGCGAGGACGCCGTCGTAGGAGGCGGGGTACGTCTTCTTGACGTTGCCGCCGGTGCCGTCGTTGCCCGCGGAGGCGACGACCACGACGCCGGCGTCGAGAGCCGCGTCGACCGCGCGCCGGAGGTCGTCGGACGGCTTCTTCGCGCCGGTCGTGTCCTGGGAGATGTTGATGACGTCGGCGCCCTTGCCGACGGCGTAGTCGATCGCCTCGGCCAGCGTGTCCGGCGTCCCGTGGCCCTCCGCGTCGTTCTGCTTGAGCGGGATGATCGTCGCCTCGGGGGCGAGGCCGACGAAGCCGGTGCCCTCGATCGGGCGGGCGGCGATGATGCCGGCGACCTTCGTGCCGTGGCCGACCGTGTCGGTGGTGCCGTTGGCGGCGCCCCAGTCGAGGGGTTTGCCGTCGTCGCCCTTCACGGCGGGCTTGAACGTTTGGCCGTCCTTCGCGTCCACAGCCCCCTTGAGCTGCGGGTTCTTCGTGTCCACGCCGGTGTCGATGACGGCGACCTTCACCCCCTTGCCCTTGGACTGGGACCACAGCTCGTCCAGCATGACGCGCTGGAGGGACCAGGGGCGGCCGGGGTACTTGCCGTTGGGGAAGGAGCACTGCTCGGAGTAGGGCGGTTCGGCGGCGGAGGCGGTGGGGGCGGCGAGGGACAGGAGCGTGAGGGCCGCGAGGAGTGCGGCCGGCGACGGCGTACGCATCGGCCTCACGACCCCTGCGGCTGGCGTGCCGCTGCCGTCGACAGGCGGGGCCCCGTCGGCAGGAACTCCGACCACGCGGCCGGGATCGGCGTCGGGTCGACGTCGGCGTACCCGAGGAGCGTCTGCGCCTGCTTGGCCTCCTGCGCCTGCTGTTTCAGCTTCTCCGGGGTGGTGCCGATCCCGGCGTCGTCGGTGGCGCTGTCGGAGTTGGACTGGAGGACGTAGCGCAGGCCGGTGTCGGTGACGAGGAAGACGGGGCCCGCCTTGGTCTCGGTGCCCTGGAACTGGCGGTAGAGCTGGCCGGAACCCGGCGTGACGTACGCGCTGGAGGAGCCGGTGGCGAGGCTCTCGGGGAAGTCGGTGCCCGCCCAGGTGCTGAGGGTGGTCGCGCCGGTGCCGGCGTCCACGGACCGCAGGACGTTGCACACGGTGCTGCGCGAACCGGCGTCGCCGGAGGGGTCGTTGACGGGCTGGGGCAGCTCGGTGGGCCAGGTGTTCTCGGCGCCGAACGGCTTGCCGGGGACGATGTCGCCGGGGCTCATCGGCTTGGCCTCGCCGGTCTGCCCGAGATCCTTCAACTCCTTGCTGAACAGCAGGAGTTGGGCGACGAAGGGCGAGATCGGCGCGACCCTGCCGGGCAGTACGACGTAGTACTGGTCCTTGTTGAGGTCGGCCGCCTTGAGGACCATCCCGACCCGGTTCGTCGCTTCGTCGAGGCCCCCGGGGGCGCCCGCCGGGTCACCGGCTCCGCTGATCGTCGGGAAGGCGATCCTGGTTCCCGTGTGGAGCGTGGTCAGCCACTCCTTGGACACCTTCTGCGCCTGCCGTCCGGAGCCGACGACCGCGCGCAGGAGGAGTTCGTCGGACTTGTCGATCCGGTACGCGCGCCCGCTCGCGTCGACGACGTACTGCTGTCCCTCGGGGTCCTGGACGTACAGGAGCTGGCCGCCGGTGAGCCTGCCCGCGCCCTCGGTGGCCTTCATGTCGCGGGACGCGAGGACGAGCGCCGCCCGCTGGATGGACTCGCCGCCCGCGCTGGGCCGTTCGCAGACCACCCAGCGCTTGGCCTTCTTCGCCTCGCCCTCGGAGGGCAGGCGGTCGGGGGCGTACGGGATGCCGATGGTGACGCCGTGCTTGATCCTGCCGCTGTCGAGGACGGACTCGGAGACGGTGACGAAGTCCTTCTGCCCGGCGTCGAGAAGCAGTTTCGCCGAGGCCATGTTGAGCACCGGGTGCAGCTGCTTCTGGCCGTCGGTCGTCAGGACGACGTACCGGGTGGTCGACTTGTCGGCGACGATCACCTTCGCGCCGGGTGTGTCCCACCCCTTCGGCGCGGTCGGCTTGAACATGCCCCACGCGCCGAACACGGCCATGACGACGACCCCGACGATCACCCCGGGAACCACCCCGCGCAGCGGTTTCGGAGCGCCCTCCTCCGAGCCGGGCGACGACTGCACGAACGCCGCGAGCATGCGGCGCTTCGCAAAGGTGTAGGCATTGAGCTCGTCACGCCGGGATGCCATCGGTGCCTGTCTCCCCCTAGGTCGCACGGAACGCTCCGCCGGGTTCGGCGGCCGTCGGACGGACGGCCGGACCGCGATGTCAGAGCGGCCCCCTACTATGCCTGGTATCCGCTGGGACGTGGGGCGCGGGTAGGTTGTCCGGGCACCTCAAGGGCGCGCAAGGGCCCGTGCGGTGCGGGAGAACCGGCGAGTTGTGAGGAGAACGGGGGGATGGAGTGAGGGCTTCCAGGACGCGGGGCAGCGCGCCCGCGGAGGCGAGCGCGCTGCGCCTCAAGTCGCGTTCGGGACAGGCCGGGGCATTCCGGTTGCAACGACTGGTCCTGCTGGAGACAGCCGCCGCCGCGCTGGTCGTCGGCTGGGCGATCGACCCGGTGGCGCTCGCGGCTGCGGGCGTCCTCGCCGTCTGCCTGGTCCTGGTCGCGTTCGTACGGCGCCGGGGGCGCACGCTGCCCGAGTGGGTGGCCACCGCCTGGGCGCTGCGTACGCGTCAGCGCAGGGCCGCGAGCACCCCGGTGCCGCCGGGTACGGAACCGGGTCTCGCCCCGGCCGTCGAGTGCGACCCGACGCTGCGGACGTACACGTACGCGGGCCGCGACCGCCGTCCCGTCGGCATCGTCGGCGACGGCACGTTCGTCACCGCCGTCCTCCAGGTCGAGGCCGACTCCACGGCCCTGCGCGTGGAGCGCGACCGCCATCCCCTGCCGCTGCGCCTGGTGTACGACGCCCTGGAGGTCGACGGCATCCGGCTGGAGTCCGCGCAGGTGGTCCTGCACACGCAGCCCGCGCCCGCGCTGCACCTGCCCCAGCAGTCGGTGGCCATCGCCAACTACGCGCCGCTCCAGGAGCAGACCGGCGCCCCCGCCGTCCGGATCACCTGGATCGCGCTGAAGCTGGACCCCGAGCTGTGCCCCGAGGCGGTCGCCGCGCGCGGGGGCGGGCTGACCGGCGCGCAGAAGTGCGTGGTCCGCGCCGCCGACCAGCTCGCGAGCCGCCTCACCGGCGCCGGGTTCCGCGCTTCCCTCCTCGACGAGGAGGAGCTGACCTCCGCGATCGCCACGTCCGCGCACGCGAACCCGCTGGTGACGGCGGAGGCGGGCCGTACGGAGACGCGCGAGCGGCGCACCGAGGAGTCCGGGCGCGGCTGGCGCTGCGACAACCGCCGCCATACGACGTACTGGGTACGGCGGTGGCCCGCGCTCGGCGGGAGCCGCGCGCCGTCGCTGCCGCAGCTCATCGCCCTCGTGACGGCCGTCCCGGCGCTCGCGACGACCTTCAGCGTCTGCCTCACGCGCGGGGAGCGGCAGAGTGTGTCGCTCGCCGGGTACCTGCGGGTCACCGGGCGCAGCGACGCGGAACTCGTCGCCGCGCGGCGGGCGTTGCAGGGCGCCGCGCGGCACACCGGGATGGGGCTCGTCCGGCTCGACCGGGAGCAGGTGCCGGGGATGCTTGCCACTATGCCGCTCGGAGGGGTTCGTTGAGCGCGACCGCTGTTTCCGCCGCCCGGGAGTTGCTGCGTACGGGGCTGGGGCTGATCGGGCCCCGGCACGCCCGGCACTCCGTCTCCGTCGAGCAGCTCGACGCGCTGTCGCTGCCCATCGGGGACGACGGGGTCGTCATCGGGGTCGATCCCGAGGGGCGGCCGTCCGTCCTCGGGCTCAATCGGCCCACGCCCTACGACGTGACGCTCATCGGGGGGCTGTGGACCGCGCAGGTCATCGCCCTGCGGGCCGCCGCGACCGGGGCTCGGGTCGCCGTCGAGACGGGGCGGCCCCAGGCGTGGATGCAGATGGTCCACGCGATGGGGGGCGGGCAGAACGGGCTCGCCGTGCACGATGTGGGGCGGGTGCCGCCGCAGGGTACGTCGCCCGGGACGCCGGTCCTCGTCGTGCGGGACTGCGGGATGCAGCCGCCTCGGGGGCGGGTGGCGTCCGGGCCCTGGCAGTCCGTGCTGACGCTGCTGCCGTATCTCAGTCCCGTCGCGCCTCGGCTGATCCGGCAGGCCCGGCTGGTGGGGGTGCAGCGGATCTCGCCGGACGAGGCGGGGGAGTTGAGCCGGGCGATGCCGTTGCCGGAGGCCGATCGGGAGGCGTTGCCCACGTTGCCCGACGGGGTGACGTTGTGGTGCGGGGACCGGGATCGGCAGTACGTGATGACGCAGCCTACGGAGGCGGAGATCGGGTTGTTGGGGATGCCTCGGCGGATGGACTGAGTTACGGATGGGCTGAGCTGAGGGGGCGTGCGGCTCGGGGGCATGCGGCTCGGGAGTGGTTTCGGTTTCGCACGACCTTCACGCCGGGGGTCCGGTCGGGGGCATCTCCCGGTATGGGGCGTTTTGTTCGGAGTGGGTGCGTGCCTGGTTGCCGGTTTCGCGTGGTGTGTGACGTGTCCGGTGGACGCTGAGAGGTGGACGGGCCTGCCGGGGTGGGGCTTGTGGTGATTAGGCTGGTACCGGGCGCTGCGCCGGGACTCGGGACCGGGGACGACAGGGCTCCTGGGGGGAACCGGCGGATGGGGCGGGTCACTGTTCTCGTCCTCGTCCTCGGGCGGCCCTCCGCTGATTCCGATCGGATCCCGGCGTCCCGTCGAACCCGGTCGGCTTCGACCACTTCGGACGACCAGAGACAACACGAAAACGGACGCCCCTGGTGCGGTATCAGGGCGTTCGGCCACCTCAGGAGGAACTGTGAGCAGCGATCGGGACGGGACGCGCGGGGGCTGGGCCACGCCCGGCGATGACCAGCCCGACGCGGATTCCGGGATCGACGTGACCGGTGAGTTCACGATCGACTACGCGCCGCCCGCCTGGTACACGCAGAACGCGGGGGCGGGGAGCGGGGGTTCCAGCGCGGGGGTTCCCGGCATGCCGGTGGCTCCGCCGGTTGCGCCGGTGGCTCCGCCGGTTGCGCCCGGGGTTCCTGGTGGGCCTGAGGGTGCTTACGGGGTTCCCCGTGTGCCGGGAGAGGGTGCTCACGGAGTTCCTGGTGGATCTGGGGAGGGTGCTTACGGGGTTCCTGGTGCGCCCGGGTTCGGGGGGGCCGGTGTGCCGGGGGGTGTGGGGCAGGTCGGGGTGAATCCCGGGCCCGTTGCTCCTGGGGTGCCTGCCGGTGGTGTGCCTCGGTTGCCCGAGGGGGGTGGGTTCGAGCTCCAGCCTCCGGTGGGGGGTGGGAACGGGGACCTGGACAGTCCCGCGACCATGCGGATCTCTTCGGCCGCCTTGAAGAGGGAGATCGCCGAGCGGGGGGAGGCGGCGCAGGCCGGGGACTCTGTGGGGGTTCACGAAGTCGGTGTGTCGGTGGGCGGGGCTGGTGCGGAAGGGGGCGACCCTGAGTCCTCCGCCGGTCAGGTGGCTTCCGGCGAGGGGGATCAGAGCATTCAGGGCCAGCGGGGGGCGCTCGACACCGAGGCCGGGGGCGGGGGTGCCGGGGTCTCGGCAGACGGTGAGGTCCGTGGTGAGGTGAACGGGGGCTCGGCCGGGAGTGCCGGTGACGCGGGCGGGGCCGGAAGCGTCGAGGCGGGTACGGATGGCGGTGCCGGGGGCGGGGACTCCGACTCCGGGTCCGGCGTTGCCGAGGCCGGGGCTCCGGGGGTCGTGACCGAGGCCGGTGCTTCCAGTGGCGGGGCCGGTGCTGGGGCCTCCGGCGCGGTGTCTGGGACTGGGGCTGGTGTCTCGGGTGCCGAGGGTGGTGCGGCTGAGGCCAGGGCTGGCGTCCCGGGGACCGGAGGCGGTACGCCGGGGACCCGGGCCGGTATCGCTGGTGCCGAAGGCAGTGCGGCCGGGGCTAGGGCCAGTGTCCCGGCTGCCGAAAGCAGTACGCCCGGGACCGGTATCGCGAGCACTGAAAGCAGCGCGCCCGGCGCCGGGGCTGGTGTCCCGGGTGCCGAAAGCGGTACGCCCGGTGGTGAAGGCGGTGCCGTCGGTGTCGACGCCCGTGCCGATGTCTCTGGTGCTGAACCCGGCGTCGGTGAGCCAAGTGTCGTACCCGGCGCCGACCTTCCTGGTTCCGCGTCCGGTGCCGGTGACCCAAGTGCCGTGCCTGGCGCTGACGCCCCCGCTGTTCAGACCGGCGCTCAAACCGGTGCCTCCGATGCACAGTCCTCCGGCAACGAGCCTCAGTCCCAGGACCCCGGTTCCGTTCACGGCTCGGAGGCCCTCTCGCCGGGTGCCGATGCCACCGACCCGCGCGCCGGCACCCCCGCGACCGACGCCGCCGAACCCGGCAACGCCGTCGCGGAGAGCACCGGCCCGGAAGACCCCGGTGCCGTCGACACGGACGTACCCGAGTCCGCCTCGGCGCCCACCGCTCCCGAGGCCGCTCCCGGCTCCCCGGACGGTTCCTGGCCGCTTCCGGCTCCGCAGCAGCCTCCCGTACCGCCTCTCCCCCCGTCGTACGAGCCCGCCGCCCCGGCCCCGGCCGCCCAGTGGCCCACCCAGCCACAGCCGCCCGCCGACGCGCAGGCCGCAGCCGCAGCCGCACAACCGCCGCAGCACCCGAAGCCGCCGCAGGCCGCGCCCTCCGCGCAGCCGCCGCAGGCTCCCCAGGGCACACCCCCGGGCTGGCCCCCGTCCCAACCGGGCCACGGCTTCCCGCAGCCCCCCGCGAACCAGGCCACTCCTCCGGCGGGCTACGGCTTCCCCCAGCCCCCGAACACGGCCCCGACCCCCGACGCCCAGCCCGGCCACGGCTTCCCGCAACCCCCTGCCGCCCCGGGCGCCTCCGCGAACCCGCAGCAGCCGATGCCCCCTGCCGGTCACGGCTTCCCGCAACCGCCCGCCGCCCCGGCGAACCCGGCGGCGCCTCCCGCCGGTTACGGCTTCCCGCAGCCCAACCCCGCCCAGCAGGGCACGCCCCCCACCCCGCCCGCGGGCTACGGCTTCCCGCAACCGGGCACTCCGGCGAGCGCGGCCCCGACGCCCCCGGCCCCGCCGGCCGGCTACGGGTTCCCCCAGCCGAACACCTCCGCGGACACAACCCCGACACCTCCCGCCCCGCCGGCCGGCTACGGCTTCCCGCAACCCGGCACTCCGGCGAGCGCCGCCCCGACCGCGCCCGCGGGCTACGGGTTCCCCCAGCCGAACACCCCCGCGGACACAACCCCGACACCTCCCGCCCCGCCGGCCGGCTACGGCTTCCCGCAACCCGGCACCCCCGCGGACGCCACCCCAGCCCCCCGGCCGAGCGCGGCCCCGACACCCCCCACCCCGCCCCCCGGCTACGGCTTCCCCCACCCCGGTGCCCCCGCCGCTCCCCCGCAGCCCCTCCCCCCGGCGCAGCCGGACGGCTCCGTGCCGCCCGCCGGGTACGGAGCCGGGAATCCGCAGACGCCTCCGGTCGACCCCCGTACGGGCATGGCCTGGCCGCAGCCCGTGCAGCATGATCACCGGCAGCCGGTGAATCCCGGTGCCGCGCCGCTCGGTTACACCGCTGCTGTCGAGCTGTCCTCGGACCGGCTGCTGAACAACAAGAAGCAGAAGGCGAAGAGCAGCAGGCCGGGTGCGGGTGGGTCGCGGTTCAAGCTGGGCGGGAAGAAGGAGGAGGCGGAGCGGCAGCGGAAGCTGGAGCTGATCCGTACGCCCGTGTTGTCGTGTTATCGGATCGCCGTCATCAGCCTCAAGGGCGGCGTGGGCAAGACGACCACGACGACCGCGCTGGGCGCGACCCTCGCGACGGAGCGGCAGGACAAGATCCTCGCGATCGACGCGAACCCGGACGCCGGGACGCTGGGCCGCAGGGTCCGGCGGGAGACCGGGGCGACGATCCGGGACCTCGTGCAGGCGATCCCGTACCTCAACTCGTACATGGACATCCGCCGCTTCACGTCGCAGGCGCCTTCGGGTCTGGAGATCATCGCGAACGACGTCGACCCGGCCGTGTCGACGACGTTCAACGACGAGGACTACCGCCGGGCCATAGACGTGCTGGGCAACCAGTACCCGATCATCCTGACCGACTCCGGCACGGGGCTGCTGTACAGCGCCATGCGCGGCGTCCTGGACCTCGCCGATCAGCTGATCATCATCTCGACGCCGTCGGTGGACGGCGCGTCCAGCGCGAGCACCACCCTGGACTGGCTCTCCGCGCACGGGTACGCCGACCTCGTCGCCCGTTCCCTCACGGTCATCTCCGGTGTCCGCGAGACCGGCAAGATGATCAAGGTGGAGGACATCGTCAGCCACTTCGAGACGCGGTGCCGGGGCGTCGTGGTGGTCCCGTTCGACGAACACCTCGCGGCGGGCGCCGAGGTGGACCTGGACATGATGCGTCCGAAGGTCCGCGAGGCGTACTTCCACCTGGCGTCGCTGGTGGCGGAGGACTTCGTACGCCACCAGCAGTCGCACGGTCTGTGGACGAGCGACGGCAACCCGCCCCCGGTGGCGGCACCCCCGATGCCGGGCCAGCAGATGCCGGGGCAGGGAATGCCGGGCCCGTACCCGGGTCAGCCGTACCCCGGCCAGCCCTACCCCCCGCAGCAGGGCTACCCGCCCCAGCAGTGACAGAAGGGCGGCCGGTGTCGGAGAACACCGGCCGCCCTCAGCTTCGTACGACTACTTCTCCTCCGCCGCCGCGACCAGTTCCCGGCACCTCTTCACATCCAGCGCCATCTGCTCCAGCAGCGCCTCAAGCGAGTCGAACTTCGCCTGCCCCCGGACGTACGCGAGGAAGTCGACGGCGACGTGCAGCCCGTACAGGTCGAGCCCCACCCGGTCGATCGCGTACGCCTCGACCGTCCGCGTCGTGCCGTCGAACTGCGGGTTGGTGCCGACGGAGATCGCCGCCGGCATGGCTTCGCCGTCCGCGTGCAGCCACCCCGCGTACACCCCGTCCGCCGGGACGGCGGTGTGCGGGAGCGTCTCGACGTTCGCCGTGGGGAACCCCAACTCCCGCCCCCGGCGCGCCCCGTGGACGACGACGCCCTCGACCCGGTGGGGCCGTCCGAGGATCTCGCCCGCGCCTTCGATGTCCCCCTCGGCGATGAGCCGCCGCGTCAGCGTGGACGAGAACGGCTGACCGCCGCCCGCCTCTCCGGCGACGAACAGATCGACGACCTCGACCTCGAAGTCGTACACGGCACCCTGCTCGACGAGGAACTCCACGTTCCCCGCGGCCTTGTGCCCGAACCGGAAGTTGGGGCCCTCGACGACGGCGCGGGCGTGCAGCTTGTCGACGAGGACCTTGACGACGAACTCGGCCGGCGAGAGCTTCGAGAACTCGGTGGTGAACGGCAGCACCAGCACCGCGTCGACACCGAGCGCGGCCATGAGGTCGGCGCGCCGGTGGTGGGGCGCGAGCAGCGGCGGGTGGCTCCCCGGCCGCACGACCTCACTGGGGTGCGGGTCGAACGTGACGACCACGGCCGGCACCCCCAGCTCCCGCGCCCGCTCCACCGCGTGCCGGACGATCAGCTGGTGGCCGCGGTGGACTCCGTCGTAGGAACCGATGGTGACGACGCTGCGCCCCCAGTCCTGGGGGATGTCCTCCAAGCCACGCCAGCGCTGCACTGTGACCGCTCCTCGAACCCGTGTCCGTACCGACTCATGGAATTACGCAACCCTAAGGGTGCCATGTCCGGCGCCGCCCGCTCTCATCGGCATCGGCGCTGTGACGGGGCGCACGTGGTCATCCGGGGACGCCCGCCCCCGCGAGGTTCTCGATCATGCGGCGCGCGCCGGGGCCGACGACCGTCGCCCACTCCTGCGGGGCCTCGCCGATCCACGCGGCGACCCGCGCGGCGAAGCCCGGCACGTGCCGGCCGAGGTCGACGAGGCCCCGGTCGAAGCGGGTCGCGCCGTCGGGGGTGCGGACGAGGAGGCGGCCCGCGCGGTGGACGAGGTCGCGGGAGCGGTGGTGGGCGGCGGCGTGCAGGAAGGACGTGAGGACGGCCGGGTCCTGCTCGTGGGTGAGGAGGAACTCGCGGAGTTCCGTCCGCAGGGATGAACCGTCCGGCGTCGCGAGGACGCCGGCGAGCGCGGACCTCACCTCCTGCGGGGACGCCGTCAGCAGCGCGGTGACCAGGGGGTGGAGTACGGGTCTGGCGGGCGGGCCCTGTCGCAGTCTCACGTCCACGTACGCGGCGACCGCGCGCGCCGTCTCCGGTCGGCGCTCCACCGTCTCCCGCACCATGATCGCGATGCGTCGGGCGAGGGGCTGGGCGGTGACCTCGGCGAGCGCGCGCAATGTCGTCGTCGGGTCCGTGTCGGGGCGGGCCAGGCGGGTGCGGAAGGCTTTCAGGACCGGTTCCGTGTGGGTCCTCAGCGCCGGGAGCAGGGCGGTGGGCGGGAGTTGGGGGTCGGCCGCCGTGAAGTGGGCCAGGGTCTGCGGGAGATGGGCCGTACGGATTCTCGGGTCCTGGACGAGGAGGCCCAGCGCGCCGCCCTGGAGCGGGAGTTCGGTCAGGAGTTCCTCCGCCGCGTACCTCAGGAGGTCGCGGTCCGCGTCCGTCGTCACGTGCGGGGCCGCTCGCAGGCCGTACGAGACGGCCGCGACCCTGCGGGCCGGGCGCGTGTCCCTCGCCCATCTGTCGACCGCCCGGCACACGGCCGACGGTTCGTCCTCCGCGAGGGCGCCGAGCAGTTCGTCCGCCCTGCGGTGGCCGCAGCCGACGAGGACTTCCGTGAGGTCGTCCAGCGCCCGGTGGCGGTACGCGTACAGCAGTGCCTGCGCCGCCGCCGCGACCGTCGCCTCCGGGGCGCCCGGGAGGGGGCGGTCGTCCTCGAACCACAGGGTGAGGTGGGGTTGCACGGCCCCCGCGTCCGCCGCGAGCAGGGTCGCGACCGCGTCCAGGTAGCGGGGCGCCGCGGTCTCCCCCGGGGGCGGGTCCGCTCGCAGGAGGTGGCGCAGGAGGGTGAAGAGAGGGGCCGGGGGGAGGTTCAGGGACGTCCAGAAGGACGGGAGGAACGTCGTGGGCCGGACCGTTCCACGCGCCACCACGTGGTCCGCCAGCGCGTGCAGGACGTCCAGGTACGGGGTCGCGTCCGGGAGCCTCAGGAGGGTCTCCGTGAGGAGGCGCGCGGGCCACCACGCGTCCGGGGTCTCGTCCAGCGCCCGCGTCAACTTCCGTAGGTGCGACGCCAGTTCCGCCGGGCCCTGTTGCCTCGCCACCAGCAGCAGGGACTGGACGACCGGGCCGATACGGTGGTGGGGCACCGGAACGAGGTGCGTGCCGCGGGGGCGGTGGGCCAGCGATCTCAGCGCCTCCTCCAGGTCCAGGTGCATGCCCTGGATCCAGTCCGCGAGTTCCTCGTGCGCGAAGCGGTAGCCCGTGCCGGCCGGGACGATCAGGCCCTCCGCCAGCACTGCCGAGGCCCACCCCGTCACTCCGCCCGGCCTGCCCGGTGCGTGTCCCCAGGGGAACACCTCCTCGAACGCGGTCCTGTCCAGCTCCCCTTGGCCCGGGCCGAGGCTTCTTCTCGCGGCCTCGTGGACCTGGCCGGAGACCCGTGCGGCCAGCCGCTTCACGGCGGTTCCCCGGAGGGTGTTGCCCGCTGCCAGCCGTACCGCGATACGCAGGCACATCAGGTCCAGGTACGCGGCGAAGACGTCCTCCCGCTCCGCGTTCGCCGGGGGCGGGACGTCGGGGAGGGCCGCGCGGATCTCCGAGAGCAGGCGGATGCTGAGAGGGTGGCGTACGGCGTCGGGGGCGAGGGCGAATGCGGGAACCCTGTAGCGGGCGCGGGCGATCTCGGCTTCACCTGCCGTGAACTCCCCCAACTCGACGCAGTCCGGCAGACCTCCTTCGCCCCCGCCGCCCCTACCCGTCCCATCCCCGGGGGCTACGCCCCCGGCCCCCCGCTCCGGCCCTGAAGGGGCCTTGTCCTCAATCGCCGGACGGGCTGGATGGTGGGGGCCTGTGGAGGGGGGTGGGGGGGTGTTGGGGGTGGGGATGACCGAGGTGGTGGGGATGGCCGAGGTCATGGGGGTGACCGAGGTGACCGAGGTGGTGGGGGTGGCCGAGGTCGTGGGGGGGACCGAGGTTGTCAGGGTGGCCGAGGTCATGAGGGTGGCCGAGGTCGTCGGAGTGGCCGCGGTTGTCGAAGTCTCGGCGGGGTTGGGGGCGCGGGCGTCAGGTGCCGGGTGGGAGGGGACGGTGCCGGGTGGGGTGGTCTCGGATGGTGGGTACGGTTGCCTCGGCTCGGCCGGGGTCGGGCGAGTGGCTTGGGTTTCGTCGGAGCGTTCCTCGGGGGTTGGGCTCGTTTCCGGGTGGGGGGAGCGGGTCGCTTGGACCGCCGGGTCGGGTGAAACAGCCGTCAGGTGTCCGGGGTGCGGGCCGTTCAGTTCACCGCCGGCGGGCACGCCGACTCCGGTGGTCGGGTCGCCGGGGGCCGGGCCGTTCGGTTGGCCGCCGCCAGCCACGCCTACCCCGACAGTCGGGCCCCCGACAGCCGCGCCATCCAGTTGACCGCCACCGGCCACGCCTGCCCCGGCGGTCACGGGTCCAGGGTGCGGGACGTCCCCCGGGTTCACCGCGTCGGCCCCGTGCCTCGTCGGCTCGGGCTCGCCGGTCTGCGGGGCCCCTGGGAGTGGGGCGGTGGCTTCGGGGTGGTGGGCCCGTGTCGGGGTGCCTCGGTCTCGGGGGGTCGGTGTTTCCGTGGTTGTCCTCGTGCCGTGCAGCATGTCCCTCGGGAAGCCCGCGCCCGCTGCCTCCCAGTACTCCGCGCGGCAGGCCACCACGAGGCGGGCGCCGGTTTCGCGGAGCCAGGTCACCGTGCCCGCCGTCCAGGCCGCGAGGCGGTGCGCCAGGACGGGGGGCATTTCCTCGGGGCCGTCCAGGAGGAGGAAGAGGGGGCGGCCGGCGGTGAGGGCGGTACGGGAGAGGTCCGCGGGGGTGACGGTCTCCGGGTCGGGGGGTGCCGTCGGGGCCTGCGAGGTGGTCACGATCCGCGCGGCCCTGCGCAACGCGCGCCCCGCCGCGTCCGCGAGGGACTCGTCCTCGTCCCTCAGGTCCGCTCCCCGCAGCCACAGGGTCGGCGCGGGCTCGGCCGCCCGGTACCGCCGCGCCGCCAACGCCGCGAGTTCTGTCGTACGCCCGCTCCCGGGCGGCCCGACCAACGCGAGCACGGAAGCGGCCCCACCGGTGAACGCGGCGAACTCCCGCACGGTGACCTCCCGTTCGACAGGCAGCACAATCCCGTTCCCCGAACCCCCCACCCACACCCCTGGCCCGCCCCCCCGAGCACCCCCCTCCCCCTCGAACCAACTCCCCCCTCCCCCACCAGCCCCGCCCTCACCGACAGGCCCACACGAACCAGCCTCGGCCGCACCCCCCTCACCGACACTGCCACCCCAGCCAGCCCCAGCCACCTCACCCCCACCAACCCGCCCACGCCAAGCCCCCCTTGCCGTCTCCCCCTCCCCAACCCCCGCCCAGGCGGGCCCAGCCGCCTCACCCCCACCAGGTCCAGCCACCTCACCCCCGTCAACACCCTCACCCCACGCAGCCCGGCCCCCCTCACCCCCGTCGGCACCATCCCCCCGAGCCACCCCCGCTGCCCCGCCCCATCCAGGCTCCTCGCCCTCCACTCCCCGCGAGGCCCCTCCGACGGTCTCCCCCGGCCACCCCCCGACGTACCCCGCCAGCGCCCCCGGAGGCCCGTCCGAGCCCACCGACGTCGCCGTCAGTTCCAGCACGCCGGCCAAGTTGAGGTCCGCCCCGTACGCGGGGACGGTCGCCGCGTTGCGTACCAGGAGGTGCGCCAGGGCGGGGCTGGTGGTCGCCGCTGCCCGGAGGGGGATCGCGAACCCCACGTCCCGGTGGTCGGACTGGAGCGCTGTGCCGAGGACCGCGACGACCGTTCCCGTGGCCGCGTCGAGGACGGGGCCGCCCGCGGCGCCGCCGCCGAGGCGGAGGGCGTCGCGGCCGGTGGTGCCGATCGCGAGTTCCAGGGTGTGGGGCAGGAGGTGGAAGCGGTCGGTGGCGGTGTAGGTCGCGGGGGTGGTGGAGAGGACGCGGGCCTCGCGCCAGCAGCCCGCGGCGAGGCGGACGTACGTACCCGTCGGCACTTCGGCGCGGGTCGTGACCGGCAGGGGGTCCGTGGCGAGGCCCTCCGTGTGGACGAGGGCCAGATCCAGTTCGGGGAGGAGGGTGACCGACTCGGACGTGACGATGCAGGTGCGGTCTCCGGCGCCGTGCAGGACGATCCGGGGGAGCCCGTCGACGGCCTCGTGGGCGGTGATGAGCGTGCCGTGGTGGTCCGCGAGGAAGCCGACCCCGCGGGGGCGCCCGGCGAGGTCCCGGATGCGGACGACGACGTCCGGGAGGGTGAGATCCGTACCGTCCCCGGAGGGAACCCCCATCCGTCTGCCTCCCCGCCGCGCGCCTGCCCTTCCTCGACGGTAGGGCGGCGTTGATCGGCGGGACAGATCGCGAGGCGAACGCGCCCCCTCGCACTCCCCCGGTTCACTCCGAGCGCCCACCCGGACGGGTGAACGGACACGCCGGAATGGACAACCCTGGAGGTGGGGGAACCGAGGGGGGTCCGTGGAGCGGCGCAGCACACCCCGTGCGCGCCGCTCCACAGGAAAGCGGCCGGAAAAACAGCCGGGGGAACCCCGTCAGCCGAAGACCGCCAGGCTCTTCGCCTTCCCCTTCTCCGACTCCACCAGCGCCAGGAACCGGCCCTCGGGGTCGAAGACCGCGACCGCGCCGGCGCCCGCGTACTCGTCGGGCATGTCCAGCCGGACCCCGTTCAGCAGGAGCCGCGCGCGCTTCGTGTCGACGTCCCAGCGGCGGAACGCGGCGGACGCGGCGTCCGCGACCGGCATGACCGTCAGCTCCTGCTGGAGCTGGTCGAGGGTGCGGGCGGAGTCCAGCTTGTAGGGGCCGACCCGGGTGCGCCGCAGCGCGGTGAGGTGGCCGCCGACACCGAGTCCTGCGCCGAGGTCGCGGGCGAGGGCGCGGATGTACGTACCGGAGGAGCAGACGACGGAGACGACGAGGTCGAGGACGGGGGTGCCGTCCTCGGCGACGGCCTCGCGGACGTCGTACACCTGGAAGGAGGAGATCTTCACCGGCCGGGCGGGGATCTCGAAGTCCTCGCCGTCGCGGGCCCGCTTGTACGAGCGGACGCCGTCGATCTTGATGGCGCTGACCTTGGAGGGCACCTGCATGATGTCGCCGGTGAGCTTGGCGACACCCGCGTCGACCTGCTCGCGCGTCACCGCCGACGCGTCGGCGGACGCCGTGATCTCGCCCTCCGCGTCGTCCGTGACCGTGGTCTGGCCGAGCCGGACCGTGCCGAGGTACTCCTTCTCGGTCAGCGCGAGGTGCCCGAGGAGCTTCGTGGCGCGCTCGACGCCGAGGACGAGGACACCCGTGGCCATCGGATCGAGCGTGCCGGCGTGGCCGACGCGGCGGGTGCGGGCGATGCCGCGCATCTTGGCGACCACGTCGTGGGAGGTGAAGCCCGACGGCTTGTCGACGATGACGAGGCCGTCGGGCGGGGTGGGCTTGCTGGTCATTCGGCGCTGTCGTCCGTCTCGTCGCCGGGCTTCTTGTACGGGTCGGCGCCGCCCGCGTAGTCCGCGCCGGCGGAGGCCTCGCGGACCTTCTCGTCGGACAGGCGCGCCTTGTCGAGGAGGTCCTCGATGGTGCGGGCGTTGTCGGGGAGGGCGTCCGCGACGAACGTCAGGGTCGGCGTGAACTTCACGCCGGCCGCGCGGCCCACCTCGGAGCGCAGGATGCCCTTGGCGCTCTCCAGTCCGGCCGCGGCCTCCGCCCGCTCCTCCTCACCGCCGTACACCGTGTAGAAGACGGTCGCCTCCCGCAGGTCGCCGGTGACCCGGGCGTCCGTGATGGTGACGTGCGTACCGAGCCTGGGGTCCTTGACCCCCCGCTGGAGCTTCTGGGCCACCACTTCTCGGATGAGGTCCGCCAGCCTCTTGGCGCGCGCGTTGTCGGCCACTGGTCCGTCTCCTTCGTCACTACTACTTGCAGCTTGCTTCAGTCTTCGTCGCCGTGGAGCCTGCGTCGAACCGAGAGCAGCTCCACCTCGGGCCGCGCGGCGACGAGGCGCTCGCAGCGGTCGAGTACATCGGTCAGGTGTTCCGTGTCCCCGGAGACCACCGCGAGCCCGATCTCGGCCCTGCGGTGGAGGTCCTGGTTGCCCGTCTCGGCCACGCTCACCGCGTACTTGCGCTGGAGCTCGGCCACGATCGGGCGGACGACGGAACGCTTCTCCTTCAGCGAGTGGACGTCGCCGAGGAGGAGGTCGAAGGACAGAGTCCCCACGTACATGTGCGTCCGGATGTCCCGCCGGTTCGGGGTACTGGCGCCGCGTTCGGGCACCGATACGGGAACCGTACACGCAACGGCCGGGGCCGATCGACGGAAATTTCTCTCCGCCGACCGGCCCCGATCGCGTGCAGATCAGACGCGCGGCTTCTCGCGCATCTCGTACGTCGCGATGACGTCGTCGATCTTGATGTCGTTGAAGTTGCCGAGGTTGATACCGCCCTCGAACCCTTCGCGGATCTCGGTGACGTCGTCCTTGAAGCGCCGCAGACCCTCGATGTTGAGGTTCTCCGCGATGACCTTGCCGTCGCGGACGAGGCGGGCCTTCGTGTTGCGCTTGACCTCGCCGGAGCGGATGAGGACACCGGCGATGTTGCCCAGCTTGGACGACTTGAAGACCTCGCGGATCTCCGCCGTACCGAGCTCGACCTCTTCGTACTCCGGCTTCAGCATGCCCTTCAGGGCCGCCTCGATCTCCTCGATCGCCTGGTAGATGACCGAGTAGTACCGGACGTCGACGCCTTCGCGCTCGGCCATCTGCGCCGCGCGGCCGGCCGCGCGGACGTTGAAGCCGATGACGATGGCGTCCGAGCCCATGGCCAGGTCGATGTCGGACTCCGTGACCGCACCGACGCCGCGGTGCAGGACCCGGATGTCGACCTCTTCGCCGACGTCGAGCTGGAGCAGGGAGGACTCCAGGGCCTCGACGGAACCAGAAGCGTCACCCTTGATGATGAGGTTGAGCTGCTGGATCTCGCCGGCCTTGAGCACCTTGTCCAGGTCTTCGAGGGAGACCCGGCGCACCCGCTTGGCGAACGCCGCGTTGCGCTCGCGAGCGGCGCGCTTCTCGGCGATCTGGCGGGCGGTGCGGTCCTCGTCGACGACGAGGAAGTTGTCGCCCGCGCCGGGGACGTTGGTGAGACCGAGCACCTGGACCGGGGTCGAGGGACCGGCTTCCGTCACGTTGTTGCCGTTGTCGTCGAGCATCGCCCGGACGCGGCCGTACGCGTCGCCGACGACCATCGTGTCGCCGACCCGCAGCGTGCCTCGCTGGACGAGGACCGTGGAGACGGCACCGCGACCGCGGTCGAGGCGCGACTCGATGGAGATGCCCTGCGCGTCCTGGTTCGGGTTGGCCCGCAGGTCGAGCGAGGCGTCGGCGGTGAGGACGACGGCCTCCAGCAGGGAGTCGATGTGCAGACCCTGCTTGGCGGAGATGTCGACGAACATGGTGTCGCCGCCGTACTCCTCGGCCACCAGACCGTACTCGGTGAGCTGGCCGCGCACCTTGGTCGGGTCGGCGCCCTCGACGTCGATCTTGTTGACCGCGACGACGATCGGGACGTCGGCCGCCTTGGCGTGGTTGAGCGCCTCGACCGTCTGCGGCATGACGCCGTCGTTGGCCGCGACGACCAGGATCGCGATGTCCGTCGACCGGGCACCACGGGCACGCATGGCGGTGAACGCCTCGTGACCCGGGGTGTCGATGAAGGTGATCGCGCGGTCCTCGCCGTTGACCTCGGTCGCGACCTGGTAGGCACCGATGTGCTGGGTGATGCCGCCGGCCTCGCCCGCAATGACGTTCGTCTTGCGGATCGCGTCGAGAAGACGCGTCTTGCCGTGGTCGACGTGACCCATGACGGTGACGACCGGCGGGCGGACCACCAGGTCCTCCTCGTCGCCCTCGTCCTCGCCGAACTCGATGTCGAACGAGCCGAGGAGCTCGCGGTCCTCCTCCTCCGGGCTGACGATCTGAACCGTGTAGTTCATCTCGCCGGCCAGGAGCTCCAGCGTCTCGTCGGAGACGGACTGGGTGGCGGTGACCATCTCGCCGAGGTTCATCATGACCGCGACGAGGGACGCCGGGTTGGCGTTGATCTTCTCCGCGAAGTCGGTGAGCGACGCGCCACGGGAGAGACGGATCGTCTCGCCGTTGCCGCGCGGCAGCATCACGCCGCCGACGCTCGGGGCCTGCATGGCCTCGTACTCCTGGCGCCGCTGCCGCTTCGACTTGCGGCCACGACGCGCGGGACCGCCGGGACGGCCGAAGGCGCCCTGCGTGCCACCACGGCCACCGGGACCGCCGGGACGGCCACCGAAGCCGGGACGACCGCCGCCGCCACCGCCACCGGGGCCACCGGGACGACCGGCGAAGCCGCCACCGCCACCGGCACCGCCACCGCCGCCGGGACGGGCGAAGCCGCCACCGCCACCGGGACGGCCGGCGAAGCCGCCGCCACCACCGGGACGACCGCCACCGCCACCGGGACGACCGGCGCCACCGGGACCACGGCCACCGGGGCCGCCACCGGGACGCGGGCCGGCAGCCGGACGCTGCGGCATCATGCCGGGGTTGGGACGCGGACCACCGGGACGCGGGCCACCGGCACCGGGACCCTGCGGACGCGGCATGCCGCCGGGCGTCGGACGGGGACCGCCCGGAGCCTGCGGACGGGGACCGCCGCCCTGCTGGGCACCGGGGCCCTGCGGACGGGGACCGGCGCCGGGAGCGCCACCGGGGCCGGGACGCGGACCCGCACCCTGCGGACGCGGGCCCTGCGGACGGGGGGCGCCCATGCCGGCGTTGCCACCGGACGTGAACGGGTTGTTGCCCGGACGGGGACCGGCCGGACGGGCGCCCGGACGAGCGCCGGGAGCGCCACCGGGGCGCGGACCACGGTCACCGGACGGACGCTGGCCGCGCTCGCCCTGGCCCTGCGGGGCCGGACGGGCACCGGGCTTGGGCGCCGGGCCGGGACGCGGACCGCCGGGGCGGGGCGCCTGCGCGGCGGGCGACTGCGGGGCCGGGGCCGACGGCGGAGCGGTGAACTCCGGGACGGCCGGGGCCGGACGCGGCGCGGGCTTGGGGCCCGGACGCGGACCCGCGGAAGGCGCCTGGGCCGCGGGGGCCGGCGCGGAGGGTGCCTGGGCGGCGGGCGCGGGGGTCACCGGCGCGGCCGGAGCCGCGGGTGCCTGCGCCGCCGGGGGCTTGGGGGCCGCCGGCTTCGGCGGACCGGGGCGTGCCGACGTCGCCGGGGAGGGCGCGCCGGGCTTGGGTGCAGCCTTGCGGGGGGCGGGCTTGCCGCCGCCCTGGAAGGCGTCCGTCAGCTTGCGGACGACGGGCGCTTCGATGGTCGAAGACGCCGAACGGACAAATTCACCGAGTTCCTGGAGCTTGGCCATGACGACCTTGCTCTCAACCCCGAACTCCTTGGCGAGTTCGTATACCCGGACCTTAGCCACTTCGCTCCTTTGAGGTCCGGGTTCAGTCCGGACCGTCGCTACTTCATGGGCGTACTCATCGCGTGCTCATCGAGTGCTCATCGCAATCTCGACCTACTTCCAACTCGCGGGGTACCTGGCCACGCGGACGGTCCGCGCGCCACTTCCTTACGGTGTCGCCTCATCGACGACGATCGCCTGCTCGACGTATCGGCGCAACGCCTTTGTGTCGAGCGCTCCCGGGGCTCGCAAGGCCCGTGTGAACGCCCGTCGGCGCACCGCCTGGTCGAGACAGACGGGGACGGGGTGCAGATACGCGCCCCGGCCGGGCAGCGTACCGCGAGGGTCGGGGACGCATTCGCCCCCGGCCGCCACGATGCGCAGCAGGTGTGTCTTGGCCGATCGCTCCCGGCACCCCACACAGGTGCGCTCAGGGCATGTTCGGGCGTGCGTCCGGCCAGACACCGTTAAGTCTACCTCCCCGCGGCGGCCTCACCCCTTTGGGTCAGGAGTCGAACACGTGCCGCGATATAACTGACGTGATCCAGCCGTTGACCGGCGTGATCTATTCCCCTGCCTGCGCGTCCTGCTGCTCGGTGTCCGGCCGGATGTCGATGCGCCAGCCGGTGAGCCGGGCGGCGAGGCGGGCGTTCTGGCCCTCCTTGCCGATCGCCAGCGACAGCTGGTAGTCCGGCACGGTCACCCGGGCGGAGCGGGCGGAGAGGTCGACGACCTCCACCTTCGACACCCGCGCGGGTGACAGGGCGTTGGCGACCATCTCCGCCGGGTCGTCCGACCAGTCGACGATGTCGATCTTCTCGCCGTTCAGCTCACCCATGACGTTGCGCACCCGGCCGCCCATCGGGCCGATGCAGGCGCCCTTGGCGTTCAGGCCGCTGCGGGTGGAGCGGACGGCGATCTTGGTGCGGTGGCCGGCCTCGCGGGCGATGGCGGCGATCTCGACCGAGCCGTCGGCGATCTCCGGGACCTCCAGGGCGAACAGCTTCTTCACCAGGTTGGGGTGGGTACGGGAGAGGGTGACCGAGGGTCCGCGCACGCCCTTGGCGACCCGGACGACGTACGAGCGCAGGCGCAGGCCGTGCGTGTACACCTCGCCGGGCACCTGCTCCTGCACCGGCAGCATGGCCTCCATCTTGCCGATGTCGACCAGCACGTTCTTCGGGTCGCGGCCCTGCTGGACGACACCGGTGACGATGTCGCCCTCGCGGCCGGCGTACTCGCCGAGCGTCGCGTCGTCCTCCGCGTCCCGCAGGCGCTGGAGGATCACCTGCTTCGCGGTGGTGGCGGCGATCCGGCCGAAGTCCGACGGGGTGTCGTCGAACTCGCGCGGCTCCTGACCCTCCTCCAGGTCCTCCGGGTCCTCCTTCGCCCACACGGTCACATGCCCGCTCTCGCGGTCGAGCTTCACGCGCGCGCGGCGGCGGCTTCCCTCGGTGCGGTGGTAGGCGATGAGGAGGGCCGACTCGATCGCCTCGACCAGCAGGTCGAAGGAGATCTCCTTCTCCCGCACCAAGCCCCGCAGGGCACTCATGTCGATGTCCACGGCTACGCCTCCTCTTCCTTCACGTTGTCATCTGCGTCTTTTGCGTCTTTGCGGTTGAACTCGACCTGGACGCGGGCCTTGTCGATCTCGGCGAAGGCGAGCCTGCGGGCGGTGGCCTTGCGGCCCTTCACGCCGGGCACCTCCAGATCGAGGCCCTCCTCGTCCACGGCGAGGATGCGGGCGGTGACCTCGCCGCCCTCGGTGAGCTGGAACCTCACCAGCCGGTCCAGCGCGCGCACGTAGTGCCGGTGCTCCTTCAGGAGCCGCTCGGCGCCGGGGGTGCCGACCTCCAGGTCGTAGGCCGCGTCGCCCATCGCGTTCGTCTCGTCGAGCTTCGCCGAGAGCGCGCGGCTGACGTCGGCGACGGCGTCCAGATCGGCGCCGGATTCCGCGTCCACGACGACCCTCAGCACTCTTTTGCGGCCCACGGTCTCCACCGCGATCTCTTCGAGGTCGAGCCCCTGCGCGGTGACGAGCGGTTCCAGGAGCTCTCGCAGCCTCTCGCTCTGGGTGGTGCTCATCCGGGTGACTCCTCGGCCGCGTGTGCTGTTGTGGGATGGTCGCGTGTCTGGTCAAAGGGTATCCGGTCGCGGAGGGTGTTGCCGTCCACGAGTGCCTCCGGCAGGGGGGCCGGGTGCGGGTGCGTCGCAGTACTTCGCGCCTGCGCGGGTACCGTGATCACCTGCTGTCTTCCCTCCCGTTCCCTGTCGTACGAGTCTGCCGAGGACGTCTGACGTGTCGTACTCCCCGTCGCGCCGAAGAACCCTACTTGCCACCGCGGTCCTCTTCGGCGCCGCCGGCTGCTCCTCCTCCAAGTCCGCCACCGAGGAGACCGCCTCCGGGGCGCCTTCCGCGTCCCAGCGGGTGCGGGCCCGGGCCGTCCAGGACAGCCGGGGGCTCGTGAAGCAGTACGACGCGGTGCTCGCCGCGCGGCCCGCGCTCTCGGGGCTGCTCGCGCCGCTGCGGGCGGAGGTCGTACGGCATGTGGGGGCGTTCGGGGGGACGCCGTCGCCGTCTGCGTCTCCCTCCGCGTCGGCGTCCGGGGCTCCTGCTGAGGCTTCTTCCGGGGGTGACGCCTCGCCCGCGCCTCCGGTCGACGACAAGTCCGCCCTCACCCAACTCGCCGCCACCGAGCGGGCGTTGGCCGATCGACGGGCGGCCGATCTGCTGACCGTGCCCGGAGAGCTGGCGCGGCTGCTCGCGTCCGTGGCTGCTGCCGGGGCCGTGCACGCGTACGTACTGACGGAGGGGGCCCGATGAGCACCGAACTGGACGCCCTCCAGGCCGCGCTGGCCGCCGAGCACGCGGCCGTGTACGGGTACGGGGTCGTCGGGGGCCAGGTCGGAGAGGCCCGGCGGGGTGAGGCGCGCGTCGCGTGGGACGCGCACCGGGCCCGGCGTGACGCGCTCGCGCGGGCCGTACGGGACCTCGGCGGCGAGCCGGTCGCCGCGAACGCCGGGTACGCGCTGCCGTTCCCCGTCGACGGGTCCTCCGCCGCCGTACGGCTCGCCGCGCGGCTGGAGGAGCGGATCGCCGGGGTCTACTCCGACCTGGTGCGGGCCACCTCCGGGGCGCGGCGGGGCGACGCGGCCGGGGCGCTGCGGGAGGCGTCGGTGCGGGCGGTGCGGTGGGGCGGCGGGAGCGTAGCCTTCCCTGGGCTCGCGGAGCGGGGCGGGACGGAGACGGGGCCGGGGGTCTCGGCAGGGGCTGGGGCCTCGGCGGATTCCGGTGCTTCGGCAGGGGTGGTGCCCTCGGGGTGAGTCCGGGCCTGGGTCCGTCGGGAATGTCAGCAGCACGAAGGGAACACCTCACGCATGCCGCACATCGAGCCGCCTCAGCGGTTGGTCCGGGCGCTCTCCGAGAGCGTGCCGGACGCTGCCGCCTGGCTGGAGGGGTTGCCCGGCCTCGTCGAGCGGGCCGTCGCCGCGTGCGGGGTGAGCGTCGAGCGGGTGCAGGTGCCCGGGGGGCGCAGCAGCCTCGTCGTCCTCGTGCGGCTCGCCGACGGCACTCCCGCTGTGCTGAAGGCCGCTCCCGAACGGTTCCGGCCCGCGGCGGAGCTGGCCGCGCTGGAGCACTGGGGCGGGCTCGGGGCCGTCCAGGTGCTGGGCGGCGGGGACGGGGTGCTGCTGCTGGAGCGGCTGCGGACCGACGTATCGGTGCGGACCCTGCCGGAGGCGAAGGCGGCGCTCGAAGCCGCGGGGGCGCTGCGGCGGCTGTGGGTCGAGCCGCCCGAGGGGTTCGCCTTCGAGACCGTCGCCGAGCGGACCGGGCGGCAGGCCGAGGCGATGCGGTCCGCGGGGCGCGGGGACGCCGCCGTGGGGTCGCTGGTGGACGCGGCGCTCGGGGTGCGGGAGGAGCTGGTGGGGTCCGGGGCCGAGGTGCGGTTGCTGCACGGGACGTTCCGGCAGAGCAAGGTGCTCGCCGGTGAGCGGTCGCCCTGGCTGGCGGTGGGGCCCGATCCGGTGGTGGGTGAGTGCGCGTTCGATCTGGCGCGGCTGGTGCGGGACCGGGTGGAGGACCTGGTGGGGTCGCCCTCGGGGGCCGCGGTCGCCCGGCGGCGGGTGAAGAAGCTGGCGGAGGTGCTGGAGGTGGACCAGGAGAGGCTGCGGGGGTGGGTGCTGTTCCGCGCGGTGGAGTCCGGGGTCCGGGCCATGCGGGTGGGGCGGACGGCGGATGCGGAGCTGCTGCTGGAGTTCGCCGGGTGGCTCTGAGGGCTCCGGCCGTGGCGACGTGCTGCTCACGCGCCACGGCCGGGAAACGGGGAAAGGCCCGGGTGAACCCCGCGGGTTTGCTCAGCCGACCAGGCGGGTGATCGCCTCGTCCACCGTCAGTTCCTCGCGCTCGCCGGTCCTGCGGTCCTTCAGCTCCAGGACACCTTCGGCGGCGCGGCGCCCGGCGACGAGGATCTTCGGCACCCCGATCAGCTCGGAGTCGGTGAACTTGACGCCCGGGGAGACGCCCGCGCGGTCGTCGACGAGGACGCGCAGCCCGGCGTCGCGGAGCTTCTCGGAGACCTCCAGGGCCAGTTCGGTCTGGAGGGCCTTGCCCGCGGCGACGACGTGGACGTCGGCCGGGGCGACCTCGGCGGGCCAGCACAGGCCCTTGTCGTCGGCGCTCTGCTCGGCGAGCGCGGCGACGGCGCGGGAGACGCCGATGCCGTACGAGCCCATGGTGACGCGGACCGGCTTGCCGTGCTGGCCGAGGACGTCGAGCTTGAGGGCGTCGGCGTACTTGCGGCCGAGCTGGAAGATGTGGCCGATCTCGATGGCTCGGTCCAGCTTGAGGCCGGTGCCGCAGGCGGGGCAGGGGTCGCCCTCCTGGACGACCACGACGTCGACGTACGCGTCGACCTCGAAGTCACGGCCCGCGACGACGTTCTTCGCGTGCGTCTGGTCCTTGTTGGCGCCGGTGATCCAGGCGGTGCCGGGGGCGACGCGCGGGTCGGCGATGTACGTGAGCTTCTCCTGCCGGCCCTGCGGACCGACGTAGCCGCGCACCAGGTCGGGGCGGCCGGTGAAGTCCTCGGCGGTGACCAGTTCGACCGTGGCCGGCGCGAAGTGGGCCTCGACCTTGCCGAGGTCGACCTCGCGGTCGCCGGGGACGCCGACGGCGACGATCTCGCCGTCCACCTTGACCAGCAGGTTCTTCAGGGTCGCGGAGGCGGGGACGCCGAGGGCGGCGGCCAGGGTCTCGATCGTCGGGGTGTCGGGGGTGGGGATCTCCTCCAGCGCGGGGGCGGTGGCCTCCTGCGGGACGAGGGCGAAGTTCACCGCTTCCGTGTTCGCCGCGAAGTCGCAGTTCGGGCAGTCCGCGAAGGTGTCCTCGCCGGCCTCGGCGGGGGCCAGGAACTCCTCCGACTTCGAGCCGCCCATCGCGCCGGCGGTGGCCGCGCAGATGCGGTAGTCGAGGCCGAGACGCGCGAACACCTTCTGGTACGCCTCGCGGTGCAGGGCGTACGACTTCGCCAGGCCCTCGTCCTCCGTGTCGAACGAGTAGGAGTCCTTCATCAGGAACTCGCGCCCGCGCAGGATGCCGGCCCGGGGGCGGGCCTCGTCACGGTACTTGTGCTGGATCTGGTAGAGGATGACGGGCAGGTCCTTGTACGACGACGCCTGGTCCTTCACCAGCAGGGTGAAGATCTCCTCGTGGGTGGGGCCGAGGAGGTAGTCGCCGCCCTTGCGGTCCTGGAGGCGGAACAGCTCCGCCCCGTACTCGTCCCAACGGCCCGTCGCCTCGTAGGGTTCCCGGGGCAGCAGGGCGGGGAGCAGGACCTCCTGCGCGCCGATCGCGTCCATCTCCTCGCGGACGATCCGCTCGACGTTCGCCAGGACCTTCTTGCCGAGCGGCAGCCAGGACCAGATGCCGGCGGCGGTACGGCGGACGTAGCCCGCGCGGACCAGGAGCTTGTGGCTGAGGACCTCGGCGTCGGCCGGGTCGTCGCGCAGTGTTTTCGCCATCAGCTGGGACATGCGCTGGACCGGTGCGTTCGCCATGGTTCTCGTACTCCTGCCGGATAAAGGTGATGGCTAGGAGATTAACCGTCGGCCCTCTGTGGTCGGAAATCCGTCGGCCGCCGCAGCAGCGGCAGGGGTGCGCCCATCACGGCGTACGGGCGCGGGGCGCTCGGGAAGAGGACCCGGCGGGCCAGGTCGTGGTAGCCGAGCGAGCGGTACAGGGCCCGCGCGGGGCTGTCCATGTCGATCGCCGAGAGGATCGAGCGGGGCTGCGGGACGTCGTCCGTGATCGCCGTGATCAGGGCCCGGCCCGCGCCCCGGTTCTGGTACGCCGGGTGCACGTGCAGTTCCGTGATCACGAACGAGTCGTCCAGCCAGTGCGCGTTGCCGAGCGCCCTCAGGTACGGCTCGACGACCGTGGACCACCAGTGCGACCTGTCGTTCGGCATGCCGTACACGAACCCCGCGAGGCGTCCTTCGGACGTGGTGACGCCGAGGGCGCGGGCGCCCGGGTTCGTCATGTGGCGCAGGACGATCTGCCGTCTGACCGCCACTTCGTCGGGGGCCAGGCCGAATGCGATGGCCTGGACCGACAGTGCCTCGTCCACGCGGGCGGAGAGGTCCAGGGGGCCGATCACCAGGTCCATGCGGGGAGCCTACAGGGGGGTCACCGGTGGGTGCGGGGCGCGGGTTCCGTGCGGAGCGTCCTAGAACAGCACGCTCATGAACGCGCCGACCTCCTGGAAGCCGACTCTTCTGTACGTCCTTCGCGCGGGCGTGTTGTAGTCGTTGACGTACAGGCTCACCACCGGGGCGACGTCCGCGAGGGCGTAGCGCAGGACCGCGGCCATGCCGGGGGCGGCGAGGCCCCGGCCCCGGTACTCCGGGGCCACCCACACGCCCTGGATCTGGCACGCCTCCCGTGTCGCCGCGCCGATCTCCGCCTTGAACACGACCCGGCCCCGGTCGTCGAGCCGCGCGAAGGAGCGGCCCGTGCCGACCAGTTCGGCGACCCTCGCCTGGTAGAGGAGGCCGCCGTCGCCCGCGAGCGGGGAGACGCCGACCTCCTCCGTGAACATCGCCACGCACGCCGGCAGGATCGTTTCCATCTCGTCCTTGCGGATGCGGCGGACGTACGGGTCGGGGGTGATGTCCGCCGGCATACGGTCCGTGACCATCAGGGGCTGCTGGGACCGTACTTCCCGTGCCGGGCCCCAGTGGGGTTCGAGCAGGCGCCACAGGGCCGCGGTCGGCTCCGCCGGTCCGACGATGGAGGAACAGCGCCGGCCCGCCCTTCTGGCCCGGTCCGCGAAGGCCCGTACGGCTCGGGGGGTGGCGCAGATCGGTACGAGGTTGGCGCCCGCGTAGCACAGGGACGTCAGCATCCCGCCCTCGTACCAGCCCCACATCTCGCCGCCCAGCCGCCACGGGTCCAGCCCGGCGACCTGCACCCTCGACGTCACGAACGCGTTCGCGACCGGCTCCTTGCCGAGGATGGCGAGAGCCGCGTTCAGGTCGCTCGGTTCGAGGACCCGGGAGGTGGTGTGGGTCAGCACGGGGTGGGGCCTCACGGTGGGGGTCAGATTTCCGCACTGTACCTGCGGAAGCCGGGCCGCGCCTCTCCCTGCCGGGGGCTGGGCCGATGCTCGGTGTCGCCGGGTTCGTGAATGCGGCCGGGGTCGGGGCCCCCGCCCTGTCCTCAAACGCCGGACGGGCTTGATCGCAGGAGGGGGTGCCACTGTGGGTCGTCCGGCGGGTGCGGGTCGTGGGTGGCTGATCGCGCAGTTCCCCGCGCCCCTGAAGGATGTGGTGGCCGCGCATTGTCAAGTGCGACTGGTAGAGCCCGCGCGGCGTCAGCCGTGCGGGCTCTACCAGCCACAGCGAATCCGCACCTGCCAGCGGGCACCAGCCACCGTCTTTTTAGGGGCGCGGGGAACTGCGCGATCAGCCACATCGGACCCGCACCCGCCCTCCGTCCTGTCGGGGTCCAAGGGGCGGAGCCCCTTGAGGATGGGAAGGGTAGGGGCGGCGGGGGCGAGGAAAGTCAGCCTGCTACCGAGACGGAGGGTTCGCCGGAGGGGATGCCCTCGTCCTGCATTTTTTCCGCGAGCTTCATGGCTTCCTCGATCAGCGTCTCTACGATCTTCGACTCCGGGACGGTCTTGATGACCTCGCCCTTGACGAAGATCTGGCCCTTGCCGTTGCCGGAGGCGACGCCGAGGTCGGCCTCGCGGGCCTCGCCGGGCCCGTTCACGACGCAGCCCATGACGGCGACGCGGAGGGGGACCTCCATGCCGGTGAGGCCGGCGGTGACTTCCTCGGCGAGTTTGTAGACGTCGACCTGGGCGCGCCCGCAGGACGGGCAGGAGACGATCTCCAGGCCGCGCTGCTTGAGGTTGAGGGATTCGAGGATCTGGTTGCCGACCTTGACCTCTTCGACGGGGGGAGCACTCAAGGACACCCGGATCGTGTCGCCGATGCCCTGGGAGAGGAGCGCGCCGAAGGCGACGGCGGACTTGATGGTGCCCTGGAAGGCCGGGCCCGCCTCGGTGACCCCGAGGTGGAGGGGGTACTCGCACTGCGCGGCCAGCTGCCGGTACGCCTCGATCATGACGACGGGGTCGTTGTGCTTGACGGAGATCTTGATGTCCCGGAAGTCGTGCTCCTCGAACAGCGACGCCTCCCAGAGCGCGGACTCGACGAGCGCCTCGGGCGTGGCCTTGCCGTACTTCTGGAGGAGCCGCCGGTCCAGGGAGCCCGCGTTGACGCCGATCCGGATGGGCGTCCCGTGGTCGTTCGCGGCCTTGGCGATCTCCCGCACCTTGTCGTCGAACTGCTTGATGTTGCCGGGGTTGACGCGCACGGCGGCGCACCCGGCCTCGATCGCGGCGAAGACGTACTTGGGCTGGAAGTGGATGTCGGCGATGACGGGGATCTGCGACTTGCGCGCGATGGTGGCGAGCGCGTCCGCGTCGTCCTGCGTCGGGCAGGCGACGCGGACGATCTGGCACCCGGACGCGGTGAGCTCGGCGATCTGCTGGAGCGTGGCCCCGATGTCGGACGTACGCGTCGTGGTCATGGACTGCACGGACACCGGCGCGTCCCCGCCCACCGCGACCGACCCGACCTGGATCTGCCTGCTCTTGCGCCGCTCGGCGACCTTGGTCGGAACGGACGGCATGCCGAGAGAAATCGCAGTCATCTGCTGTGCAACCCCATGTCGTGGATCAAGACCGGTCCCGTGAGCGCGCGGGCCACCGGGGTCCGAGATTACGACACCGGACCCCCGGCGGGCACATTTCCCTTGTCAAACCCGCTGGAGGGAGGACGGCCGGACACCTGGGGTGCCCGGCCGTCGTGAACGGCGGGTGGCTACGAGATTTTCACCGGGTTCACGACGTCCGCGATGAGGACGAGGATCGTGAAGCAGATGAACACCCCGGCGACGACGTAGGCGAGGGGCATGAGCTTGGCGACGTCGAAGGGGCCGGGGTCGGGCCTGCGCAGGAGTTTCGCGAGGCCCCGGCGCAGGGACTCCCAGAGCGCGCCCGCGATGTGCCCGCCGTCGAGGGGCAGCAGCGGGAGCATGTTGAAGAGGAACAGGGAGAGGTTGAAGCCGGCGACCAGCATGAGGGCCATGGCGAGCTGCTGGGACGCGGGGATGTCGAGGGTGAAGATCTCGCCGCCGACCCGGGCCGCGCCGACGACGCCCATCGGGGAGTCGGCTTCGCGCTTGCCCCCGTCGAAGGCGGCGTCCCACAGCGCGGGGATCTTGCCGGGCAGGGCGACGATGGAGTCGGCGGCCTCGCCGACGCGGTCGGTCATCCAGGTGACGGAGTCGCCGAAGTCCTGCTGGACGATGCCGGTGGCGGCGCTGAAGCCGAGGAACCCGGCCTTGACGTACTGGCCGGGGACGATCTGCCCGCTGGAGTCCTTCTTGGCGACCTGGTTCTCGGCGATCTTCGCCTGGAGGGTGACCTCCTTGCCGTCGCGCTGGACGACGATCGGGACGGTCTTGTCGGCGCTGGCGCGGATGAGGTCGGAGAGGGAGTCCCACTTCTCGGTCCTCACGCCGTCGAAGGAGACGATCTTGTCCCCGGCCTTGAGGCCCGCGGCGGCGGCCGGTGAGGGCGCGTCTCCGGTCTTGCAGGTGTCGCGGTTCTCGCTCTGGTTGATGACGCACTGGGAGACGGAGCTGACCGTGGTGGTCTGCTGGGAGATCCCGAAGCCCATGAGGACGGTGAGGAAGAGGACGACGGCGAGGATCAGGTTCTGCACGGGACCCGCGGCCATGATGATGACGCGCTTCCAGGGCTTGCGCGTGTACATCATCCGCGTCTCGTCGCCCGGCTGGATCTCCTCCATGGAGGCCGAGCGGGCGTCCTCGATCATCGTGCGCCACGGGGACGTGGAGCGCGTGGAGATCCTGCCGTCCTCGCCGGGCGGGAACATGCCGATCATGCGGATGTAGCCGCCCATGGGGATGGCCTTGACGCCGTACTCGGTCTCGCCCTTCTTGCGGGAGAAGACGGTGGGCCCGAAGCCGACCATGAACTGCGGCACCCGGATGCCGAAGAGCTTGGCGAACGTGAAGTGCCCCAGCTCGTGCCACGCGATCGAGAAGAGCAGCCCGAGCACGAAGACGACTATGCCGAGGATCATCATCAGAGCGGTCATGCGCGCGCCTCCGCGGTCGCCGTCAGTTCCCGGGCCCGGGCTCGCGCCCAGGCGTCTGCTTCGAGGACGTCCGACACGCTGAGCGAAGTTCCCGCCACGCTGTGTCCACCGTGTTCTTCCACCACACGGGTGACGGTCTCCATGATCCCGTTGAACGGCAGCGCGCCCCGGCGGAACGCCTCCACGCTCTCCTCGTTGGCGGCATTGAACACCGCCGGAGCCGTTCCCGCGAGCTCGCCCACGTGCCGGGCGAGGTTCACCGAGGGGAACGCCTCGTTGTCCAGGGGGAAGAACTCCCAGGTGGAAGCCTTGCTCCAGTCGAAGGCGGGCGCCGCGTCGGGGACGCGGTGCGGCCAGCCGAGCCCGATGGCGATCGGCCCGCGCATGTCGGGGGGCGTTGCCTGGGCCATCGTCGATCCGTCCGTGAACTCAACCATCGAGTGGACATACGACTGGGGATGCACGACCACCTCAATGCGGTCGAAGGGAATGTCGTAGAGGAGGTGCGCCTCGATGACTTCCAGCCCCTTGTTGACCAGGGTCGCCGAGTTGATCGTGATGACCGGGCCCATCGCCCAGGTGGGGTGCGCGAGCGCCTCCTCGACCGTGACGTCCGCGAGCTGCTCCTTCGTACGGCCCCGGAAGGGACCACCGGACGCGGTGACGACGAGCTTGCGGACGTCCGCGCGGGTGCCGGAGGCGAGCGCCTGGAAGAGGGCCGCGTGCTCGGAGTCGACGGGGATGATCTGACCGGGTTTCGCCAGCGCCTTCACCAGGGGGCCACCGACGATCAGCGACTCCTTGTTGGCGAGCGCGAGGGTGCGGCCCGCCTCCAGGGCGGCCAGCGTCGGGGCGAGGCCGATCGCGCCGGTGATGCCGTTCAGGACGGTGTGGCAGGCGGAGGCGGCGACCTGCGTGGCCGCGTCCGGCCCCGCGAGGATCTCCGGGAGCGGCTCGCCGGCGCCGTACACGTGCGCGAGGGCCTCGCGCAGCGCCGGGACGGCGTCCTCGCGGGCGACCGCGACGGTCCTCACCCGCAGCCGGTGCGCCTGCTCGGCGAGCAGGGCGACGCGGGCGCCGTTCGCGGACAGGGCGGTGACCCGGAAGCGGTCCGGGTGGCGCAGGACGAGGTCGATGGCCTGCGTGCCGATCGAGCCGGTGGAGCCGAGGATCACCACGTCCTTGGGCCCGTCGCCCGCGACGGGGGCGAAGACCAGGTGGGGGTCGGCGAGTGGGGCTGGACTGTCGGTCATTCCCCCATTGTTGCCGCATCCACTGTGCGGACGGACCGCCACACCTCCACGGCGTGATTCATATGACCGTTTATGAGTTTCTGGTGAAGATCGTGTGATAGGACTGCTCTCGCATACGACATCCAGGGGGGATCTCTTCCATGCGCGTGAAGCACCTTTGTGCTGCCCTCGGCGGCGCCGCACTGCTCTTCGGCACCGCCCTCTCGACCCCGGCCCAGGCGGCCACCGGCGGCGTCGAGCTCTACCACATCTGGTTCGACAGCCCCGGCAAGGACACCCGCACCAACGCGAGCCTCAACGCGGAGTGGGTCCAGATCAAGAACACCGGCAAGAAGGCCGTCAACGTGAAGGGGTGGGTCCTCAAGGACGCCTCCAACCACAAGTACGTCTTCAAGAACATCACCGTCGGCGCCGGCAGGACCGTCAAGGTCCACACCGGCTCCGGCAGGGACACCGCGACGGACACGTTCCAGAACCGCAAGGCGTACGTCTGGAACAACGACGGCGACACCGCGACCTTGACCAGGGCGAACGGGTCGAAGGTGGACACGTGCTCGTGGACGAGGAAGACGAAGGACCACAAGTGGTGCTGAGGTTCTGAGAATTGGGGCACGGCGGGAACGCCGTGCCCCTTTTCCGGTTTTTCCGGCTTCCGGGGCTAACGGATCGGCCGGTGCACGTTCTCCTTCACCGAGGGGCCCGGTGTCGCGTCGGCGATCCACGGGCCCTCGCCGGAGGGGTCGACGATGCCCGACTCCAGCCACTCGTACGCGCCGCCGAGGACGCCCTTGACCACCTTGCGGTCGACGTCGTCCGTGTTGGACCACAAGCGGGTGAACAGCTCGTCCACGCGCACGCGGGCCTGCCGGCAGAACGCGTCGGCCAACTGGTAGGCCTCGCGGCCGTGTTGGTCCTGGGCACGGAGGTGTTCCGCGCGGACGCACGCCGCGCTCATCGCGAACAGCTCCGCGCCGATGTCGACGATCCGGGCCAGGAAGCCCTGCTTGGTCTCCAGGCGCCCCTGCCAGCGGGACATCGCGTAGAACGTGGAGCGTGCGAGCTTGCGGGAGTGGCGTTCGACGTACCGGAGGTGCCAGGAGAGGTCCATGCCGTTCTTGAAATCGTCGTAGGACGTGGGGAGCTGGCCGGGGCCGACGACGAGTTTCGGGAGCCAGCGGGCGTAGAAGGCACCGGCCTGGGCGCCCGCTTTCGCCTTGTCGCCGAGGGACTTGCCGGGGTCGATGAGGTCGCCCGCGACGGAGAGGTGCGCGTCGACGGCCTCGCGGGCGATGAGGAGGTGCATGATCTCGGTGGAGCCCTCGAAGATGCGGTTGATGCGCAGGTCGCGGACCAACTGCTCGGCGGGGACCGCCCGTTCGCCCCGCGCCTTGAGCGACTCGGCGGTCTCGAACCCGCGCCCGCCCCGGATCTGCACCAGCTCGTCGGCGATGAGGCACCCCATCTCGGAGCCGTACAGCTTCGCGAGGGCCGCCTCGATGCGGATGTCGTTGCGGTCCTCGTCGGCCATCTGCGAGGAGAGGTCGACGACGGCCTCCAGCGCGAAGGTCGTCGCGGCGATGAAGCTGATCTTCGAGCCGACGGCTTCGTGCAACGCGACGGGTTTGCCCCACTGTTCACGCGCCCCGGACCACTCGCGGGCGATCTTCAGCGCCCACTTCCCGGCCCCGACGCACATCGCGGGGAGCGAGAGCCGCCCGGTGTTGAGGGTGGTGAGCGCGATCTTCAGCCCGGCCCCCTCGGGCCCGATCCGGTTCGCGGCCGGCACCCGTACCCGGTGGAAGCGGGTGACGCCGTTCTCCAGGCCCCGCAGCCCCATGAACGCGTTGCGGTGCTCGACGGTGATCCCCTCGGAGTCCGCCTCGACGACGAACGCGGTGATCCCGCCCGGGTGCCCCTCGGACACGGGCACCCGGGCCATGACGACCAGCAGATCGGCGACGACCCCGTTGGTGGTCCACAGCTTGACCCCGTCGAGGACGTAGTCGTCCCCGTCGGGCACGGCGGTGGTCGCGAGCCGGGCGGGATCGGACCCGACGTCCGGCTCGGTGAGCAGGAACGCGCTGATCGCGGTCGTCGCGCAGCGCGGCAGGAACGCGTCCTTCTGCTCCTGCGTGCCGAAGATCTTCAGCGGCTGCGGCACGCCGATCGACTGGTGCGCGGACAGCAGCGCGCCGAGCGCC
Organism: Streptomyces niveiscabiei; assembly: GCF_033794345.1. Classification (NCBI taxonomy): domain Bacteria; kingdom Bacillati; phylum Actinomycetota; class Actinomycetes; order Kitasatosporales; family Streptomycetaceae; genus Streptomyces; species Streptomyces niveiscabiei. The sequence continues at coordinate 54,222 of NZ_JARAYJ010000031.1, forward strand.
GGGTTGGCCGAACCGACCAGCGCCAGCGCCTTGTTGTAGTAGACCTGGGTGAGTCCGAGGCCGCCGTAGCGCGTATCGATCTTCATGCCGAGCGCGCCGAGGTCCTTGAGCCCGTTGATCGTCTCGTCGGGGATGCGCGCCTCGCGTTCGATGCGGGCGGAGTCGACCTTGGTCTCGCAGAAGTCGCGCAGCGCCGCGAGGAACTCCTCGCCGCGGCGGGCGTCGGCGTCGGGCGGGACGGGGTGCGGGTGGATCAGGTCGAGGCGGAAGCGGCCGAGGAAGAGTTCCTTGGCGAAGCTGGGTTTGCGCCAGTCCTGCTCACGGGCGGCCTCGGCGACCTGCCGGGCCTCGCGCTCGGAGACGGACGGCTTGCCCTGTGTTCCGGACTGCTCTGCGTGTGGTGCGGACATGAGGATCACCTCGCCGCGGATCGGGGTGTTCGGGACGTCTGGTTACCGATCGGTTCTACTGGATCGTTTACCCGATTACGGCGGCTTGGACCAGCCCTCGCGCACCCGGCCGCCCCGTTCCGGAGTGATTATCGAAGCGCTTCGACAACCTATGGACACCCACCCCCACTGAAGCTACTGTCGAACCACCCACTCACCCGCCCTGTTCGCAACGCGCACTGTCGAAGCGCTTCACAAAGCTTGGAGAGCTGGATGGTCACCCTCGCCGAGGTCGCCCAGCACGCCGGAGTCTCGGCGAGCACGGTGAGCTATGTCCTCAGTGGCAAGCGGTCCATCTCGACGACCACGCGGCAACGGGTCGAGCAGAGCATCCGGGAGCTGGGGTACCACCCGAACGCGGGCGCGCGGGCGCTGGCGAGCAGCCGCTCGAACATCATCGCGCTGATGATTCCGCTGCGCACCGACATGTACATGCCGGTGATGATGGAGATCTCCATCGCGGTGGCGACGGCCGCGCGCGGCTACGGCTACGACATCCTGCTGCTGACCGGCCAGGAGGGGCCGGACGCGGTGCGCAGGGTGACGGGCAGCGGGCTGGCCGACGGGATGATCCTGATGGACGTCGAACTCGACGACGAGCGGCTGCCGTTGCTCCGCTCGACCGACCGCCCCTCGGTGCTGATCGGCCTCCCCGCCGACACGTCCGGACTGACCTGCGTCGACCTCGACTGGAGCGCGACGGGCGCGCTGTGCGTCGAGCACCTCGCGGGTCTCGGGCACCGGGACGTCGCCGTGATCGGCGAGGCGCCGGGGGTGTACGAGCGGCACACCGGGTTCGCGGTCCGCACGCTGGACGGACTGCGGTCGCGCGCACGGGAGTTGGGGGTGCGCGCGCTGCACCGGCCGTGCGAGGGCGGGTACGACGCGCTGGGCGCGACGCTGGCGCGGGTCTTCGACGAGCGCCCGGCGACGACGGGGTTCGTCGTGCAGAACGAGTCCGCGGTGGAGCCGCTGCTCTCGCTGCTGCGCCAGCAGGGGCGGGCGGTGCCCGAGGACGTGTCGGTGGTCGCGATCTGCCCGGACCAGGTGGCGACGCAGGCGCCGGTGCGGCTCACGTCGGTGGCGATCCCGGCGGCCGAGATGGGGCGGCGGGCGATGGAGCAGCTCGTCGCGAAGCTGGAGGGGCAAGGCGGCGCCGAAGTGGCGCTGATCGCCCCCGAGTTGACGGTCCGGGCGAGCACGGGCCCGGGCGGCAACTGACAGACGCAGTACCTGACAGACGGTCACTTCTCTTTGTGGGGCGCCCTGTTGGTCCGGGGCGCCTTCGGTTCCGCACGCCTCCCCTCAGGAGCACGCCTCATGACTCTGCCTGCCGAAACCCCGACCCAGCCCAAGGTCAGTCTGGCCCAGTCCTCCCCCACCGTCGGGACGTTCCGTGAGCGGGGCGGCGCGCTGGAGTGGAGCGGGCGCCAGGAGACCCTCCGTATCGAGCCGTGGGGGCCGGACGCGGTCCGGGTGCGGTCCAGGCTCGGCGGGCCGGTCCTGGCCGACCTGCCGGGCGCGCTGCTCGACACTCCCCCGGCGACCGAGTCGGTCGTCAAACTCGCCGAGGGCGTGGGCCTGTTGACGGTCGGCGCGCTGACCGTCGAGGTGAGCGCCGAGGGCCTGGTCCGGTTCCTGGCGACGGACTCCGGGGAGGAGATCCTCGCCGAGGAGCGCGCCCACTTCTGGTGGCCGGGCTCGCGCCTCTACACGGCCGTGGGCAACGGCTACCACCGGCTGGAGCAGCGGTTCGCGGCCTACGACGACGAGAAGCTGTACGGGCTCGGGCAGCACCAGCACGGGAAGTTCGACCAGAAGGGGCTGGTCCTCGACCTGGTGCAGCGCAACGCCGAGGTCAACATCCCGGTGCTGACGTCGAGCCGGGGCTACACGCTGCTGTGGAACAACCCGGCGATCGGGCGCGTGGAGCTGGCGCACAACGGGACGCGGTGGGTCGCGGACTCGGCGCGGCAGATCGACTACTGGATCACCGCGGGCGGTCCGGCCGACGGCCAGCGCCGCTACAGCGCGGTGACCGGGCGTACGCCGATGCTGCCCGCGTGGGCGGCAGGGTTCTGGCAGTGCAAGCTGCGCTACCGCACGCAGGACGAACTCATGGCCGTGGCGCGGGAGTACAAGCGCCGGGGGCTGCCGCTGGCGGCGATCGTGTGCGACTTCTTCCACTGGACGCACCTCGGCGAGTGGAGGTTCGACCCCGCCGAGTGGCCGGACCCGGCCGGGATGGTGCGTGAACTCGCCGAGATGGGCACCAAGTTGGTGGTGAGCGTGTGGCCGTCGGTGTCGCCGCTCTCGGAGAACCACCAACTCATGGAGCAGCGCGGCTACTTCATCGGCACGCAGTACGGTCCGATGGCGCACGCGGACTGGCCGGACAAGGGCGTCGCCTCGACCGTACAGGTCGCCTTCTACGACGCGACGAACCCCGAGGCGCGGGACTTCGTGTGGTCGCGGATCCGCGACAACTACCTCGCCCCGTACGGGATCACGGCGTTCTGGCTGGACGCCTGCGAGCCGGAGCTGAAGCCGGGGTTCTCGGAGAACCTGCGCTACTGGGCGGGCCCGGGACTTGAGGTCGGCAACCTGTATCCGCTGGAGAACGCGCGGGCGTTCGCGGAGGGGCTCGGCGCGGAGGGCGAGGAGGTCATCACCCTCAACCGCTCGGCGTGGGCCGGGAGTCAGCGGTACGGGGCCGCGCTGTGGTCCGGCGACATCGGCACCGACTTCCCGACCCTGCGCCGCCAGATCGCCGCCGGGCTCAACACGGCGCTGTCCGGCATCCCCTGGTGGAACACGGACATCGGCGGCTTCCACGGCGGCGACCCGGACGACCCGGCGTACCGCGAGGTCATGATCCGCTGGTTCCAGTTCGGGGCGCTGTCGCCGCTGATGCGGCTGCACGGGTTCCGCGACCCGGGGATGCCGCTGGGGCCCGAGATGACCGGCGGGCCCAACGAGGTCTGGTCGTACGGGGATACGGCGGCCACGATCATGGCCGAGTACGTGCGGCTGCGGGAGCGGCTGCGGCCGTACGTCCTGAAGGTCATGCGCGAGGCCCACGAGGAGGGGCTGCCGCCGATGCGTCCGCTGTTCCTGGAGTTCCCCGGGGACCAGGCGAGTTGGGGTGTCGACGACGCGTACCTGTTCGGCCGGGACCTGCTGGTCGCGCCGGTGCTGACGGCCGGGGCGACGGTCCGTACGGCGTATCTGCCGGCGGGCGCGCGGTGGACGGACGCGTGGACCGGGGAGTCGTACGAGGGGGGCGCCACGGTGACCGTCGAGGCGCCGCTGGAGCGGATTCCGCTGTTCCTGCGGGACGGGGCGGAGTTGCCGATCGTCGAGTGAGCGGGTGTGCGTGAGGCCGGTCCCCGGGGTGCGGGGGCCGGCCTCACGGTCGTGTCAGGTCAGCTCTCGCAGACCGACGGCAGTGCGCGGATCAGGGCCTTCGTGTGCAGGCGGTCCAGGTGGCGTTCGTGGCGGACCTGGGCGGCGCCGAAGTACAGCTCCGGGTAGCAGGCGAAGGTGCCGCGGTCGGCGGTGGTCGCGGCGAGGGCCTTGACCAGCTCCGTGTTGATGCGGTTGATCTCGACACGGACGACGCCGAGGTCGGGGCGGCTGGTGGGCGCCTCGTCGGGGTGGTCGGTCCAGCGCTGGAACAGGCCGCGCTGGACGAGCTTGTTCGCCTCGATCTGGTCGCGGAAGACCTTGCGGACGGCGTCGGGGTCGGCGCCGAGCTGCTCGGCCTGCGCGGCGACGGCGTCGAGGACCTGCTGTTCGCGGGCCGGGTCGTCGATGGGGCTGCTGGTGCCGAACTTGGCGGCGGCGACCAGGTCGGCGGTGGCGAGGCGCTGGGCGGCGAGGTCCGCGACGGAGTGCAGCGTGTAGGTGTCGGCGGTGGTGGACGCCGTCGTGGTGGCCGCGTGCGCGGCGGGCGCCTGGGGGGCCGCGACCGCGGTTCCGGTCGCCCCGAGGGCGACGGCCGCGGCCACGGCGAGCGTGGTCAGGGCGCGGCGTGTGGGGGTGGTGTTGTGCATATCCCCATCAAACCCCGCCCGGACCACGGTTTGGTCAACTGCTGCTGACGGTCAGGTTGTTTGTCGTAAAGTTCAGGCCACCGGAGGAGCTGGTGATCTCGTACCCGAACTGCACGTCGCCGATGGTCTCGTTGCCGAACCAGCCCTTGGTGTCCTTGATCCACTTCAGGATCGGGAGGATCTGCACGGACCCGGAGGACGAGTTCGAGGTGCGGATGAACGAGAAGACCTCGTTCGCGCCGTTGGTGCCCTTGTAGACGGTCCAGGTGTGGCCGCCGAGCGTCGCGGTGCCCTGCGAGGTGCCGAGCGGCCCGACCGCCCCGGTCTTGTTGACCCAGAGCATCACTTCGTACGCGTTGTTCTTGAGCCAGATGTCGTACGACGTGTTGTACGCGCCGGACGACGGGACCGAGACGTTGTAGCTGCTGTTCAGCGAACCGAGCGAGGTGATCGTCTTGTTGATCACCTTCTTCTGGTTCGGGTAGGACTTGATGCCGCCGGTGTTGGGGTGGTTGGCGTTGACGCCCCAGTTGGTGCCGGAGTTGGCCCAGATGCACTGGCTTCCGGCGCCCGAACCCCAGATGTTGTTGTACAGCGTGTAGCCGTTGAGGTTCGTGTTGCCCCACTGGTCGCAGGTGTTCCAGACGGCCGCCGAGGCGGGGGCGGAGGCGAGTCCGACGGTGGCGCCGAGCGCCAGTGCGGGGGCGAGCAGGACCTTCACGGTCCTGGCGAGCGTGCGGGTTGCCATGGTGTCCCTTCCATGGGTGGGGGGAAATGCCTGGTGTTGCAGGGGAGTTACCACGTCCCCAGGGTGAGGACGTGGTCTTCTCCGGCGACGAGGCCGAGCGGCCTCGCGCCGGTGGAAGTCCGCAGCTCTACACGGAGCGTGCGTGTGGGGTGGACGACGGCCCTGGCGCCTGCCGCGTCCCAGGCGAGGTCGACGCGCGCGCCGAACCTCGTGCGGATTCCCAGGAGTCGGCCTTGGGCGAGCGCGGGGACCTTCGTGGGGAGGAGGACCAGCCGGTCGGGGGTCGACTGGATCAGCGCCTCGATCAGGACGGCGGGGAGGGTGTGGGCCGCGTCCGCGTTGTAGACGTGGCGGTGGGGGTAGTGGGCGCTCATCAGGGACGCGTGGAAGAAGTCGCCGTCCAGGACGGCGGCCAGGGCCTGTCCGACGCGGGCGCCGTCCCTCAGCCTCGCGGCGATCAGGGCGTGGTGGAGGTGCCCGTGGGCCGAGTCGTTCTCGGCGCCCCGGAGTCGGAGGGCGCGGTGGGCGGCTTCGGCGAGAGCGGGGGTGTCGTAGGGGGTGATCTCGTCGAGGGGCCAGACCGCGTAGAGGTGGCTCAAGTGGCGGTGGTCGTAGGTGTCCTGGAGGCCGGGCCAGGCCCATTCGGCGAGGGCGCCGTCGGAGTTGACGCGGTGGGGTGGGAGGCGGTGGGCGAGGGCGGTCCAGCGGGCAGCTTGTTCTTTTTGGTCGGCGTGGTACTCGGCTGCGGTGAGCAGGGCGTGGCGGGCCGCCGAGAGGTCCATCGCCGCGTTGACCGCTCCCCAACTCGCGTTCGCCGGGCGGTTTTCGGGTGAGTACGAGGGGACGAGGGCGAGTTGGCCCTCCGGGGTTTCGCCGGTCCCGGCTCGCGGGTCCGTCCGGGTCAGGAAGTCCTCGTAGAACTCGGCGAGTTCGGCGAGCAGCGCGGCTGTACGGGGGTCTCGGGCGCCCTCGGTGTCGTCGTGGTCGGTGAGGGGCTTGAGGAGCCAGTCCGCGCCGGACGTCCAGAGGTGGAGGGGGTATGCGCGGCTGAAGTGGAAGGAGTGACCGGACTCGCCGTCGGTGTGGGCGGGGGTGACGATGCCCCGGGCGCCGAAGACGGACCGGGCGTTGGCGCGCCAGTCGTCGAGCTGGGCCTCGATCAACCGGCGCAGTGCCTGGGTGACTTCGGGGAGGGCGGCCGAAGCGGCCGACGAGGTCTGGAGGTTGAGGTTGGCGTCGAGGGTGAAGGCGCCGGACCAGGCGGTGTCCCAGTCGCCGGTCCACAGGCCGGTGAGGCGGGGCGGGAGGAGGCCGGCGGCGGAGAGGAGGTGGTAGCGGCCGGCGGCGAAGAGGCGTTCCAGGAGGGCGGGGCTGTCCGGGGTCTTGAGCAACTCCGAGCCGGGGAGGGCGCGCTGGGCGGGGTCGGCGTGGAGGTCGAGGGTGACGCGCTGGTAGGCGTCGCGGTGGAGGGGGAGGTGGCGGGCGCGGAGGGCGGGGAGGTCGGCTGGGTGCGGCAGGGCGGGGTCGGCGGGGTGCCGCTGCTCGCGGGTGTCGTACCGGTGCACCCGGGTGAGGAGGAGGACGGACTCGGCGTCCTCGACCCGGACGCCGGTCGTGGTGAGGGAGGTCGTGCCGCCGGTGACGACGATCCGGGTGAGGCCGGTGTACGCCTTGGTGCTGTCGGGGTAGCGGGCGCGCAGGGCGAGGAGGGCGCCGTCGGGGGTGAGGGAGACGGTGTGGGAGACGGCCAGGTCGTCCGGGGCGCCCGGGAGTTGATGGTCGAGGGAGATGTCCGCCGTGAGTGCGGGAGCCGTGACGTGCTGGACGATCACGTCGTCGGCGCGGGAGACGAAGACGCGGCTCGTCCAGTCCGCGTCGGCCGCGCTCGCCTCGCCGGTCGTGAAGTCGAGGGCGCGGCGGTAGCGGTGGGTCGGGGTGACCCGGTCCCGCCGGATGCGGGTCTGGAAGGCGGGGTGGAAGGGCTGGACCCACTGGAGGGGGCGGTGGTCGGTGAAGTCCTCGGCCGCCGTGAGGTCTCCGGCGAGCAACCTGTCCTGGATCCCGGCGAGTCGGGAAGCCAGTTCAGGGGCTCGGGCGGCTTCGGAGCCGTTCGGGCGGACGAGGGTGTGATGGGTGACGATCACCCGGTCGTCGCCGGGGTCGCCGTACACGAGGGCGCCGTGGTGGCCGTTGCCGCTGAGGTAGCCGTCCTCCCAGCGGTCGGCCAGGGCGGGTTCCCAGGTGCCGTGGACGGGTCCGGTGACATCGGCTCTCAAGGGCATGGCTTGAGCACCGCCGCTCCGTGCCGGGCGAGGGTGAGTTCGCCCGTCGTGGTGGTGCCGGTCAGCACGTCCTCGTGGTCTGGGGGGACTTGGACGGTGATGGTGTCGCGGTTGTGGTTGAGGAGGAACAGCAGCTCGCCCCGGCGTACCGCCTCGACGCCGTCCGGGAGGCCGTCGAGGACCGGGCGAGCGCCCGCTTCGGCGGCGATACGGGCGAGGAGGGCGCGCAGGGCGGGCGGTTCGGGGAGGGTGGAGACGTACCAGGCGCGGTCGCGGTGCAGGATCGCCGGGAGGCCGTCCAGCTCGCCGCCCTTGTACGGGATGTGGTCGGTGCCGGGCTCGGGTTCCAGCTCCTCCGACCAGAGGGTTCCCCGGAAGCCCTCGCACTCGACGGTCTCGTCCGCGTCGAGGGGCCACCATTCGTGCAGGGTGCGGATGCCGAACAGTTCACGCAGGCGCGCGTCCATTCCGCCGGGGCGGATGCGGTCGTCCTCGTCCGCGGCTCCGGTGAAGAAGCCGCAGACGAGGGTGCCGCCGCCGCGAACGTACGCGAGGAGGTTGTCGATCGCGGCGTCGGTGAGGAGGTAGAGCTGGGGCGCTACCACCAGCTTGTAGGCGGACAGGTCGTGTTCGGGGTGGGCGAAGTCGGTGGTGAGGTGCTCTTCCCAGAGGGCGCGGTGCCAGGCACGCAGGACCTCGGGGAGGTCGACGCGGGCGGAGGGGCGGGCGTCCTGGGCTCCGGCCCACCAGGAGTGCCAGTCGTGCAGGACGGCCACGTCGGCCTGCTGAGGTTCCGTCAGGTGCGGTGCTATGGCCGGGAGTTCAGCGCCGAGCTGCTTGACCTCGGCGAACGTACGGCCCTGCTCCCCCGCGTGGCTGACCATCCCGGAGTGGAACTTCTCGGCGCCCTGGCGGGACTGGCGCCACTGGAAGTAGCAGACCGCGTCGGCGCCCCGGGCCACCGACTGGAGGGACCAGAGGCGGTTGAGGCCACGGGGCTTGGGGTGGTTCACGCCGCGCCAGTTGACCGGGCCCGCCGCCTGTTCCATCAGCATCCAGGGGCCGTTGGCCTGGGAGCGGGTCAAGTCCTGGACGAGGGCGGCCTGTTGGGCGCCGAGGGGGTCGCGCGGGTCCGGGTAGAGGTCGACCGAGACGACGTCCTCCTCCCGCGACCACCGCCACGCGTCCTGGCCGATCCACAGGGGCATGAAGTTCGTCGTCACCGGGATGTGCGGGGTGTGCCGCCGGACGATGTCCCGTTCGGCGAGGTAGCACTCCAGGAGGGCGTCCGAGGTGAAGCGCCTGAAGTCCAGTACCTGGGCGGGGTTCTTGAGGTAGTGCGGGGTGCGCGGGGGGAGGATGCCGTCCCAGGTGTCGTAGCCCTGGCTCCAGAACGCCGTTCCCCAGGCGGAGTTGAGGGCGTCGAGCGTGCCGTACCGGTCGCGGAGCCAGCGCCTGAAGGCGGCGGCTGCCTCGTCGCCATAGTCGAACGTGCAGTACTCGTTGTTGATGTGCCACATCGTCAGCGCCGGGTGGGCCGCGTAGCGGGCGGCCAGGTCCTCGGTGATCGCCGCCGCGTAGTGGCGGTAGGTGGCGCTGGAGTGGGAGAAGTGCTGGCGTCCGCCCCACCATTCGGTGCGGCCGTCCTCCGTGACGGGGAGGGTGTCGGGGTGGAGGCGGCCGAGCCAGGGCGGGGGCGAAGAGGTGGGGGTGGCGAGGACGACGCCGATGCCGTTCTCGTGCATCAGGTCCATCAGGGTGTCCAGCCACGCGAAGTTCCGTTCGCCCGGCTGGGGTTCGAGGGTGGACCAGGAGAAGACGCCCAGGGTCACGGAGTTGACGCCGGCGTCCCGCATGAGGCGGACGTCCTCGTGCCAGGTCTCCTCGGGCCACTGTTCGGGGTTGTAGTCGCCGCCGAAGAGGATGCGGCCACGGGTGGCGTCGGCGAGGGTGGGCCTCGGGGCGGGGGCGGGCCTGCGGGGTGCGGTCATCGGGCCGGCTCCCCGTGCTGGATGCCCCGGCCGTTGGTGCCGAGGTAGACGCGGCCGTACACCCTCGGGTCGCCGGTGATCACCGCGCCGGTCCAGCCCCACTGGTGCCGGTCGTCGTTGACGCGGACCCAGGTCCTGGCCTCGTCGTCCGAGCGGTGGACGGCCGTGCCGGTCCCGACCGAACCGACCAGGTAGATCGCCGGGTAGGAGGCGCCCGGTGCGGCCTTGCCGAAGCCGAGGGTGTGCGAGGCCGAGCAGGTCGCGGTCTTCGTGAAGGTGACGCCCCCGTCGGTCGACCGGAAGAGGCCGCCGGTCTTGGTGCTCAGCCACAGGTCGCCGGACCGGCCCGGGGCCGCGACCAGCTGGAACTGGATGTCGCCGGAGGGCAGACCGGTCGCGCGGGCGGTGAAGGAGAGGCCGCTGTCAGTGCTGGCGAATACGGTTCCGGTAGTGAAGTCGAACGCGTAGAACCGCGTCGGATCGGCCGGGTCGGCGACCGGTCGGGCGCCCTTCGGGAAGGAGGGGATCTCGGACCAGGTCGTGCCGTTGTCCGCCGAGCGGTAGGTGGGGTACGTGGTGCCGTCCCAGTGGACGAAGCTCCACAGCAGCACGCTCCCGTCGGCGCCCGCCGCGATCGGCCCCGGGGCGTCCTTGGCGATCGCGGGCTGAGCGGCGAAGGGGTTCCAACTGCGCCCGCCGTCCAGGGAGTACGCGCCGTTGCCGTGGTCGCCCCAGCCGCTGCGGACCACGTACGCGGGCCTGGCCGCGGCCTGCGACAGCCCGGTCGACGAGCCGAACACGGGGTTCGAGGCCATCCCGCGCGACGGGGACTCCGTCAGCCGCTCGTGGTACATGACGCCGATGTCGCCGAGGCCGCTCAGCAGGTGCGCCTCCCCGACCGGGGGCGAGATCAGCTGGACCACCGCCGTCTCCTCCAGCCCCCTGATCTCCGGGGCCCAGTGCCGCAGGTCCCGGGTGCCGTACAGGGTGGCGCCGGTGCCGTACACCACGTGCCGGGAGTCGTACGGGTCGATCGCCAGCGCCTGGATCCACCAGCCGAACTTCGGTTCCTGGCCGCCCCACTTGAGGAAGGGAGTCTCCGACACGTCGAACTCGGCGGTCTCCTTGAGGGACGTCCAGGTGGTGCCGCCGTCCGTCGTGCGGTACAGGGTGTCCACCGCCGACCAGCGGTTGTTCGTCGAGACGACCACCGTGCCCGGGCGGCGGGCGTCCACGGCGACGCCGCCGTAACCGAACGTGTCCGTCGTGCCGTTCGGCTTCGCCGGGGTGATCTCCGTCCAGGTGTCCGTCGCCGTCGAGAGCTTGTGGACGCTGCCGTCCGACTGGCCGTTCGGGCCGGGGGCGTTCGCGTACGTCACGTACAGGGCGCGGGTGTGAGGGTCGTACGCGGCTCGGATCGGGACCTTGGCGGCGGTGCCGGTCGGCTGGGCCGGGGCCGGGGTCCACTCCGTGCCGTTCCTCGTGCGGTACAGGGTGGGGGTGGTGCCGTCGCCGTCTCCCCACGCCGCGTACACGGTGCGGCCCGCCGCCACGAGGAACGTGATGCCCTGGCCTGTCGGGCTGGGGGTGCGGGGGAAGAGGGCCGGCGTCCAACTCGCGCCCCTGTCCGTCGACTTGAGCAAGCCGTCGTGGCGGGTGCCCAGCCACAGGGTGTCGCTGTCGCGCGGGTCCACCAGGAGGCGTTCGCCCGCGCCTCTGCCGTCCTCGTTCGCGCCGAGCTTCACCGTGAGGTCGGTGCGGGTCCAGGTGGTGCCCCGGTCCTCCGACCTCAGGATCGCGCCGTTGCCCGACCAGGGCTGGGTGTACGTGCCCAGCGCCAGGTAGAGCCTGTTCCTGTGTGCCGGGTCGATCGCTATCGCCTCCACGCCGAGGAGGTTCCAGTCGTCCCAGCCGAGGTGGTCCGTCAGGGGGGTCCAGCGGGCGGTTCTGTCGTCCCAGCGGTAGGCGCCGCCGATGTCCGTCCTGGCGTAGGCGAGGCCCCTGACGGAGGGGTGGAACAGGACGCCGGTGACGAAGCCTGTGCCGCCGATGACGACGTTGCGCCAGCGGTAGGGGGTGGTGGGGCGGGGGGTTGCCTGGGCCTGCGGGAGGGGGAGGGTGGTGAGGGCCGCGGCGGCTGCGGTTCCGGCGAGGAGGGTGCGGCGGGTGGGGTGCATGGGGGTACCTCCGGGGACGGGTGGGTGCGGGTGGGGGGTACCGCTGGGGGTTGGGTGCGGGTCGGTGGGGGCTGGGGTGGGGGCGTTTCGCTCACCCGCGCTGGCGGGGTGCCGCTGCGCCCACCCGTGCCGCCCCTAGCGGCACGACTGCCCGCAGCTGGGTGAGCGGGGTGGGGTGGGTGTGGGTTCGTTGTGGCTGGGCGTGCCCGCGTGGCGGTAGCCGCGTATCGGATGCGGCCCCGCGCTTCTGAGGGACGGACAGTTGTGCGCCCTCTCGCCAACTCCGGTGCTGTTCAGGCGACGTGACCGCGCGACCGGCCACAAGCGACCCGCACCCGGCAGCGCCCCCTGTTCACCCCTTCACCGCCCCCGTCAGCATCCCCTTCTTGAAGTGCTTCTGGACGAAGGGGGAGAGGACGGCGACCGGTAGCAACGCCATGACCATCACGGCCATCTGGACCGCGAGCCCCGACAACTCGCCTGTGCGGATGGCCTGGCTGAGGCCTACCGGGGCCTCTTGTTTCTGGACGAGTTGGATCATGACGTTCTGGAGGGGCATCATGTTCTGGTCGTTGAGGTAGAGGGACGCGTTGAACCAGGCGCTCCAGTAACCCACCGCGTAGAACAGGGTGATGACGGCGAGGACCGCCCGGGACAGCGGGATGACGATCTGCCGCAGGATGCGGAAGTCCCCGGCGCCGTCGATGCGCGCGCTGTCGATCAGCTCCTGCGAGATGCCCATGAAGAACCCGCGCAGGACGAGGATGTTGAAGACGCTGATGGCGCTCGGCAGGATCAGCGCGAGGTAGGTGTCGGTGAGGCCGAGGGACTGGACCAGGAGGTACGTGGGGATGAGCCCGGCGCTGAAGAACATGGTGGCCAGCAGCAGCATCAACATCCACCGGTGGCCGAGGGACCCGGTGCGTGAGAGCCCGTACGCGCACAGGACGGACACGGTCATCGAGAACAACGTACCGACGACGGTGATGAGGACGCTGATGACGGCGGCCCGGGTGACCTGCCCGCCGCTGAGCAGCTCGCGGTACGCGACGAACGTGATCCCCTTGGGGATCATGACGAGCCCGCCGGCCTTGTCGATGGTCTCCCGCGAGGAGAGGCTCGTGACGATGATGATCCACAGCGGGAAGAGGATGGAGAGGCAGGCGAGGGCGAGGACGATCCCCTTCCCCGCGAGCCCCGCCTTCGTGGGCTCCTCCTCCCAGACGGGCCGCGGCGGGGCGGCCCAGGGCCCGGGTTTCTGGACGGACTTGTCGAGCACGGCGCTCATTTCTTGTACACCCCCTGCTCGCCCATGAGATGGGCCACCTTGTTCGCGACGAGGACGAGGCCGAGACTGACGACGCCCTTGATGAGCCCGGCGGCTGCCGCGTACCCGAAGTCCTGGTTGCGGACGCCGTTCCACCAGACGAAGGTGTCGAGGACTTCGGCGGCACCTGGTCCGACGGCATCGCGTTGCAGCAGGATCTGTTCGAACCCGACGGTGAGGGCGTCACCGACGCGCAGGACCAGCAGCAGGGCGATGACGGGCCGTAGCGCGGGCAGCGTGACGTGCCAGATGCGCCGCCACCGCCCGGCCCCGTCCATCGCGGCGGCCTCGTACAGGTCGTGGTTGACGGAGGCGAGGGCCGCGAGGAAGACGATGATGCCCCAGCCGGCGTCCTTCCAGACGCTCTCGGCGGTGACGAGGAACTTGAAGGTGCCGGGGTCGGACATGATGTTGAGCCCGTCGTACCCGTGTTCGCGCAGGAGCTGCGACAACAGCCCGGCGCCGCCGAAGAGTTGCTGGAAGACGGCGATGACGAGGACCCATGAGAAGAAGTGCGGCAGGTAGAGGATCGCCTGCGCGAAGGCCCGGATCCGGGGCCGTACGACGCTGTTGATGAGCAGCGCGAGCAGGATCGGGATCGGGAAGTAGAGGATGAGCTGGAGGAAGAAGAGGACCAGCGTGTTGACGACGGAGTCCCAGAACGCCGAGTCCTCGAAGAGGCGTTGGAAGTTCTCCAGCCCGACCCAGGGGCTGTGCAGGATGGAGACGACGCCGTTGGAGCTGGCGTAGGGGTCGTAGTCCTGGAAGGCGACCACGTTGCCGAGGATCGGTACGTAGTTGAAGAGCAGGACCAGCAGCACGGCCGGCAGGGTCATGAGGATGAGCACGCGGTCGCGCCGGAAGCGCAGCCGTACGCTCAGTTTCCCCGCCTCCCTTTTCCCCTTCGGGCGTTTCTTCCTGGGGGAGTTGGCGGTGTCGCCGGTCGCCGCCGTACTCCGCTTCCCCGTCTCGTCGGCCTCGGTCTCGCTCCGGGGCACCGTGCTGTGGGACACGGCCGTCCTCCTCGCCTCGGGTCAGCTCGCCGCCGTGCCGTTGTCGTCGAGCAGCTTCTGGTACCAGTCGCGCAGCCCGTCGCCGCCCTTCTTGCGCCAGTCGCTGACCCACGCCTGCATGTCGCTGATCTTCTTGCGCCCGCGCACGATGTCGTCCTCCAGCTGCTCCATGTCGTTGGAGAGGTTGGTGAACCGGGCGGGTTCGGTGATCTGGAGCCCGTAGAAGGTCGACTTCTTGGTGAGCGCTCCCATCCGCTGCTGCCATTCGACGGCGGCGCGGCCGATGTCGGGGAAGTCGGGGCGGGCGATGGTCGCGGCGGGGCTCGCGAGCGCGAGGTTGCTGGCGAGGTCGATGTTGCCCTGGTCGGTCCGGACGGGGACGCCGTCCTTGATGGTGAAGTGGGTGCCTTCGACGCCGTACTGGGTGAGCATGTACTCCTTCGTCCCGTACGGCGCGGCGGTCACGTTGGCGACGGCGAGCGCGTCGCGGACGACCGCCTCGGAGGCGCCGCGGTTGATGAAGGCGAAGATGTTGGCGGGCTGGGTGGCCCAGAGCTGCGGGGGGCCGTCGCCGTTGCCGAAGATGTCCATGCCCCAGATCTTGAAGTCGGGGTTGTGGGTCTGCTGGACGGCCTGCTGGCCCCACCAGCTGGACATGTCGTTGTTGTAGATGAGGAACTCGCCGGCCGCGAACTTGGTGCTGGGGTCGACGGCCTGGCTCTTGCCGAGCCGCGCGTCGGGGTGGACGACACCGGCGGCGAACAGCTTCCTCGTCCACTCCAGGGCTTCGAGGTACTCCTCGGTCTCGACGCGGTAGATCAGCTTGCCGTCGACCTGGTTCCAGCCGAGCGCCTTCTCGCCGCCGGAGAGCACCCCGAACGCGTTGAACGCGGTCCACTTCATGTCGCCGCAGGCCCACCGCTTGGCCCTGGCGTTGGTGATCTCCTTCGCCAGCGCCATGAACTCGTCGGCGGAGGTGGGGACTTTGTACCCCTCCTTGTCGAAGATGTCCTTGCGGTAGAAGGGCACGATGTTGCCGACGTACGACGCCGGCATCGGCAGGCCGCGCAGTTTGCCGCCGAAGATGCAGCGCCGCCAGGCGTCGGTGGGGATCGCCGCGAGGTTCGGGAACTCCTTGACCGCGTCGCCGGACAGGTAGGGCCCGAGGTCGGCGAACTTGCCGATGATGGCGCTGGGTATCCGGCCGCCCATGTTCCAGCCGGGGACGACGACCACGTCCGGTACGTCGCTGGAGGCGAGGACCGCGCCGAGCTTCTGGTCGTAGGTGTTGCCGTCCTGGTTCTGCCAGGTGAGGTCGACGCCGATCAGGTCGCTCATGGCCTTGTAGTAGGCGTTGTCGCTCTTGGGCGGGGAGCCCCACAGCGGCGCCATGACGGTGAGCTTGCCGCCCTTGCCGAGCTTCTTCGGCACCGACGTCTTGAGGGCCGCGAGGTCGACCTTGCCGACGAACCCGACCGCGGAGCCGTTCTTCGACGGGATGTCGGGCTTCACCACGTTGCTGGCGACGTAGGCCGGGAGGATCCCCTTGGCGTTCTTGCCCGAGGTGGTGCCGTCGCGCGAGCCGCTGTCGGAGCCGCCGCAGGCGCTCAGCAGGGGCATCCCGCCCGCGACCGCGGCGGTGGCGACCGCCGTGGAGGCGAGGAAGCTTCTCCGGCTGGGACCGGAGGAGGCGGAAGCGGCGTTCGGCGTCATTGCGTCAACCCTTCATGGCGCACCAGGACACCCGGCGGTGGCTCGTCGGCTGCGGTGTCCTCGGTGGAACTGGCTGAGCCGAAGCAGACGTCCGACCAATGCCGTGCGACTCCTGACGGACTCTTAGTCGAAGCGCTTCGATGTTGCTGTGAGGTTAAGTGAAGCCCTGGGGGCGCACAAGGGTCGCTTCCAATATTCCTTTGACAGGAGAGATCGGAGCTTCCCGTATGCGCCACTTGAAATAACCGTGCGGTCCCTTGACACCCGCACCGCCGCCCGCCGAGCATCGAAGCGCTTCGAAAGAGCCGCTCCGGTCCACCGCAAAGGGAACTTCACGTGACCGCTTCCCCGTCCTCCACGCCGCCCTTCCGCGATGCGCGCCTGCCGTTCGCGAAGCGCATCGACGACCTGCTGTCCCGTCTGACGCTCCAGGAGAAGGTGGCGTTCCTGCACCAGTACGTCCCGGCCGTCGAGCGGCTCGGCATCGCCGCGTTCCGCACCGGGCAGGAGGGTCTGCACGGCGTCGCCTGGATGGGTCCGGCGACGGTCTTCCCGCAGGCGGTAGGGCTCGGCGCGACCTGGAACCCGGAGCTGGTGCGCCGGGTGGGCGCTGCGGTCGCCGAGGAGACGCGGGCGATGAGCGCGCGCGACGACCGGGTGGGCCTCAACGTGTGGGCGCCGGTGGTGAATCTGCTGCGCCACCCGCTGTGGGGCCGCAACGAGGAGGGCTACTCGGAGGACCCCCGGCTGACGTCGGCGATCGCCACCGCGTACACGTACGGCCTGCGCGGCGACCACCCCGTGTACTGGCGCACGGCGCCGGTCCTCAAGCACTGGCTGGCCCACAACAACGAGACGCGGCGCGACACTTCGTCGTCCTCGGTCCGCCCGCGCGTGCTGCGCGAGTACGACCTGCCGGCCTTCCGCGCCACGGTCGAGGCGGGCGCTGTGGCCGGGGTGATGCCCGCGTACAACCTGGTCAACGGCCGCCCCAACCACGTATCGCCTTATCTGAACGACCACTTGCGCACCTGGACGGACGCCGAGCTGTTCGTCTGCTCGGACGCCAGCGCGCCTTCCAACCTGGTCGAGCCGGAGCACTACTTCGACACGTACGAGGAGTCGACGGCGGCGGCGGTCCTCGCGGGCGTGGACAGCTTCACCGACCACGGCACGGACCCGTCGAAGACCGTCGAGCGCGTCAACGGGGCGCTGGAGCAGGGCCTGTTGACGGAGAAGGACATCGACGCGGCGGTACGGCGCCAGCTCTCCGTCCGGTTCCGGCTCGGCGAGTTCGACCCGGACCTGGACCCGTACGCCTCCGGCGCCGCCTTCGACACCCCGGAGCACCGGGCGCTCGCGCAGGAGGCCGCCGAGCAGGCGATCGTCCTGCTGCGCAACGACGGCATGCTGCCGCTGGCCCCCGACGCGCGCATCGCGGTCGTCGGGCTGCTCGCCGACGAGTGCAAACTCGACTGGTACAGCGGGACGCTGATCCACCGGTCGACTCCGCTGGAGGGGCTGTACGAGCGGTTCGGGGCGGACCGGGTGCAGTTCGTGGAGGGCGTGGACCGGGTGCTGCTGAAGACGTCGACGGGGTCGTACCTGACCGTCCCCGCGACCGAGTCGGACGACGAAGTGCGGGGCGCGGAGGGGGCGTTGGACCCGGCGCTGCTCAAGGGGCGTACGGACATCCCGCCGTTGACGGTGTCCCCGGACGGCGGCACCGAACTCGCCCTCGCCGACTGGGGGAACGGTGTCCTCACCCTGCGCGCGCCCGACGGGCGGTACCTGTCCGTCGCCGAGGACGGGTATCTGCGGGCGTCCGCCGATCAGCCCGGGGGGTGGGTCGTACAGGAGACGTTCCGCCTCGAACCCTGCGAAACGGGCCACGAAGAGGGCCACGAAAAGGGCCACGGGAAAGGCCACCTCCTCCGTCATCTCGGCACAGGTCTGCTCGTCCGAGTCGCCGCCGACGGGGTGAAGGTTGCCGCCGAGGATCCGGAGATCTTCGAGCTGGTGACGGTGGAGCGCGGCGCGGACGCGGTGGCCCGGGTCTGCGCCGACGCGGATGTCACGCTGGTGATCGCGGGCAACGACCCGCACATCAACGGCCGTGAGACGGAGGACCGTTCGACCCTCGACCTCCCTCCGCACCAGGCCGGCCTGCTCACCGCCGCGCGCACCGCGAACCCGCGTACGATCCTGGTCCTCACCTCGTCCTACCCGTACGCCCTCGAACCCGGCCCGCTCCCCGCGGTGCTCTGGACGGCCCACGGCGGGCAGGCGGCCGGCACGGCCCTCGCCCGGGTCCTCGCCGGCGACGTCTCCCCCGCCGGGCGGCTCCCCCAGACCTGGTACGAATCCGACGCGGACCTCCCCGACCTCCTCGACTACGACGTCATCGGCAGCCGCCAGACGTACCTCTACTTCGAGGGCAGGCCGCTGTACCCCTTCGGGCACGGACTGTCCTACGCGTCCTTCTCCTACGGCGACTTGAAGGTGACGCCGACGGACACGGCCGTCCAGGTGTCCTTCTCGGTCACCAACACCGGCGCCGTCACCGCCGACGAGGTCCCCCAGCTGTACACCCGCGCCATGGACCCGTCGGTCACGCGCCCCCGGCGCGAACTCCTGGCCCACACCCGCATCACCCTCCAGCCGGGGGCCCGCCACTCGGTCTCCTTCGAAGTCCCCCTGTCCGCCTTCGCGTTCTGGGACGTCGCCCGGGGCTCCTGGCGTCTCGACCCCGGCGAGTACGACATCCTCGTCGGCACGTCCAGCGAGGACATCCGCCTGCGTACGCCCCTGACCCTCACCGGCGAGCCCGCCGCCCCCCGCCCCGTCCTCCGACTCGGCCTCTCCGCCGCCGACTTCGACGAGCACAGCGGCGCGGAGATCGTGGACCGCACGAAGCGGGCGGGGGACTCGGTGACGCCGGGCGCCTCGGGGGTGGCCCAACTGGTCTACCGGGCCTGCGACTTCGGTCCAGGTGCGACCCAGGTGACGGCGGAGGTGGCGGGCGAGGGAGAACTGACCCTGGAGGCGGGCGGCGCCCAGACCGTCCTGCGCCTCTCCTCCCCCACCGAATCCCCGTACACCTACACCCTGTTGGACGCTCCCCTCGCCCTCACCGGCGTCCACGACGTCCACGTGAGGCTGCGCGGGCCGCTACGGGTGGCGCATCTGGGGTTCTCCGTCTGAGTACTCGATGTACTCGATGTACTCGGCGAGGTCGTCGAGCCGGCTGTCGTCGGCGCGTTCCCGGACGTCGTTCAGGAGCCAGTCGAGGAGTTCCGGGGTCGCGTGGTACTCGTCGTGGAAGCCCATGTGCAGGTCGGTGACCTGGTACTCGAAGAGGACGTCGTGGACGAAGTCGGCGAGGTGGGCGTCGGCGGCCGGGGTGCGGGTGGCGGTCCAGGCGTCCAGCCAGGGCCGCAGTTCGCCGGTGGCGGCCGTGACGAGCGCGAGGACCTTCCGGGGCCTGGCGGCGCCGGGGTGCGTCGCCAGGGTGGCCCGCCACCAGGCCGCCCACACCTCCCGCACCGCCGCCACCAGCGGCGGGTCCCATCCCGTCCACAACGCCTCCAGCAGCCGGGTCGCGATCAACTCCTCGTCGGTGTGCAGCCGTCCCGTGACAACTCCCCTGAGAATCCTCGGCGTCAGCCGCCGGTAGAGCCGGGGAAAGTCGTCCCAGTGCTCCGGCACCTCCGAGGCCACCGCCGACCTGAGTTCCTGCTGGGGGGACATGGCAACCGTTCCTATTCAGTGAGCAGGAGTGGGTCTTGGACCCAAACTTGATCACTGCGGACATCCCGAACGGTGTTGGGTGTCCTGGTCGCCCGCGTACGTGCCGCGTCCGGGGGCACGCATCGTGTGCGTGGTCCGGGAACGCGGGGGCGGGGTTCCTCGTCGCGCCCGGGAGTCTCCGGTCGGGCCTGGACGGTCCGATGCCCGCGACGATCACTCTGTTCGTCACGGGGCGGTGCCGTCCGACGCCGGACCGGAAATCCCTGGGCGCGTCGCCCGATCGCGATGCTCGCGGCATCGTGACGGGTCGTCCTGCGGGTTTTCGTGGTGAGGGGTTTCTGCCAGTGCTGCGCGCCCCACATCGAGGTGTACGCCGGATCGACAGCGATGATCGCGATGCCGGTCCGGTCGGCCATCGACGTCAGCCGGGCGCGGAGCTTCCCGGTCGGCATACCGGAGACGAGCTGCTTGAAGCGTTTCTTGCGACCGTGCTTCTCGCGGGTCTTCTCCGCCGTGAAGTCGAGGTCTTCGACGGCGATGGCCTTGACGCCGCAGGTCTTCGCCCAGTTCAGCAGCCGGGACAGGGCGTGGCGGACCTGCGCGTCACGATGATCAGCCCACCCGCCGAGGTCGTAGAAGAAACGGCGGGGCTGCCCGACCGGGTTGCCGTGGGGGTCGAGGCGCCAGGCGGCGAGGTGGTCGGCGTTGGTGTCCACCCCGATCACCCCCTCGGCGAGGGCTGCCGCCAGGGGGACGGTGCGGGTGACGGGGAAGGTCCAGGCGGCGGTCAGGTACCAGCGCCCGCGCGTGGTGTCGTGGTGGATGCGGTAGGCGACGGCCCGGTTCGCCTCGACGCGGTCGGCCCACTCGGTCCCCCGGTGCGAGAAGGACACCCGCGCGGCCAGAACGTACCGGCCGTGCCCGCTGTTGGCGTGCGCGGCGAGAGGCGCGGGGAGCTTGATGCTCACCTCGCCGTCCGGGGCGACACGGATCGTCTCGTTGCCATAGCGCTTGCCGGACTCACCATCGGCCTGGAGGAACCAGCGCCCGGCCTCCCACCGTTCTCGCCACTGGGTCTCGGTGAGCCGGGCCTCTTCGAGGTGGTGGCGGGTGGTGAGCAGACGCCTGCCGCCCCGCACCACATGGACGACACCGGCCTCACGGTCGGCACACACAGCGGTCAGCCGGTCTTGCAGGACGTGCAGACGGCGGGCCTTGCGGAACCGCTCCCCTCGCGAGCGATAGCCGCCCGGTGCCCGTTTGGTGCCCTTCTCTCCGAGGGGCAGTGACAGCCGGTGCTTGATCGTACGGATGCCGGCTTCGAGGGACTGGACGTGGGCAGCCTGTCCGCGCCGGGCCAGCGCCCACTGATCATGCGTGGCCTTCGTGATCGACCCCGCCCAGCGGGACGACGACAACGGCGTCAGCTCCCGCTTGCGGACCGCCCACGTCTCGGCCGAATGCCCCAGCCCGTCAGCACACCGCACCTTGAGATCCCGGGACGCGAGCGAGCCCAGATGCGCACCCACCAGCCTCAGCACCTCCTCATCCTCCGGCGTCAGGCCCTTCAGACGGGTACGTACCGCCACACCGGTAGGGCCGGGCACCACGAACGGAGCCGCCACCTCCCGCAACCCACCCATCCCGACCACCCTCCCCTCCGGAACCGAAGACCTTCCCCATCACCCCCAACGACCACCACCGGGAAAGGTCACGCGTTCGATGAAAGAAACTTTGTTCCCTCGCGCGTGAAGCACTCGCCAGGGCTTGGACACACCCCTGTGCGCCAGAACACACTCCCGTGCTGTTACACCGCAGCAGTCCACAACCTCTGAGTGACTCCGTCCGGGTGGCCGGCGAAGATTGCAGGCTGGCAACGGGGCCCGCTTCGGCGCCCGGCGAATTCACGTCTCTTCGCGGACCATGCAGTCGTACAGCGGCGAGCCCTCGAACGGGCGGGACACCCCGGCCTTCCGGTACCCCCATGCCTCGTACGCGGACCTCGCGGGAGCGGCCTCGGGTTCCGGGCGGACCGTGAGGGTGACTCTCTCGGCGTCCAGTTCTCGCAGCAGGCGGTGGTGCAACGCGGTGGCGATGCCTCGGCGCCGCCATGGCCGGCGTACGGCCAACTCGATGATGACAAAGGTGCGTCGGCCGTCCTCGCGGGTGAAGTCCGGTGGCAGGTCCGCGTTTTGGAGGTTCGTCCACCATCGGGTGTCCGGTGCGAGGTGGTAGCCGTAGGTGAAGCCGACGACCTCCGCTTCCTCGCGGGCCAGGACCAGGCGCATGCCGGGGCGCCGGGTCTGGACGTGGTAGTGCTCGGCGAACTCCGTTATGTCGTCCGGGCCTTCGCGGTACGGGGGTTCCTGGTAGATCTCCGTGTAGGCGGGGAGGAAAGCGGTCAGCTGCGCGTCCGCGTCGAGTGCGTCGTACCGCTCGTAGATCACTCAGGCAGCCCCTCTGGACTCGGTGTACTCGGTGAGACGGCCGACGGCGTCGCGGGTGGTGACGGAGTCGACGGTGCGCAGCAGGGTGGTGACTTCCTTGAGGCGTCGGGTGACTCGCCCTGACTCGACCTCCGCGAGGTGGTCCAGGCTCTCGACGGCGTACGCGGCGGCTTCGTCCGCTTGGCCTGCGTGGGCGAGGCTGCGGGCGAGGGTGAGGCGGTAGAGGGCGCGGTTGCGGCCGTATGCGCGGTCCTGGTGGTCCAGGGCTGCCCGCAGGAACTGCGCCGACGCCCGAGGTCTGCCCGCCTCGGCGTAGAACAGGCCGTGGGCGTAGTCGAGTTCGGCGTGCCCGTGAAAGGCGGCCCAGGCCGGGGAAGGGCGACCGCGTTCGCCTCGCTCGACGAGCCTCATCGAGTCGGCCAGTTTCTTCTTCGCGGTGGAGTGATCTCCCATGAGCGAGAGTGCGCGGGCCTCGCGAGACGCGAGAAGGGATTGCAGGACGAGGGCACCTCCCCGCGCAGCGCGGTCTTGGGCGGCACGGGCGAGATTCACTCCGTCGCGGGGGCGGCCCTCGTAGCTGGCCTGCATGCTCAGGGAGGCGAGGACCAGGATCGCCAGGTTGTTGTCACCGAGGACGGTCGCGGTCGTAAGGGCCTCACCCCAGTAACGGCGGGCCCGGCCCTGATCGCCCGCGTCGTAGTACAGCCAGCCGCAGTGTTCGGCGGCCTCCCCGGCGAGGAGTTGGAGCTGTCGGCCGATCGCGTCCGGGTAGTGGGCGGTGTTGATGATCCGCTCGACCCGTCTCAGATGCTTGCGTGCGAGTGATCGGACGTCGTCTCCGCCGTAGGCGTCGTCCAGCTGGTAGAGCGAGCGGAGGCCGTCGCGGAGTTCGACGACGTGGGTCGTACCGATGGTTCCGGGCCGCACGGACGACAGCGCACCGACTGCGGCGACAGCTCCGGCGGAGTCCTGGATGAACGTCCGACGCTTCACGCTCCCCATGCCTTCCTGTGCGAGGAAAGGTGTACCTCCCACAGTCGCACCCGGTGGCGGCCCGGGGAAACCCAGGTCCCTGGGGTCACACGCGAACATCGCGTGCAGCACCCGCCACGCCCGCGCTCGCGGCATCGGCGGACACGGCCCACGCCACCTCCGCGCCTGCCGGTCGGTCAACGTCACCGCTTCGCCCAGCAGATCAGCGGCTTCCTCGAAAGCCCGCAGAAAGTCCGCCGGTCTTCCCCAGCCCGCCGCGATGCAGGCGTGCTCGAAGAGTGTCGGTTCAGCCACGTCGTACCCCCAGCGTCACATCCGCGCACTGACCGTAGCCACATCCACGGCTGTGGAAGGTCCCCTTGCTTCAAAAGTCCGGCGAAAAGTCCGCTCGGAGGTCCGTCTCCCCCTGGGCGCACGGCGGTTGACTCGGTGGTGAGGGAGCCGAAGAGAGGAACCCCGCCCGTGAACAGCACGACCCGCCCGGCCCGCACCGGCATCAGGACTCACGGCAAAAACTTCCCCCGCGTACCGGAATCCGCCCGTGCCGCGCGGCGGTTCGCAAGGACCGCGCTCAACAGCCTCGCGCTCAGCGGCCTTTGCGACTCCGTGACTCTGATCGTCTCGGAACTCGTGGCCAACGCCGTGTGCCACGCGGAGGGTGACTCGATCCGCGTGACCGTCAGCCTCATCGGCGACCGGCGCGTACGGGTCGCCGTCGACCGGGAGGGCCGGTGAAGACGACCACGCTCGCTTCCTCACCGAACCCCCCTGGCATCGCGGACGTGTTCGTGTACGCAGCGACGCACATCCACGAGGCTGCTGGGGCGTTGTGGCCCGGGGAGCGCATCGTCCTGGAAAGCCACGTCCCCAGCGTCACCGGGTACGTACACCGCGTCCGCGTCGACGACCGTGCCCTGTACGCGAAGACGTCCTTCCTCGGCATGTCGCTCGTCTCCCTCCTGTGCGGCGCCGGCGGCCCTTGGCCCGTCGTCCGTCAGGCTCAACAGGCATACCAGGACCGGCCCGGCAGCCTGCCCGCACGCGAGGCGGCGCAACTGAGACTGCTTGCGGCGATGGCCGCCCCCAGGGTGTGCGCTCTCGCGGGCCTCAAGTCGGGTGTCGTCTTCACCGAGCCGGTGTCCGGACCGTCGTCGGGTGACCTGCTGCTCGCCCAACCGGACGACACATCGGGGCTGTTGTCCAGGGTGTTCGCCGAGTTGCACCCGATCCATCAGCCGGACACGGCCGGGCGCCTCGCTCCGGCCTGGGACATCGGAGAGCGCGGGATCGCCAGTACCTTTCTCCGGAAGTTCAACGGGCTGTCCGGGCAGGCGTACATCGCCCTCCTCGGCGCGGAACGCCGCGAGCACGGCGCGCGTGAAGAGGTTGTCGAACTGATCCACCGGTCCGTCGGCAGGCTGAGGCAGCTACACATGGCCCTGCCTCCGGCAACCGGCACGACACTCGTGTACGGCGACCTGAAGCCGGAACACGTGCTCTTCCCCGACGGCCCTGGCGAACGGCCGGTACTCCTCGACCCTGGACTCCTCAGGGCAGACGTCATGGTGGACCTGGCCAAGCTCATCAGCCGTACCGTCCTGTTCCTCGCGACCATCCGCCCCGGCCCTTCTGCCGCTCAGCGCATCGCCACCGGTCTCGACGACTTCGTGCGGCGCCAGGCGAAGGAGCACGCACGGTTACGACACGTCCTGACGCTCTGGCTGATGGACACCGTCAACATCGTCACGACCTACCTTTCGGAGCCGGCCGACCTGCCCCTGCCGTCTCCCGCCCTGGCACTCATCGAACGTGCGGTGCCGGTGTGCTCCTTGGTGGCGGACCTCGCGTCCGAGGCGACGCGGAACGACACATGGGAGCGTGCGTTGACCGGGGTTGTGGCGGTGGCCTCGTGAAGCCCACCGTCGGAGTGATCGGCTGTGGTGCTGTCGGCCAAGCAGTCGGCGCCGCCTTGGTCGTCCTCGGTTTCTGCGACCGGCTCCTCCTCGTCTCGCGCACCGCCGAACAGGCCGTCGCCCTCAGGGACGACCTCGACGACATGCGCGTGGCGTACGGCTCGCCGGTGCAACCGTACGCCGTGGAGATCGACGAGTTACGGCACTGTGCGGCCGTAGTGATCGCCGTCCGTGCCCAGTTCACGAACAGCCACAGCACGGACGTCCGGATGGGTGGCGCGGAGACGAACGCGCTCTTGATCAGTACGCTCGCCGCCCGACTACGCGGCTACACCGGCACCGTGCTGATGGTGACGAACCCCGTCGACCTCATGACCCGCCTGTTCGCCGACGTATCCGGCTGCTCTCGTGTCTTCGGCGTCGGCTCCGCGCTGGACACGGCCCGCTACCGGCTCACCGTCGCACGACTGCTCAGCGTCCCCGTCGGCGCCGTACACGGTCACGTCATCGGTGAGCACGGTGACGCCGCCGTCATCTGCGCCTCGTCGACGACCGTCAACGGAATGCCCGTTCCTGTCCCCCTCCAACAGGTACGTGACGAACTGGCCCGACGCCCGGGCCGGATCAGCGCCGGTATCGGTCGTACGCGGTACGGACCCGCAGGTGCGGTGGTGTCGTCGCTGCGTCTGCTCCTCGGTCTTGAGGACGGTACGACAGGACTCTCCGCTCCCTACGGCGACCTCCACCTCGGAATCCCGTTGCACTGCACCCAGGGGACACCCGTACCGTCCCCACCTCTCCTGGACCCCTCCGAAACACGCCAGTTGGAAGCCGCCCGGTCCAAACTCCGCGCCGCCTACAGCACGTTGTCCACCCCGAAGAAGGACCTCACCGTGACCACTCACTCCGTACGCCTCCAGGCCGCCGGCGCGGCAGTCACCGTCGCCTGTGCCGAACGGGCCGTCACCGACTGGGCAGTTCGCTACTTCGGCCCCTGGTGGGAGGCGGCGGAAGCAGCGGCCGGGACGCGTCCTCTCGTCATGGCCCGCGTGGACCGCGACGCCTACGCGGAAGCCGCCCTCGCAGTGACCCTGGCCCCGCACACCAGCACCACGTACGCGAAGGCCCTGACCCTGGTCGCGCGGGACGACACAGCGGCGGTCGTCCGAGCCGTCTCCCCCGGCGAAGGGCTCGCCTACCTCTCCGAGCCGGAGTCCACACGTCTGACCATCACCGGGTGCGATGCCGAACCCGTCGCCCTCGCCACCGCTCGCCTGGCCCGTGAGGTGATGCGTGGTGTTCTGCTGAGGGCGGGCTGGTCGGTGCTGCACGCCTCGGCTGTGACGGATCAAGTCGGGCGGACCGTGCTGGCGTTCGGGCACAAGGGCTCGGGCAAGACGACCACCGCCCTGGCCCTGGCGAGCCGACGCGGCTTCCAACTCCTCGCCAACGACCGCGTGTTCGTCCGCCCCGACAGCAACGGCCGTGTGGACATCCTGCCTTGGCCCTCGGCCGCGGCGATCGGGCTCGGACTGCTCGACGCGTTGGGGTGGTTCGACACCGCGCGGGATCGACTCAAGGACGGCGAGGCCCTGCACCCGACGCAGGACGCGCGCGTCACGGCCGCCCTGCTCGCCGGCCGTCGTGAACCCTTGTGGGAGGACGGCAAGGAGCTCAAGACCCAGATCTTCCCCGACCAGTTCGCGAGCTGGTTCGGCCTCTCGCTCGCGACCGGCGGCAAGGCCGGGGCCCTCGTCTTCCCGCGCGTCGTTCCCGGCGCCGCCCCAGCGCGCGACTTCACCGAACGGCACCTGACCGACGCGGACTTCATGAGCGGCGCGACCGAAGACCGCTACCCCGACATCTTCGCCCTCGCCCGCGTGGACGGCGGTGGCAGCGAGGAGGCCCGCCGCGAGGTGACCGACCTGCTGGCGCGCCTCCCCCACCACCCCGTCGTCCTCGGCCACGACCTCACGGAGAACGCCGGGCTGCTGGCCGGGCTCGTCTGAAGCCGGGTACAGAAGGGGCCCGGCACCGGAAGGCATCGGTGCCGGGCCTCTTCATGGGACGGCGGGTCAGCGCCTGGAAGGAGCTTAGGTGAAAATGGTTCCCATTAGCAAGACCCCTGCCGCACCCTGATTCCTCAGAGCGCCAGCCCCGTCAGGACCAGCACCCGCTCGTACGTGTAGTCGTCCATCGCGAACTTCACGCCCTCCCGGCCGACCCCGGACAGCTTCGCGCCGCCGTACGGCATCTGGTCGGCGCGGTAGGAGGGGACGTCGCCGATGATCACGCCGCCGACCTCCAGCGCCCGGTGCGCGCGGAACGCGGTCTGGACGTCGTGGGTGAAGACGCCCGCCTGAAGGCCGTACTTGGAGGAGTTGACGGCGGCGAAGGCGGCCTCCTCCCCCTCGACCTTCTGGATCGACAGCACCGGCCCGAAGACCTCCTCGCGCGCGAGGGTCGTGTCCGCCGGGACGTCCGCCAGGACCGTCGGCGCGTACGACGCGGCGTCGCGCTTGCCGCCCGTCAGGAGGGCGGCGCCCGCCGCGACCGCCTCGTCGACCCAGGACTCGACGCGCTTGGCGGCGTCCTCGCTGACCAGCGGGCCGACGTCGGTGGACGCGTCGGACGGGTCGCCCGTCACCTGCGCCTCGACCGCCGCGACGATGCGCGGGAGGAGCCGGTCGTACACGGCCACGTCGACGATGACCCGCTGGACGGAGATGCAGGACTGGCCGCCCTGGTAGTTGGAGAAGGTCGCGATGCGGGTCGCGGCCCAGTCGAGGTCCACGTCGGAGGACCAGTCCGCGAGGACGACCGCCGCGCCGTTGCCGCCCAGCTCCAGCGTGCAGTGCTTGCGCGGCACCGAGTCCATGATCGCGTAACCGACCTTCTCGGAGCCGGTGAAGGAGATGACGGGGAGGCGCTCGTCCTGGACGAGGGCGGGCATGCGGTCGTTGGCGACCGGGAGGATCGACCAGGAACCGGCGGGGAGGTCGGTCTCGGCGAGGAGGTCGCCGATGATCAGACCGGAGAGCGGGGTCGCGGGCGCGGGCTTGAGGATGATCGGCGCGCCCGCCGCGATGGCCGGGGCGACCTTGTGCGCGCACAGGTTCAGCGGGAAGTTGAAGGGCGCGATCCCGAGGACGACGCCCTTGGGGAACCGCCGGGTCAGCGCGAGCCGCCCCTGCCCGCCCGCGTCCGTGTCGAGCCGCTGCGCCTCGCCGCCGTTGAACCGGCGCGCCTCCTCGGCGGCGAACCGGAACACGGACACCGCGCGCCCGACCTCGCCGCGCGCCCACTTGACCGGCTTGCCGTTCTCGGCGGAGATCAGCTGGGCGACCTCCTCGGCGCGCTCGGCGAGCCGCTTGCTGACGTGGTCGAGCGCGGCGGCGCGCACGTGCGCCGGGGTCGCGGCGAACTCGCCCTGTACGGCGTACGCGGCGGCCACCGCCTCTTCGACCTGCGCGTCGGTCGGCACGCTCACCTTCCCGACGAGCCGCCCGTCCCAGGGGGACGTCACGTCGAAGGTGTCCTCGCCGGTGGCCTCGCGGCCGGCCAGCCAGAAGGCGTGGGTGGAAGTCATCGTCGGGAGCCCTTCCGGAAAGTCGACAGTCGCTGTCCACCGTAGGGCCGGGCGCCCGGTCGGGCGTTTGTCCTACGCGTCCGAGTGCACGGCGCCCACACTCCGCTTCGGCACACCGATCCGTACGACGACCAGCCGCAACGCCCCGAGCAGCACCGCCCCGAGGCACCAGCTGGCCAGCACGTCCAGCGGCCAGTGGTAGCCGCGCCGGACCAGCCCGTACGACACGGCCGCCACCAGCACGACCGCCACGCCGACCGCCGTACGCCGCGCCCGCCCCGCCGCGAGCCACGGCAGCAGCACCAGGACCGCGCCGCCGTACGCGATCATCGCCGTCGCCGTGTGCCCCGAGGGGAAGTAGCCGGTCGCCGGGGGTACGGCCGGGGTTCCCGGACGGTCGGTCCAGATCTTCAGCGGTACGACGATCAGCGGCACCAGCGCCATCGCCGCGAGGGCCGCCGCGGCGGGTCCCCACCACCGCGGTTCGCCCGCCCGGCGCCCCAGCCAGGCCACGTATCCCGCCACTACCAGCAGAACGGGCAACGCCACCTGGACGTTCCCGAGATCCGAAAGAAGTTCCCCGAACCGGTCGGGATGCCGCAGCCCCGAACTCAGCCGCTCGTCCCACCGCAGCAGCGGCCCGCCGACCGCGACCTGCCACGTGAACAGGGCCAGCAGGAGGGCGGGTACGGCGAGGAGACGTGCGCTGATCGGCATGGGGCCAGCCTCTCAGGAAGCCGCGCCCCTCAGGACCGGCCCCCGGAAAGCCGCGCCCGTCAGGACCGGCCCGCCGCCCCTCAGGCGCCCGTGTGTTCCAGGACCGCCTTCGCCAACGGCCCCCAGACCTCCGGCGGAAGCGCGTGCCCCATCCCGGGCACCTCCACCAGCCGCGCGCCCCCGACCACCTGCACGAGATGCCGGGCATGAGGCGGCGGGAACACGGGTTCGGCCGGTGCCTCGATCACCAGCGTCGGCACGGTGTTGCGCGCGAGCGCGTCCGTGCGGAGCATCCCGGCGCTGTCCGCGCGCCCGTGCGCGGTGTTCACCCGGTGGTGCCCGGTGTGCTCGATGATCGCCCCCTCCAGCGCGCGGTAGTGGGCGGGGTCGAACGGCAGCAGCGTCCCGTGCAGCGCGCGCCAGTGTTCGACGCGCCGGTCCAGCTCCTGGCCGAGCGTCAGGTCGTCCGGCACCGGCAGCGACCACAGCGCGAGGACGTCGGGATCGATGCCGGGCAGTTCCCCGCCCGCGTACGGCGTCTCGCTGAGCGCGCTCGTGCCCATGAGGGTCGCGCTGAGCAGCCGTTCGGGGTGGTCGGCGAGCAGGAGCTGCGTCAGCATCCCGCCGAGCGACAGCCCCACCACGTGCGCGCGCGAGACGCCGAACGCGTCCAGCACGGCGACGGCGTCCCGCGCGAGCGCGGTGATCGGGTACGGCCGCTCGTCGAACCCCCAGGTGGAGCGCCCGGTGTCGCGGTGGTCGTAGCGGATGACGCGGTGGCGGGCGGCGAGGAGGTCCACGAGGGGCTCGGGCCAGCCGAGGCCGGACGCCTGGGCGCCCATGACGAGCAGGAGCGGGGGCGCGTGCGGGTCGCCGCGCTCCTCGGCCCAGAGGCGGGTTCCGGGGGCGGCGTCCGTGGGGGCGATGTCGACGAAGCGTTCCATGGGATCTCCAGAATCAGATGACGAGACGAGACGTATCGTATCGCCACTCGCCCGAAAAAGAAGCCCCGATTCGGAGAACCGGGGCCCTGCAAGTGGTCCGCACCTCTGGAAGGAGGTCGGCCATCCCGGAACAGGGGGGGTGGTTCCGGGACGGCCGTCCGGATCGGGGTGCCGCCGCCCCGGGGGGTTTGGGGCGGGCGACGGTCCGATCGGTGAGGAGATCACCGGAACCAGTGGCTCCGGATGTGTGCGCGAGGCACGACCAGGACGAAGCTGGGGAGGCCCCGGCCCGGCACCGTCCACGGTCTCCCGTGAGCGGGTGTATCTCTCATCACGAACGAAACTACGGCAGCTCATGCCCCAAGAACAGGCCGACCCCGGAGCCGCCATCCTCCCCGCACACGTTCTTCACACGCCCGTCAGACGGCCGCGAGCGCGCCTTCGATGATGTCGAGGCCCTCACTGAGCAGGTCGTCACCGATGACCAGCGGGGGCAGGAACCTGAGGACGTTCCCGTACGTTCCACAGGTCAGGACCAGCAGCCCCTCCTGGTGGCAGGCCCGGGCGAGAGCCGCCGTGGCCTCCGGATTCGGCTCCTTGGTGGCCCGGTCCTTGACCAGCTCGATGGCGATCATCGCGCCCCGCCCGCGTACGTCGCCGATGACGTCGAACTTGTCGGCCATGGCGAGCAGCCGGGCCTTCATGGTCGCCTCGATCGCCTTCGCGCGGGCGTTGAGGTCGAGGGCCTTCATGGTCTCGATGGAGCCCAGCGCGCCCGCGCAGGCGACGGGGTTGCCGCCGTAGGTGCCGCCGAGCCCGCCCGCGTGGGCGGCGTCCATGATCTCGGCGCGCCCGGTGACGGCGGCGAGCGGCAGCCCGCCCGCGATGCCCTTCGCGGTGGTGATCAGGTCGGGGACGATGCCCTCGTCCTCGCAGGCGAACCACTGGCCGGTGCGGCAGAACCCGGACTGGATCTCGTCCGCGACGAAGACGATCCCGTTGTCGGCGGCGAACTTGCTCAGCGCCGGCAGGAAGCCCTTCGCGGGCTCGATGAACCCGCCCTCGCCGAGCACGGGTTCGATGATGATCGCGGCCACGTTGTCCGCGCCGACCTGCTTGGAGATCTGGTCGATGGCCTGCGCGGCGGCCTCGGGGCCCGCGTTCTCGGGGCCGGTGGGCCAGCGGTAGCCGTACGCGACGGGCACCCGGTACACCTCGGGCGCGAAGGGCCCGAAACCGTGCTTGTAGGGCATGTTCTTGGCCGTCAGGGCCATCGTGAGGTTGGTCCGGCCGTGGTAGCCGTGGTCGAAGACGACGACCGCCTGACGCTTCGTGTACGCCCGCGCGATCTTCACGGCGTTCTCGACGGCCTCGGCGCCCGAGTTGAACAGCGCGCTCTTCTTCGCGTGCTCACCCGGCGTCAGCTCCGCGAGCGCCTCCGCGACCTCGACGTACCCCTCGTACGGCGTGACCATGAAGCAGGTGTGCGTGAAGTCCGCGAGCTGCGCGCTCGCGCGCCGGACGACGGCCTCGGCGGACGCGCCGACGCTGGTCACCGCGATCCCGGAGCCGAAGTCGATCAGCCGGTTGCCGTCGACGTCCTCGACGATCCCGCCTCCCGCGCGCGCGGTGAACACCGGCAGCACCGAACCGACGCCCTGCGCGACGGCGGCCAGGCGGCGGGCCTGAAGCTCCTGCGACTTGGGGCCGGGGATCGCGGTGACGATCCGGCGCTCCTGCGGGAGGTCGGTCATGGGGGGGCTCCTAGGGGGTGCGAACCGGGTGATGCGTACGGGCGGGTTCCCGCGGGGGTGACGCGTACCCGCGTCCGTTTTCTCGCAGGTTAGGACGGGCGCGACAAGCTGGGCATGCTCCATGTGGGCGCCTTCCGGGCGACGCGTTGTCCGCCATGGACAGTGACGGCGTACGGCGGTGTCGCAGCGGTCTGGCGCGGGAGCGGTGAACTCCCTTTGCGGGCGCGTTAGATTGACGGCTGATGGTGTACGGAGCGGCTGGTCAGGGGGCAGGGCGATGAACAGCGACGGGACGCAGGACGCGCGCGGTACGCATGCGAGCCCTGTGCCGCGCCCGGCGGGCCCCCCGGAGAGCGCGGGAGGCCCGGGAGCCTCAGGAGTGCCTCCGAGGCCGACGCACGCGCCCGGCGCACCCGCGTACGACAAGCGGCCCAGCGCCCCCAGCCCCGTCGCCGAGTGGCTCGACACCCCCCGCCCCGAAGCCCGCCCCGGCATCTGGCGGTTCGGTTTCCGGCCGCCCAAGGACGCCTCGCGGGACAGCGAGCGCCTCTCCCCCGTCACCGTCGTCGGCCTGCTGATCCCCCTCGTCGTCGCGCTCGTCCTGTGGTCGCTGTGGCGGCGCGGTTCGTTCCCCTACCAGTTCACCGTGCTGCGCCTGTTCACGCCGGGCGACTGGTGGTGGGGCGGGACGATGGCCTCCGCGAAGACCACGGAGGGCGTGGAGGCGCGGAACGTGTACGACGGGCTGTTCTTCGCCGTCCTCATGTACACGATGGGCCGGCTGGGGAGCTGGCCGGACGCCGTACGGCACTTCATCGGGCGCCGTCCGCAGCCCGCGCGCGCGGTGTACGCGCTGATCGCGGCCCTGGTGGTGCTCAGCTTCGTGTTCCCGGACGCGTTCCCGCTGGTGAGCTGGGACTCGCTGCCGGTCGTGTCACCCCTGTTCTCGCTGACCGTGCTGATCTCCGGCGGCTACGGCCTGATCACCTCGGCGCTTTTCACGGACTCGCTGTACGCGGTGGTCACCGCCCTGGTGGTGTGGCCGTTCGCGAAGGTCGGGGGCTGGTGGCCGTACGCGAAGGAGTTGCTGGCCGCGCGCAGGGGTTCCGTGGCGCCTGAGGTCGTCGTCGAGCGCCCGCGCGCGCAGTGGCCCGCGCTGCGGGACGCCGGGCAGAGCGAGGTGGCCGACCTGCTGAGCGGGGAGGTCGCGGCGGGGCGGATGAACGACGTCGACTGCGCGCGCGTGGAGCACGCGTTCGCCCTCGCGCGCGCGGGCGCCTCGCTGGGGACGTTCCGGGAGACGGTGCTGCGGCAGGGGGGCGCGGCCTGGACGCATCCCTCGGGCGCGCGCGATCTGCCGCGCCGCAGCGCGGTGCACGACCTGCTCGCCGGGCAGGTGCGGATCGGGCGGTGGGTGTCCGCCGAGCGGGCGCCGGTGCCCTACCGGGACGCGGGGGCCGCGCTCGGCGCGGACGTGCTGGGGACCTCGCTGCTGGCGGTCGGTCCGTCGGGTTCGGGGAAGACGCGCACGCTGATCGAGCCGGTGACCGAATCGCTGGCCCTGCGCGCGCTCACGGGCGCGTGCGCGGTCGTCGCGGTGTCCTCCGCGGGCGCGCCGCTGGGCTCCGACGACCACTTCGACGTCGTCGTCCGCATCGGCGACCCGGCCTCCGTCCACGACCTCGACCCGTACGCCGGCTGCGACGACCCCGACGAGGCCGCCGCGATCCTCTCCGAGGCCCTCGTGGGCGACCTGGCCACCCCCCAGGCCGCGACGGCGCTCGCCCAGCTCCTGGGCCCCTACCGGGCCGCTCACGGCCGTTTCCCGGCCCTCCCGGTCCTGCGCGAGCTCCTGGAGAGCCCCGAGGCCCTGGCGTCCCTGCGCGACGCCCTCGCGGGGAACGAGGTCATGCGCCGCGAACTGGACGCCCGCATCCGCCAGACCGGGACCCCGGGAGACGCGGGACGCGCGCTGGCGGACCGGCTGGCGCTGCTGAGCAGGCCGGTGTTCGCGGAGTTCCTGGGAGGCAGCGGGGACACGCACGGGCATGGCGACGAGGCCGGGCCGCACACCACCCCCGGCGCCCACCCGCGCGGGGACGACGGCCGCACCCCTGACGTGTACCGCGCGGGAAGCGCCCCGCAGTACGCCGACACGCACACCACCCCCGCCCCCCACCGCCCCTTCTCCCTGCGCGCCCTCGCCGACCACCCCCTCCGCGTCCGTATCGACCTCCCCGCGCGCGGGCACGAGGAGGCCGGGCGGATCCTCACCCGCCTGGTGCTCGCGCAGTTCAACGCGGTCGTGCGGGAGGACCGGCGCGCGCACTTCGCGTGCCTCGTGCTGGACGACGCGACCGGGACGGTCACCGCGGAGTCGGTGCGGCACATCCAGCGCCTGCGGTCGCGCGACGCGGGCGTGGTGCTGGCGCTGCGGAGCGTCGGTGACGTCCCGGAGGCCCTGCACGGGCCGCTGTACGGTGCCGTGGGGTGCCGGATGGCGTACGCGGGTGTCACGACGTGGGACGGCAACCGGTTCGCCCAGACGTGGGGCACGGAGTGGGTCGAGACGACGGAGGTCGCCAAGCACACGGTCTTCGCCGACCAGCCGATGACCCGCGCGATCCACGCCCTGCGCAAACTCGTCACCGGCAAGGCGGTCACCACGGACGCGGTGACCGTCCGGCAGGTCGAGCGGGAGCGCTGGTCGGCGTCGCAACTCGCGCACGAGGTGCCGCCGGGCCACGCGGTGCTGTCCCTGACGAGCGTGACCGGCGAGCACGCGCCGCCGATGCTGGTGGACCTGCGACGGAGCCAAGTCGCTGTCCAATACTGATCGTTGACACACGATCACCGACAGGGTTACCGTTTTGTTATCAGCCCTGTCGGAGCGAAGAAGGGTTTTTCATGGAAAAGCTCTTCACCCTCTCCTCCGACAATTGCCGTTACGCGTACGTCCGGCTGGGCAGCCCCGGAAAAATCCCACCCCTGTTACTTCTGTCGCATTTCCGCGCCGACCTCGGCCTGTGGGACCCGGCCCTGTTGAAAAGGCTCGCGGCGGACCGTGAGGTGATCGTCGCGGACAACCGGGGCATCGGCCTCTCCGGCGGAACGACCCCGAACACGGTCGCGGCCATGGCGGACGGAATCGCCGCGTTCGCGGATTCGCTGGGCCTGACCGGGATCGACGTACTCGGCTTCTCCCTCGGCGGCTACGTCGCCCAGGCCCTGGCGTGCGCCCGCCCGGACCTCGTGCGCCGCCTGATCCTCGCCGGCACCTCCCCGCGCGGCTCGGGCGAGGATCTCGCCGCGCAGGGGCGGGTCCGCTCGATCATCACGAAGGACCAGGTCAGCCCCAAGGATCTGGTCCACCTGTTCTTCCCGCCGACTCCGGAGGGCCGCGCGCGGGGCGTCGCGTACGTCCGCCGGGCGGGCCCGAGCGCGGGTGTCGCCGAGCCCTCCTGGCGGGCCCAGCTGGAAGCGGCGGCGGCCTGGGGAGCACCCGACCCGTCGGCCGTCCGGGACCTCGCGTCGATCACCCAGCCGGCCTTCGTCGCCCACGGCGAAGGGGACATCATGGTCGCCGCCGGGAAAGGCGCCGTTCTCGCGGAACACCTGCCGCATTCCACGCTGAAGATCTATCCCGGCACCGGGCACGGATTCCTTTTCCACGCGTACGAAGAATTCGGCGCCGACGTGGCGCGCTTCTCGGCGGCGGAAGAATCCCGGCTCGTCGCGCTTCCCCAGGAGGGGTGAAGTGGATTCGACGGAATGCCCGTTCGCACTGGACGTGGACGGTTCGGATCAGCACGCGGAGAACGCGCGCCTGAGGGCGGCGGGCAGAGCCGTACCGGTCCGGCTCCCCGGCGATGTGCGGGCGTGGGCGATTCCGCACCACGACGACCTGCGCCGGGTGCTGACGGACCCCCGGTTCGCCAAGGGGATGGCGCACTGGGGTGCGGCGGAGCGCGGCGAGGTGCCGGACGGCTGGCCGCTGATCGGCTTCGTCTCGACCGACAGCGTCATCAACGCGCACGGCGCCGACCACCGGCGGCTGCGCGGGCTGGTCGACCAGGCGCTGACCCCGGCCCGGGTGGAGGCCATGCGCCCGGGCGTGGAGCGGCTCGTGGACACGCTCCTCGACCGGCTCGCCGCGCGGCCCGCGGACCGGCCGGTGGACTTCCGCAAGGCGTTCGCCTACCCGATCCCGACCGCCGTCATCTCGGACCTGCTGGGCGTCCCGCGGCCCAAGCGGCGGCTGCTGCACGTGCTGACCGGGATGCAGACCCGGACGACCAACACCCCCGAACAGGTCCTGGAGACCGACGCGCGGATCGAGGCGCTGCTGCGGGAGATCGTGGCGGAGCGCCGCGACTCCCCCGGGGACGACCTGATCAGCGCGCTGCTGACGGCGCGCAGGGCGGGGGACGACCGGCTCAGCGACAGCGAGCTGCACGGCATGATCCTGCTGATGTTCTTCGCGGGCCACCAGAGCGTCATCAACGTCCTCGTCAACGCCTGCCACGCCCTGCTCACCCACCCCGAGCAGCTCGCCGCCGCCCGCGCCGGGGAGGTGCCGTGGAGCGCGGTGGTCGAGGAGACGATGCGCTGGAACGGCGCGGTGAACCAGTTCCCGATGCGCTACCCGGTCGAGGACGTCGTCGTGGGCGGGGAGACGATCCGCCGGGGCGAGGCCGTCCTCGCGTCGTTCGGTTCGGCGGGCCGCGACCCCGAGCACCACGGGGCGGACGCGGACCGGTTCGACGTCCGCCGCAGGCAGGCCGGTCACCTCGGCTTCGGGCACGGCCCGCACTTCTGCGTCGGCGTCCACCTGGCGCGCCTCCAGCTGGAAACGGCGCTGGCCGGGTTCTTCACCCGCTTCCCCGGGGTCCGACCGGCGCCGCCGGGCACCTGGACGGTGCGGCCCGTGCCGTCGTTCGTCAGCAACAGCATCGAGGAGCTGCCCCTGCTCCTCGGCCCGGCCGCGAGCACCGGGGCGCGCTGACGCGGCCGGACCGCCAGAGCCGACGCGGCAGCCCACCAGAGAGGACGCTCCTCGTGACCACGCCCAGAATCGCCCTGCTGGCCCCCACCACCGCCGCCCGCCCCGCCGAGGAACTCACCGTCCCCGCCTTCGGCGACGTCGCCGTGGACCGCCCGGCGCACGCCGACTGGCGGCGCTACCTGCACGAGTTCGACCCGTCGTCCGACCTCGCGGCGGTGTGGATCGACGCGGACGCCGAGCCGCTGCCCTCCGTGCGGGCCCTGCGCGCGCACGCGCGGTTCGACCGGACCCGCGTGTACGTCGTCGAGCCCGGTACGGCGGGCCCGGTGCCCGGCTGGGCGGAGGCGCTGGACGTCGAGGACATCGTGCGGCCTTCGGAGGTGGCGCCCGGCGGGCTGACCGCCTCGGTCGAACTGGCCCTGCGGGCGCACCGCGCGCTGATGGCGGACGACCTGTACACCGACTACTACCTCGACATGACGTTCAACCGGATCTTCGACTGGTTCGAGACGACCCGCTGGGACTGGACCGAGGTGGACCTGGACCGCATCGACCGCGGCCTGCTGGACGAGCGGACGGTGGACTTCCTCACCGAGGCGGCGGTCATCGAGTTCGGCACCCTGCCCGGCGCCCACAACTTCCTGCGCGAGTGGCAGGGCGAGGCGAGCTTCTCGTCCTGGGCGCTCCAGTGGGGCGCGGAGTAGTCCCGGCACTCGCTGGTCCAGGCCCGCTACCTGGACCGGATCGGCGTCAAGCTCCGTTCGAAGCACGCGCTGTACAAGCGCGAGCCGTACCCGCAGGGCGACGTGCGCTCGGCGACGCTCATGATGAACGTCATCTCGGAGTCGCGCGCCTCCGCCCTGTACAAGGCGCTGGCGGCGCACGCGCCGGAGCCGGTGATCCGGAAGATCTGGCGCCTGCTGGCCCGCGACGAGGCCCGGCACTGCCGGGCGTTCTCGGTGTTCCTGCGGGAGCTGTGCGACGGCGACCCGGCCGCCCGGACCGCCGCCCTGAGCATGGCCTACATCTGGCTGGCGGACCGGCGCGGCGGCGTCAAGCATCCGGCGGGCCTGTTCTACCCGCACTCCACGTCCTCGGCCGGCATCCGCCGCATCGAGACGATCCAGCACGACTCGGTGGACTCGGCGGACGCCAAGGTGATGTCGATCGTCCGGCTCCTCGCGGACGACGACTCGCTGGAGACCCCGCGCGACATCAAGGCCAAGCTCCGCGCCCTGCCCCGCCGACCCTGACCACGTCACAGAACAGGACCCCCCACGCCATGTCACCGCTGCGTGTCACCGACATCGAACACACCGTCAGCCGCATCGTCGCCGAGCAGTTGCGCGTCCCCGTCGAGGAGGTGGACGTGGCCGCCGACCTGCGCTCCCTGCCCCGCTTCGACTCGATCCACGCGCTCCAGATCGTGCTGGAGATCGAGCAGCACTACGGCATCGAGGTGGAGGACCACATCGTCTTCGAGACGAGCACCGTACGGGAGTTCGTGGCGGCGGTCTCCGGGCTGATCACGGACGCGGAGCCCATGCCGTGACCCTGTTCGCTGCGCTCGGCGAGGTCGCCGGGCGGCGGTCCGGGCGGGGCCTGCACGTGCTGCGCCGGGGCCGGGACGGCGAGTTCCTGCCGTACACGGACCTCTTCGCCGAGGCGGGGCGGGTGGCGGCGGGGCTGCTGTCGCGCGGGGTGGAGCCCGGCGAGCGGGTCGCGCTGGTCCTGCCGACGTCGGTGGACTTCGCGCGCGCGTTCTTCGGCGTCCGCGCGGCGGGCGCGGTCGCGGTGCCGCTGCCGGGTCCGGTGCCCTTCGGGTCGTCCGAGGCGTACGTACGGCGTACGGCGGCGGCCCTGCGCCGCTCGCGCGTGCGTACGGTGCTGGCGGCGCCGGGGCTGCTGCCGGAGCTCGGTGCGGAGATCGGCGTACTGCCGGTGGCGGAGGTGGCCGAGCCGGGGACGGCGTACGTCGCGCGGACCGCGTCGGACCCGGCGGTGGTCCAGTACACGTCGGGCACCGGCAGCGAGCCCCGGGGGGTCGTGCTGAGCCACGGGAACGTGGCCGCCGGGGTCGCCGCCATCGCCCACGGCACCCGGCTCACCCCGTCCGACGTCGGCTGCGCCTGGCTGCCGCTCTTCCACGACATGGGGCTGATCGGCTCGTTCCTGACGCCGCTGCTGCACGACGTCTCCATCCATCTGCTGACGCCCGAGGACTACCTGCGCGACCCCAACGGGTGGATCGCGGCCATGGGGCGGCTGGGCGCCACGTTCACGATGGCCCCGGACTCCGGCTACCGGTACGTCCTGCGGCGCGGCGTACGGCCGTCGGACGGGCTCGACCTGTCCCGCTGGCGGATCGCGGTGAACGGCGCCGAGCCGGTCGACCGGCGCCTCCAGGACGCCTTCACCGGGCGCTTCGCCGCCGCCGGACTCGCGAAGGACGTGTTCCTGCCGGCCTACGGGCTGGCGGAGGCGACCCTGGCGGTCACCCTCCCCCCGGTCGGCCGCCCGGCGAAGGTGCTGCGCGCCGACCGGGACGAGCTCCACCGGGGCCGGTACGTGCCGGTGCCGCCCGGCGCCGGGCCGTACCGCGAACTGGTCGGTGTGGGAACGCCGGTGCTGGGTACGGAGATCCGGCTCACCGCGGCGGACGGCGCGCCCGCCGAGGACGGCACGGTCGGGGCCGTCGAGGTCAGGGGGGCGTCCGTCACCGCCACCGGGTACGACCGGGCCCCGCAGGAGAGCCGTCGCCTGCTGCTGCCGGGCGGCTGGGTGGCGACCGGCGACCTGGGGCTGCGGCACGACGGCGAGCTGTACGTCGTGGGCCGCACGAAGGAGGTGATCATCGTGTTCGGCGCGAACCACTGGGCGAGCGACATCGAGGCCGTCGTACGCGACACGCCCGGGATCTCGGTCCACGGCGTGTTGGCCGAGCAGATCCGCACCGACGAGGGCGGCAGGCTCGGGCTCGTCGTCGAGACGACGCGGCGGGACGCTGCGAGCCGCCGGGACGCGACGGGCCGTATCCGCGCGCGCGTGATGGCCGAGTTGGGTATTACGCCGGACGAGATCGTGTTCGTGCGCCGGGGCTCCATCGCCCGTACGTCGAGCGGCAAGGCGATACGCCGCCCCGCGTCCCTGGAGAAACGCACTCTGGGGGTCACCTCGTGACGCGCGGCGGCGCCTACCTGCTCGGGCACTCCGAGAGCGAGCGGCGGCGGCTCGCGCTTCAGGACGCGGCGGTCTCGCCGTTCACCGAGCGGGCCCTGCGCGCGGCCGGGGTGCGGCCGGGGGCGAGCGTCCTGGACATCGGCTCGGGCCCTGGCGACGTCGCCCTGCTGGCGGCCCGTCTGGTCGGGCCGACCGGGCGCGTCGTGGGGGTCGAGCGCGACCCCGGGAGCGTCCGCGACGCCCGCGCCCGCGCGCGGGAGGCGGGTCTGGCGGGCTCGGTGCGGTACGAGGCCGCGGACCTCGGCGACTTCACGTGGCCGGAGACGTTCGACGTCCTGGTCGGCCGGTACATCCTCATGTACCTGCCCGATCCCGCGTCGGTGCTGCGCCGGCTGGCCTCCCTGCTGAAGCCGGGCGGCGTCGTCGTCCTGCACGAGATGGACTTCACGAACACGTCGCCGTCCGAGCCGCCGCTGCCGGAGTGGGACCGGTACTACGCGCTGTGGCCCGCCCCCTTCCGGGCGGCGGGCGCCGTCCCCGACTTCGGGCCCCGCCTCACCCGGACGTTCCTCGACGCCGGTCTCCCGGGCCCGGAGGTGATCACCTGGACGCCGGTGGCGGGCCCCGGCGGGTCGGCGGTCCTCGACTGGCTCAGCACCACCTGCCGCGAGATCGAGTGGCCGATGCGCGCGGCCGGGGTCCCGGTGCCGGACGGCATCCGCTTCGACGACGGCCTGCCGCGGCGCCTCAAGGACCTCGTCCGGTCGGGCGGGGTCCGGATCAGCGGGCCGACGCAGTACGCGGCCCACGTACGGCTGACGCCCGACGTGCCCGGGGCGTCCGGCCCGAGCAGCTGAGGAGCCCGCCACCATGCCCGGCGTCTTCGACCCTCGCGGGATCGGCCCCCTGCCGCCCTTCCTCGCCGCAACGCCGTGCGGGGCCGTCGCGCGGGTGCGGATGCCCACCGGCGACCCCATGTGGCTGGTCACCGACCACGCCGTGGGGCGTGCCGCGCTCGCCGACCCGCGCCTCAGCAGGGCCGCCGCCGCCCGCCCCGACGCCCCGAAGTGGGGGTCCGTCGACCTCTCGCCCAACTCGGTCATGAGCCTGGACGGCGCCGACCACGCCCGGCTGCGCCGGATCGCCGCAGGGGCGTTCACCGGGCCCCGGGTCGCCGCGCGGGGGCCGGTGGTCGAGGAGGCCGCCGACAGCCTGCTGGACCGGATGGAGGCGGCGGGTCCTGGCGCCGACCTGATCGGCGGGTACGCGTCGCCGCTGCCGATGGTCGCGCTGGGCGCCCTGCTCGGCGTACCCGTCGCGGACCGGCCGCTGTTCGAGGGCGCGGTGCGGGCCCTGTTCGGGATGACGCCTCAGGGGGTGCGCGGCAGGGGCCGCCACGTCCTGACGCTCGCCAGGTACATGTCCGCGCTGCTCGCCGCGAAGAGCGCGGCGCCCGGACCGGACCTGCTGAGCGCGCTGGTGCGGGCCGAGGAGGCGGGGGAGGTCTCCCGCGCCGAGTCGGTGAACCTCGGGCTGGCGCTGCTCATGGCCGGGTACGAGACGACCGCGCACCAGCTGGGCCTGGCGGTGCTCGACCTGCTCACCGGGGGCGGCTCGTGGGAGGAGTCGCTGCGCAGGTCGCCGTCGACGCCCCTGAGCTTCCCCCGGGTGGCCGTCGAGGACCTCGTCCTGGGCGGGACGGCGGTACGGCGCGGGGAGGCCGTCGTCGGCTCGCTGCTGCACTGCAACCAGGACGCCCGCCACGCCCCGCACCTCACGTTCGGGCACGGCCCCCACCGCTGCCTGGGCGCCCCGCTGGTCGTCCTCCAGCTGAGGACCGCCCTGGCCCGCCTGCGACACCGCTTCCCCGCCCTGCGCCTGTCGCCCCGGCAGGACGCCGTGGTGTGGCACGAGGGCCTGGCGACGCGCGGCCTGTCCCGGCTGCTCGTCGAGTGGTGACCGCGCCTCCAGGGGCCGCGCGGCCGGGTCGCTGAGGCACAATCGGCACTGCTCCCGACCTCCTCGCGTCTGAAGGCACCATGCCCCCCACCCTCGCCTCCCTCGTCCACCACTCCGCGCTGAAGCTCGTCGTGCGCGCGGGCGAGGACAAGCTCGGCGTGCCGGTGCGGTGGACGCATGTGAGCGAGCTGCCGGACCCGGTGGAGTACATGGAGGGCGGGGAGCTGCTGCTGATCACGGCGCTGAAGCTGGACGCCGAGGACCCGGCGGCGATGCGCCGGTACGTACGGCGGCTGGTGGAGGCGGGTGTGGTGGGGCTGGGGTTCGCGGTGGGCGTCAACTACGAGGACGTCCCGCAGGCGCTCGTGGAGGCGGCCCGCGCGGAGGGGCTGCCACTGCTCGAAGTGCCGCGCAGGACGCCGTTCATCGCGATCAGCAAGGCGGTCTCCGCGGCGATCGCGGCGGACCAGTACCGCGCGGTGACGGACGGCTTCGCGGCCCAGCGCGAGCTGACGCGCCAGGCCCTCACCCCGGGCCCCGAGGGCCTGCTGACGGCGCTGGCGGCCCACGTGGACGGCTGGGCGGCCCTGTACGACGCGTCGGGCGCGGTCGTCGCGGCGGCCCCGGAGTGGGCGTGGCGCAGGGCGGCCCGCCTCACGGTGGACGTCGCGCGCCTGCGCGAGCGCCCCGCCCCGGTGTCCTCGGTGATCGACGGCGAGGACCGGGTGGAGCTGCACTCCCTGGGCACCGGCCGCCGCCCGCGCGCGGCGCTCGCCGTCGGCACGGCCACCGCCCCGGGCACGGCCGAGCGGTACGCCGTCCACTCGGCGATCGCCCTGCTCACCCTGACGACGGA
Organism: Streptomyces niveiscabiei; assembly: GCF_033794345.1. Taxonomy (NCBI): domain Bacteria; kingdom Bacillati; phylum Actinomycetota; class Actinomycetes; order Kitasatosporales; family Streptomycetaceae; genus Streptomyces; species Streptomyces niveiscabiei. The sequence continues at coordinate 97,084 of NZ_JARAYJ010000031.1, forward strand.
ACGCTCCCGTTCCCTGCGCGCGGCCGAGCAGCGCATCGGCGCTGCGGTCCTGCGGATGCTCCTGGCGGGCGAACCGGACCACGCGCGCGCGGTGGCGGGCGATCTGTACGCCGGCCTGCTGGACGCGCCGTTCCGGGTGATCGTCGCGGAACCGGGCCCCGGCGCGCGCGTGCCGGCCGCAGCATCGTCGTCCCGCGCACGCGCGGCGGACGACGAGGGGCCGCTGGCGGAGTTCGCGGAGGCCCTGGAGTCGGTGGCGGCCCGCGTGGCCGAGCCGGTCCTCGCCGTCCCGAAGGGCGGGCGGCTCGTGGTCGTCGCGGTGGACGGCGGCGGGGTGCTCGTGGAGACGGTGGAGTACGCGGCGGAGGTGGAGGCGGACCGGTCGCCGGAGGGCCACGACCTGGTGATCGGCCTGTCGGGTCCGGCGGGGCCCAGTACGGCCGCGGTGGGCCACAAGCAGGCCGAGCAGGCCCTCTCGGTCGCCAGGCGCCGGGGCAGGGCCTTCGTGGAGCACGACCAGCTGGCGTCCGGCTCGGTGCTGCCGCTCCTCGCGGACGACGCCGTGCGGGCGTTCTCGGACGGTCTCCTGCGGGCGCTGCACGAGCACGACGCGACGGGCCGGGGGGACCTGGTCGCCTCGCTGCGCGCGTGGCTCTCCCGGCACGGCCAGTGGGACGCAGCCGCCGCCGATCTCGGAGTGCACCGGCACACGCTGCGCTACCGGATGCGCCGCGTGGAGGAGATCCTGGGCCGCTCCCTGGACGACCCGGACGTGCGGATGGAGCTGTGGCTGGCGCTCAAGGCGACGGCCGGCTCGTAGGGGTACGACCGTCGCAGGGGTACGGCCGTGTCGGCCGCACGGGCGGCCGACGTCCGTGTTCACGCGCGGGCACCCTCCCCGGAATGGGGGACGCGGAGGTGTGCTCGCGGACCGGTCAGCCCGTGATCACCCGTCCTCCCCCGCCGCGAGCCCGGCGGCGGCCTCGTGCATGGCGAGTTCGAGGAGCGCGGGGTCGTTCAGCGTGCCGGTGCCGTCCGGTGGCACGAGCCAGCGGACGGCGCCGGTGGAGCGGCCCGGGTACGGGACGACGATCCAGGTGCCGTTCCCCGCGCTGCGGATCCCGGTGCCGAGCCAGCGCGCGGCCGTGCCCGGCGGCACGAAGAAGCCCATGCGGTTGTCGCCGAAGTCGACCAGCACCGGGCCGGGCCGGTCGAGGATGCGGGTGAGGATGTCGAGGGTCGGACGGCCGAGTTCGCCCGGCAGGATCAGCACGTCCCAGGCGCGCCCGGCGGGCAGCAGCGCGACCCCGAGGGGGTTGCGCTCCCACTCCCACCGGCAGGCGTCCGGGTCGGGTGCGACGGATGCCAGCCATTCGACCGCAGTCTTGGCCCCAGTCATCGAGATGACCTCCCTTTCTGTCGTGTTCCGTCGTCGACGCGGTGGCGTCACGAGGAAGAGAGGGAGGTTTCCCGGTGAGCATTACGCGAGTTCGGGGACCTGTCCGGAGTGAACCGGATCACACACCGCCGTCCGCTCCCGCGCGCGCCGGTGAGCACGACCCCGGCCTGTTCGGCGCGCTTGCTGGCGGGAGGGCCGGGTGCGGCCCCGCCGGGTCCGGTGCCGTACGCCACGCGCGCGGGAGGGGCCGTACCGCAGTCGGCGCAGAAGCGGCGACTGCGCTACCCGGATCGCGTGGACGTCAAACCCGGTGCCTGCTACGGCGTCTGCCGACGGCCATGGAGACCAGCACGAGGAGGACGGCGACGAGGAACATCGCCGTGCCGATGACGTTGATCTGGACGGGCGTTCCGCGCTGTGCGGAACCCCAGACGAACATGGGGAACGTGACGGTCGAACCGGCGTTGAAATTGGTGATGATGAAATCGTCGAAGGAGAGCGCGAAGGCGAGCATCGCGCCCGCCGCGATTCCGGGGGCGGCAATGGGGAGGGTGACGCGCAGGAATGTCTGCACCGGTCCGGCGTAGAGGTCGCGGGCGGCTTCTTCGAGGCGCGGGTCCATCGACATGACGCGTGCTTTGACGGCCGTCACGACGAAACTCAGGCAGAACATGACGTGGGCGATGAGAATCGTCCAGAAGCCGAGCTGGGCGCCCATGTTGAGGAACAGGGTGAGCAGTGAGGCCGCCATGACGACCTCCGGCATCGCCATGGGCAGGAAGATCAGCGAGTTGACGGCGCCCCGTGCGCGGAACCGGTAGCGGACCAGCGCGAAGGCGATCAGCGTGCCGAGGACCGTCGCCCCGAGGGTCGCCCAGAACGCGATCTGGAGGCTCGTGGAGAGCGATCCGCACATTCCGGCGACACCGCACGGGTCTTTCCACGCGTCGAGGGAGAAGCTCTGCCACTCGTAATTGAAACGGCCTCTGGGTCTGTTGAAGGAGAAGACCGTGACGACGACATTCGGCAGCAGCAGATAGGCCAGGGTGCACAATCCGGCGATGACGACGAGATGACGTTTGAGCCAGGACATCTAGACGAGGTCCTCCGTCCCGGAACGGCGGATGTAGAACGTGACCATGAAAAGGATCGCGGCCATGAGGAGGAAACTCAGCGCGGCGGCCGTCGGATAGTCCAGGACGCGCAGGAACTGCGTCTGGATGACGTTCCCGATCATGCGGGTGTCGGTCGAGCCGAGGAGTTCGGCGTTGACGTAGTCGCCGGACGCCGGGATGAACGTCAGCAGCGTCCCGGAGACCACCCCCGGCATCGACAGGGGGAAGGTGACCTTCCAGAACGTCGTCCACGGGCGCGCGTACAGGTCCCCGGCGGCCTCGTGGAGGCGGCCGTCGATGCGCTCCAGGGACGTGTAGAGCGGCAGGATCATGAACGGCAGGAAGTTGTACGTCAGCCCGCACACGACCGCGAGAGGCGTCGCGAGGACGCGGTCACCGGCCGTCCAGCCGAGCCAGCCGGTGACGTCCAGGACGTGCAGGGTGTCGAGGGCGCCGACGACGGGGCCGCCGTCCGCGAGGATCGTCTTCCAGGCGAGCGTGCGGATCAGGAAGCTGGTGAAGAACGGGGCGATCACCAGGATCATGACCAGGTTGCGCCAGCGGCCCGCGCGGAACGCGATCAGGTAGGCCAGCGGGTAGCCGAGGACCAGGCACAGGACGGTCGCGGCGGCGGCGTACAGGACCGAGCGCAGGAACTGCGGCCAGTACTCCTGGAGGGCGTCCCAGTAGGTCGCGACGTGCCAGGTGACCTTGTAGCCCTCCTCCAGGGAGCCCGTCTGCACGGAGGTCGACGCCTGGTAGATCATCGGCAGCGCGAAGAACACGAGCAGCCAGAGGATGCCGGGCAGCAGCAGCCAGTACGGCGTCCAGCGGCCTTTTCTGCGCACGCGCGCGGGAGCCTCGGTTTCGGGCTCGGGGGCGGGTGCCGGTTCGGTGAGGGTGGCCGCCATCAGACGACCGTCTCTTCCTCGGTGCCCGCGGAGCCCACTGTCCCAGCGAGCGGGGACTGGGAGGCGTCGAGGCCGAAGGTGTGCGCCGGGGTCCAGTGCAGGACGACTTCGGCGCCGGGTGTCAGGCGCTCGTCCCGGTCGACGTTCTGGACGTACACCGCGAACTCGGGGCAGACGGCCGTACGGATCACGTACTGCGTCGACACGCCGATGAAGCTGGCGTCGGCGATCGTCCCGCGCAGCCGGTTGCGGCCCTGCGGGACGGTCGACGCCTCGTGCGCGTGCGCGAGGGCGACCTTCTCGGGGCGGACGCCGACGAGGAGCCGGCCGCCGGGCGTGGCCGGGGCCGGGCAGCGGGACGCGGGCAGGACGAGGCGCCCGTCCTCGGCCTTGAGGACGATGTCGTCGCCGTTCTTGGTGTCGACCTCGGCCTCGATGAGGTTGGAGGTGCCGAGGAAGTTCGCGACGAACGTCGTGCGCGGGTTCTCGTACAGGTCGGCCGGGGAGCCGAGCTGCTCGACGCGGCCCGCGTTCATCACGGCGACCGTGTCGGCCATCGTCATGGCCTCCTCCTGGTCGTGCGTGACGTGCACGAAGGTGATGCCGACCTCGGTCTGGATGCGCTTGAGCTCCAGTTGCATCTGGCGGCGCAGTTTCAGGTCGAGGGCGCCGAGGGGTTCGTCGAGGAGGAGCACCTTGGGGTGGTTGATGAGGGCGCGGGCGACGGCGACGCGCTGCTGCTGGCCGCCGGAGAGCTGGTGGGGCCGTTTACGGGCCTGCTCGCCTAGCTGGACGAGTTCCAGCATGTCGTCGACCATTTTCTTCACGCTCTTGATCCCGCGCCGTCTGAGGCCGAATGCGACGTTCTCGTAGATGTCGAGGTGCGGGAAGAGGGCGTACGACTGGAAGACCGTGTTCACGGGCCGCTTGTGGGGCGGCAGGCGGGTGACGTCCTGGTCGCCGAGGCGGACGGTGCCGCTGGTCGGCTCCTCCAGGCCCGCGATCATCCGGAGGGTCGTCGTCTTGCCGCAGCCGGACGCCCCGAGGAGCGCGAAGAACGAGCCCTGCGGGACGGTCAGGTCGAGCGGGTGCACGGCGGTGAACGCGCCGTACGTCTTGCCTATGCCGGTCAGGCGGACGTCGCCGCTGTTGTCTGTCATCGTCGTCACGCCCCAGTGAGCTTCGCGAACTTCGCTTCGAATGCGGTCTCCTCGCTCGCGCTCAGCGAGCGGAAGGAGTGCGACTTGGCCTGCATCGCCTTGTCCGGGATGATCAGCGGATTGTCCGCCGCGTCCGGGTCGATCTTCGCCAGCGCGTCCTTGACCCCGTCCACCGGGCAGACGTAGTTGATGTACGCGGCGAGCTGGGCGGCCGGTCCGGGCTCGTAGTAGTAGTCGATGAGCCGTTCGGCGTTCGTCTTGTGGCGCGCCTTGTTGGGGATCAGCAGGTTGTCGCTGGACGTCATGTAGCCGCTGTCGGGGATGACGAAATCGACGTCCGGGCTGTCCGCCTTCAGCTGGACGACGTCACCCGCCCACGCGATGCACGCGGCCAGGTCGCCCTTGGTGAGGTCGGCGGTGTAGTCGTTGCCGGTGAAGCGGCGGATCTGGCCGTTGTCGACGCCCCTCTGGAGGCGCGCGATGGCCGCGTCGTAGTCGTCCGCCGTGAACCTCGCCGGGTCCTTGCCCATGTCCAGCAGGGTCATGCCGACGCTGTCGCGCATCTCCGTGAGGAAGCCGACCTTGCCCTTCAGCTTGCGGTTGTCGAGGAGGTCGGACACCGACGTCACCTCGACCCCGTCGAGCGCCTTCTTGTTGAACGCGATGACCGCCGAGATGCCCTGCCAGGGGTACGAGTACGCCCGTCCCGGGTCCCAGTCGGGCGTGCGGAACTGCGCGGACAGGTTGGCGAAGGCGTGCGGCAGGTGGGACGCGTCCAGTTTCTGGACCCACCCCAGGCGGATCAGGCGCGCGGCGAGCCAGTCGGTGAGGACGATCAGGTCGCGGCCGGTGTCCTGGCCCGCGGCGAGCTGCGGCTTGATCTTGCCGAAGAACTCGCTGTTGTCGTTGATGTCCTCCGTGTACCGGACGGATATCCCGGTGCGCTTGGTGAACGCGTCGAGCGTGGGGTGCCGTTTCCCGCTGTCGTCGACGTCCATGTACTCGGTCCAGTTGGAGAAGGTGACGGTCTTCTCCTTCGCCGAGCGGTCGTCGGCGGACGTGCCGCCCTCGGTCTTCCCGGCGGCCGGGATGCCGCAGGCGCTCAGCGTCCCGAGACCGGCCAGGCCCAGCGCGCCGCCCGTCGAGGCGCGCAGCAGCGAGCGCCGGGTCAGCGCGGCCCGGCCGCTGCGCAGGCTGCGCCTCATGGCCGCGAGCTGGGCCGGTGACAGGCGGTCGTCGGGCTCGTACTGCTCCATGCGCGTGCTGCCCCTTCCGGACGGACGACGGTCGACTCAGCGGCTTTCCGGGCCACCTGTGAACACCGTGCGGTGCCAGGGTTTGCGGGCCGCCGCCGTGTTGTCGAACATGACGTGCTTGATCTGGGTGTACTCCTCGAACGAGTACGGTGACATGTCCTTGCCGTAGCCCGACTGCCGGTACCCCCCGTGGGGCATCTCGCTGACGATCGGGATGTGGTCGTTGACCCACACGCACCCCGCGCGCAGCTCCCTGGTGGCCCTGTTCGCCCGGAACACGTCCCGGGTCCACACGGACGCCGCGAGACCGTACGGGGTGTCGTTCGCGAGCCCGATGCCCTCGTCGTCGCCGTCGAAGGGCAGGGCCACCAGGACGGGGCCGAAGATCTCGGACCGGACGATCTCGCTGTCCTGCGGGGCGTCCGCGATCAGGGTGGGGAGATAGTACGCGCCGTCCCTGTCCTTCGGGCAGGCCCCTCCGGTGACCACCCGCGCGTACGCACGCGCGCGGTCGACGAAACCCGCGACCCGGTCCCGGTGCGCGCGCGTGATGAGCGGGCCGAGGTCCGTGCCGTCCGCGAAGGGGTCCCCGAGCCGGACACTCTCCATCAGCGCCGCCGTCCGCTCCACGAACGCGTCGTAGAGCGGCCTCTGTACGTACGCGCGCGTGGCCGCCGTGCAGTCCTGGCCGGCGTTGATCAGCGCGCCCGCGACGGCGCCGTTGGCCGCGGCCTCCAGGTCGGCGTCGTCGTGCACGACGAACGGGGCCTTTCCGCCGAGCTCCAGGTGGACCCGCTTGACCGTCTCCGACGCGACCCGCGCGATGTGCTTCCCCACGGCCGTCGAGCCCGTGAACGACGTCATCGCGACGTCCGGGTGCGCCACGAGGTGCTCCCCCGCCTCGGCTCCCGTGCCGCTGACGACGTTCACCACGCCGTCCGGGATGCCCGCGTCCGTCGCCGCCCGCGCGAACATCAGCGCCGTCAGGGGCGTCAGCTCCGAGGGCTTCAGCACGATCGTGTTGCCCGCCGCGATCGCCGGGAGGATCTTCCACGCGGCCATCTGGAGGGGGTAGTTCCAGGGCGCGATCGAGCCGACCACGCCGATCGGCTCCCTGCGCACGTACGACGTGTGGTCCGCCGAGTACTCCCCCGCCGACTGGCCCTGCAAGTGGCGGGCCGCGCCCGCGAAGTACGCCGTGTTGTCGATCGTGCCGGGCACGTCGAACTCCCGCGTCAGCCGCAGGGGTTTGCCGCACTGGAGCGACTCCGCCCGCGCGAGGTGCTCCGCACGGTCCGCCAGGGTCTCCGCGAGGCGGTGCAGCGCGTCCGACCGCTCCGCGGGAGTGGCACCGGCCCAGGCGGGGAACGCGGCCCGCGCCGCGGCCACCGCCGCGTCGACGTCCTGCGCCGAGGCCGGGGTGTAGGTCAGGACGGGGGTGTTCGTCGCCGGGTCGGTGATCGTGTGGGTCGTGGAGGAGGTGCCTGGGGTGAGGCGGCCTGCGATGTACTGGGCACCCTGGGAGAAACGTTCCAGCTCGGGTGAGGTGTCTCGCATGCCGTGTTCCTCCGTCTTCGCCCCTGTCTCGGTGTTCGACTCGGGGGCGTAGCTCTGGTCGGATTTGAGTGCCGATCCTGACAGAGGTGTGGTGTACCAACAAGTGATTCCGTTGTTGCCTTTTGGTTACGCGACGGAATCTGTCGAGGGGGTGGGTGGGGGTGGGGGAAAACGGGGGTGGGTTGTCGGTGGTGGCTGCGATGCTTCGGGTACGGAGGTCGAGGGGGTTGATGTGGAGGGCATGGGTGTGGAGAAGATCGATTCTCGGGAGGCGCTCGTGCGGGCCCTCCGGGCGGGGGGCAAGGTCAAGTACCTGCACTTCTGGGGGCACCGGCCGAGTTCCGACGGGCGGGTCGGGGCCGGGTGCCTCAGCCAGTGGTGGGAGTCGCCGTTCACCGTCGACGGGGTGCGCTACCCGACCGCCGAGCACTGGATGATGGCCGAGAAGGCCCGCCTCTTCGGTGACACGGAGGCCGAGGCCGCCGTCCTCGCCGCCGGACACCCGTCCGTCGCGAAGAACGCCGGGCGGCTTGTCCGGGGGTTCGACGAGGGCGTGTGGGTGCGCGAGCGGTTCCGGATCGTCGTCGAGGGGAGCGTGCACAAGTTCCGGAGCGATCCGGGCTTGCGGGATTTCCTGGTCGGCACGGGGGAGCGGGTGCTGGTGGAGGCGAGTCCCCTGGACCGGGTCTGGGGGATCGGTCTTGCGGCTCGGGATGCGGGGGCGGGGGATCCTGAGCGGTGGCGGGGGTTGAATCTGCTGGGGTTCGCGTTGATGGAGGCTCGGGGGAGGGTGGGGTGAGGGGGCTGCTGGGGTGGGGCTCGTTTGCCGTGAGGGCGTCGTACGTCTTGGTGGTGGGGCAGGGGGCCTTCTTCAGGGCGGCGCGCGCGTCGGGGGTTTGTCCCCCGCACCTGTCCTCGACGCGGGCCGGTTTCTTCCTGGTGGCGCGTGCAGGTGCTTTCCGGTTACGGCTCCGCACCTCGGTGCCCGGGGGTCGTGAAGTTGCCGGGCTGCCTGCCGGTCGGGCGCGTACGGGTCTTGTGGCTACGCATCCACGCCTTGGTGCCCGGGCTCGCGGAGCCGGTGAAGCGCCGAGGCGTCAACTCGCCGGGCGCCGGGCTCGCCGGGTCGACTGCCAGTCGCGCACGTGCCGTCAATCCACGCATCAACGCCCAAGGCTCGCAGAGCCCGTGAAGCACCGGGCCGTCAACTTGGCGGGCGATCGGCCGCCTGCTCCCGCGCGCGTGTCTTCCGGCTACGAATCCGCACCTCGGCACCCGAAGCCAACGGAGTCGCCGGAGCGCCGGCTTGCCCGGCCGCCCGGACGCCGGTCACCTGGCTCCTTGGTCGCCCGGCGTGTTCATGGGAGGCGTTCGGAGGTCTGTCCCGGGGAGCGTTCGTCTCGGGGCGTGGGCGGGGCTTCGCCGGTCTCATCAGGTCGTGATGACCACTACCGCCAAGCCCGCCGACAGCAAGGTCCCCGCGACTCCGCAGATGATCCCCGCCAGCGCGTGGCCGCCGTTCGTCGCCTCGCCCCTGGCCGCTTTGCGGCGGCCGAGGATGCCGAGCACAACGCCCAGGATGCCGAGCACGAACGCCACCGGCCAGAGGCAGAACCCCAGGGCCGCGAGGATGCCGGTGATCATGGCGGAGGTGCCCAGGCCGTTGCTCGGGGGTGTGCCGGGCCAGCCGTAGTAGGGCGGGGCGGGGAAGCCGCCGGGGTTGGGGACGCCGGGAGTGTGCACTCCCGGGGCGGGCATTCCGGGACCTGGTGTTCCGACGCCCGGCATGCCGGGGGCCTGGGGGCCGGGAAACGGTCCGCCGCCCGGCGCCGGTGGGGTGGCGTAGGGCGCGGGGTAGGCGTAGGCGGCCGGGTAGCCGTAGGGGGTCGGGCCTGGGCCGTCCGGGGCTATGGGGGGTGGGGGGACGTGACCGGTGGGGGGTTGAAGGGTGGGTGGCGCGAAGGCGTTGGGGGGTGCGTAGGGGCCGGGGGGTTGAGCGAAGGGCGGGGTGTCGGCGGGCGGAACGTTTGCGGGCGGGGCGTTGTTCGGCGGAGCCGCGAACGGGTCGGGCCACGGCTGAGGAGTTGGGGCCAGGGCCGGGGAGGAGGTGACCGTCCGGTGGTCGTGCGGGGAAAGGGCCGGGGGCTGGTCGGCGGGCGGGGGCGTCTTGTCGTAGGCGGGGGTTGCGGGAGCGTCGTACGCGGGCGCTGCGGCACCGTCCTTCGCCGGGGGCGTGTAGCCGTCGTGCGCGGGGAGCACGGAGCCGTCGTAGGCGGGCGCTGCGGCACCGCCGTCCGCCGGAGGTACGGAGCTGTCGTCCGTAGAAGCCTCGGACCCTCCGTACGCGGGCGCGGCGGCACCGCCGTTCGCCGAGGGCGCGGAACCGTCGTACGCGGAAGCTGCGGCGTCATCGTTCGCCGGGCCGGCAGCGGCGTACGCGGGGGTCCCGGGGCCGTCGTGGATCGTGGGTGTCGGTGAAGGCTTCGGCTCCGGTGTTGTCGCGCACCGTTCCTCCACCGCCGGCGGTGGGCCGAGGGGGACGCCCGAGCCGAATGTGCCCTCGGCGGGTGGCGCCCAGGGGGTGGACGGGGGTGTCGTGCTGTCCGGTATCGCGGTACCCGGCGGGGGTGTCACCGTGTCCGGCGTACCGCTGGCGAGCGGAGGCGTCGCCGCGTCCGGCCTCGCGGCCTGCTCCTCCGCCGCACCCGCCGAAGCTCGCGTGCCCTCCGCCGGAGGCGCCCACGGGCCGGGCGCCGGAACTCTGTCCTGAACCCCGTCGCCCTCGGGAACCGCCTCGACGGGCCACCCGTCCACGGAACCGGCGTCGCGCGGCCCGCCGGAACGCGCCCCGCCGTCGGTCACCGCGGCTCCGGGCACCCCGCCCCCGACAGCCGCATCCCCTTCAGACACCGCTCCACCGCCCGCGCGCCCCTCGGTCGCCCCCGGCCCGGACGCTCCCGCGCCCCTCCCCCAACCCTCCGGGGAGGCCTCGTCCTCCCGTCCGTCCCGCGTGTTCTCCGTCATGGCGCCGGCCCCCTCTTTCCCGTCCCGCCCATGCTAAATCCCCCCTCCTTCCGCACAGTCCCCGCCTAGGATGATCGGGAACCGATCAGCCGATCACCCGCGCCCGGGGTCTCCCCGGAGGCGCTGTCCCGGAGGGACTCATGAGCAACGCCGTACCCGCATCCCCCGACCTGCGCGCGTTCATCGCCGGTCTGCCCAAGGCCGAACTCCATGTTCACCATGTGGGCTCCGCGTCGCCCAGGATCGTCGCGGAGCTGGCGGCCCGGCACCCGGACGCGAAGGTGCCGACGGACCCCGAGGCGCTCGCCGACTACTTCACCTTCACGGACTTCGCGCACTTCGTGGAGGTGTACCTGTCGGTCGTGGACGTCATCCGCACCCCGGAGGACGTCCGCCTGCTGACCTACGAGGTCGCACGGGAGCTGGCCCGCCAGCAGGTGCGGTACGCCGAGCTGACGATCACCCCCTTCTCCTCGACCCGGCGCGGCATCGACGCGAAGGCGTTCATGGACGCGATCGAGGACGCGCGCAAGGCCGCGGAGAAGGAACTCGGCACCGTCCTGCGCTGGTGCTTCGACATTCCGGGCGAGGCGGGGCTGGAGTCGGCGGAGGAGACCGTCCGGCTCGCGACGGACGACCGGCTGCGCCCCGAGGGCCTCGTGTCCTTCGGCCTCGGGGGGCCGGAGATCGGGGTGCCCCGGCCGCAGTTCAAGCCGTACTTCGACCGCGCTATCGCCGCGGGCCTGCGCTCGGTGCCGCACGCGGGGGAGACGACGGGACCGGGCACGGTCTGGGACGCCCTGACCTACCTACGTGCTGAACGCATCGGCCACGGCACGAGTTCCGCCCAGGACGAGAAACTCCTCGCCCACCTCGCCGCCGAGCGGATCCCGCTGGAGGTCTGCCCGACCTCGAACATCGCCACGCGCGCGGTCGCGCACCTCGACGAGCACCCGATCAAGGAGTTCGTCCGCGCGGGCGTGCTGGTCACGGTCAACTCGGACGACCCGCCGATGTTCAGCACCGACCTCAACAACGAGTACGCCGTCGCCGCCCGCCTCCTCGACCTCGACGAGCGCGGCATCGCCGGCATCGCGAAGAACGCGGTCGAGGCGTCGTTCCTCGACGAGGCGGGGAAGACGCGGATCAAGGACGAGATCGACACGTACACGGCGCAGTGGCTGGCACCGTGAGCGGGCGGGCGGCGTGAGCGGGCGGGCGGCGTGAGCGGGCGGCGCCGTGAGTCGCTGACGCCGTGAGTCGCTGACGCCGTGAGTCGCTGACGCCGTGAGCGCTCACGTGAACGTTGCCGGGAACGGTGCCGGGAACGCTCACGTGAGCGTTGCCGTGAGCGCTCTCGTGACCGTGCCCGTGAACGTTGCCGTGAGCGTGCCCGTGAGCGCTCACGGCCCCACCACCCCACCCGCCCCAAAGCCCTCCGCCCGCCCCCGCGAGCCCCGCGTGCCGTGAGGCTTCGGCTCCCGTGACAATGGCCGTATGCAGACCCTGACGGCCGTGGCCCACCGCGGCGACCCCTACCGGTTCCGGGAGAACACCCTCGACTCGCTGCGTTCCGCGCTGTCGCGTGGCGCGGACGCGGTCGAGATCGATGTGCGGCTGACCAGGGACGGCGTTCCGGTCCTGCTGCACGACGAGACGCTGGGCCGGCTCTGGGAGGTCGACCGGCCGCTGGGGTCGCTGTCGGCAGCGGAGGTGCGGGGCATGACGGAGGGCGGCGTGCCGACGCTGGTGGAGGCGCTCGCCGCGACGGAGGGCGCCCGGGTGATGGTCGACCTGCCGGGGACGCGGGACGTGCGGGTCGCGCGGCGGGTCGTGGACGCGGTCCGCGAGGCCGGTGCCGCCGACCGCGTCTACTACTGCGCGGACGCCCGGGCGATGCTCGCGGTGCGCGGCGCCGACCCGTCCGCCGAGATCGCCCTCACGCACACGTCCCTCGCGCCGATCCGCCCGGCTCTCCTCGCCGCGATCCGCCCCCGCTGGCTCAACTACCGTTTCTCACTGGTCGATCGCCCTCTCGCCGAACGCGTCCACCGGGACGGCCACCTCCTGTCGGCCTGGACCCCCGACACGGCCCGCTCCCTGCGCCGCCTGATCGACCTGGGGGTCGACTCGATCACCACCAACAGGATCGACCTGCTGCACGGGTTGAGAGGCGGGGAGTAGCAAGTCGCGGCCGGGGACGGCGACTTGGGCGGACGTTCACAGGGCGGACCACTGAGGGACCGTCGCCGGGTCAACCGGCGTGGTTCGTGTGGCGTATTGGGGGACGGGGGTGTCGTCGGACCCGGTGTCGCGGACCATGCCGTAGCGGATGGCGCCCTGCGGCGGCCCGTACCGGAGGTCCTTCTCGATCTCCTCGCGGGCGGCGGGGAAGACGATGATGCCGTAGTCGGCGCCGCGTTCGTTGACGGTGAGGGTGACGGAGCCGTCGAGGTAGAAGTACTCGTTCTGCCACATCTGTTGGGTGCCGGCGGGGAGGACGGCGTAGCCGATGGCGGGGCCGCCCATGCCGGTCGCGTAGCCGTCGGGGGCGCCTGCCAGCGGGTCGTCCATGCGGCGTCCGCCGGCCGAGGCGACGTGGAACAGCTTGCCCTTCAGACCGGTCCAACTGGGCATGACCAGTGCGCCCGGACGGGACCTGGGCGAGATCTGCCAGCGCACGAGAACGTACCCCTGGCCGGTCAAGTCCACGTGGTCGCCCCGGTGTTGCATGACCGCCTTGGCGCCACCGCTGCTCGTGACGCCGGACGCGGGGCGCCGAGGAAGGCTCCCCGGTGGGGTGTCGGGGTCGGGCGCGGTGTCGACGGCGTCCACGACGCTGCCGTACACCGCCGTCTCCTCCGTCGGGGTGGCGCTCGGACTCGGGGACGGGGAAGGGGAGTTGAGGGGGGCCGGGGTGGGGGTCGTCCCGGCGGTGGGGATCACGACGGCATGTTTCGGGGGGTCGTCCGGGGTCTGGACGACGACGTACGCGCCGCCCGCCACCAGGGTCGCGCCCGCGGTCATCGCGACGGCCGGTTTGGTGAGCGCTCCCACGACCTTCGCGGACCAGCCGACTCCGGTCGCCGCGGCGGCCGTTTTGCCGCCGAGGGCGAGGGAGAGGGTGAAGCCGACCGGGACGGGGACGAGGGCGATGCCGACGAGGAGGCGTTCGGCGGGGACGACGGGTTCGCGGGTGTCGCCGCAGTAGGCGCAGCCCCGGATGTGCCGGGCGAGGCGTTTGCGCCAGACGGAGTCGGGGCGGCCGTGCCAACGGGCGGTCAGATCACGGAGGTTGGGGCAGGCGCCGTCGAGGGCGCGGACGATTCCCCTGGAGACCTCCAGGCGTTCCTTCACGCGCTGGACCCGTACGGCCGCGTGCTGGCGGCTGATGCCCAGCGCCGCGGCGAGTTCGCGCCGGGTGAGGTCGCCGGAGACCTCCAGCCACCACAGGGACAGGAGTTGGCGGTCCTCCGGGTCCAACCAGGGGACGGCCTCGGCGACTTCCTTGCGCTGTCCCTCCAACTGGAGCCTGAGGACGGTCAGTTCGGCGAAGTCCGCGCTGTCGTGCGGGTCGTTCTCGTCGAGGCGCTGGGGCGGGGTGCGGCGGCGGGCCCGGTCGCGGATCTGGCGCATGGCTATCGCGACGAGCCAGGAGCGGAAGCTGTCCGGATCGCGCAGCGCGCCGAGGTTGCCGACAGCCCTGAGCATCGTCTCCTGCACGACGTCGTCGACGTCCGCGTGTCCGTTCAGCGCCCTGCCGACGATGTTGTAGACGAGCGGCAGCCAGACCTGGACCAGTTCGTCCAGCGCCCGCCGGTCACCGGCCTGCGCGGCGGCGATCACACCGGCCCAGTCACCACCGGCACGCCGGGCTCGGCCGTCCGCTTCCATTCTCATACCAGCACCTTTTCAGCCGGGGGCGGGCCGTTGGCAATGTCGGGGATCACAGGAGGGGACGGGGCGAGGGAGGCGGGGATAACACTTTTCGGGCGGGAGGCGTCCTGTCCTACCGACCCCCAGGCGTCAACCCCTGGGACATCGTGGGGTGTTGGCGCGGCCGGAGTCCGGATTCCCTCACCCCGGCCGGCGGCCGGCGCTCGGCCTCTCTCCCGGGCGTGAACGCGGCAGCTCAGCGGATCGTCAAGGCGGCAGTGCGGTGACCGCGAGGCCCCGTCCGGTGGACCACCCGGCTTTCCCTATACCCCACCGGGGTATAGGGTGGGAGCCCCGTACCCCCCTGGGGTATATCACCGGAGAGGCAGAACAGGGAGCCCGCCATGAACCCCCTCCAGAAGATCAGCGCTTTCGGTGCCGCGCTCACCGTGTCGTTCGGGGCCGCGTACGGGGTGGGCGCGGTGGTCGGCCCGTTCGACTCCGGCACGGACTCGGAGAGCTCGGCTCACCAGAGCGACTCGCACCAGAGCGACTCGCACCAGAGCGACTCGCACGAGAGCGGCTCCCACGAGGGCGGCGGCTCCGCGGAGTCCGGCGGCCGGAGCACCCCCCTCGTACCCGCCGGGCTCCAGGTCAGCGAGGGCGGGTACACGCTGGACCTGGAGAGCGGGGCGCTGGCGGCGGACAGGGCCGGGGTGATCAGGTTCGCCGTACGGGGGACGGACGGCAGGCCGGTCACGTCGTACCAGGTCGAGCACGAGAAGGAGCTGCACCTGATCGTGGCCTCGCGGGACCTGACCGAGTACCGGCACCTGCACCCGACCCGGGCGGCGGACGGGACGTGGAGCACGCCGGTGAGGCTGACCGAGCCGGGCAGCTACCGGGTGTTCGCGGACTTCACGCCGGGCGGGGGGAAGGAGAACCTCACGCTGGGGTCGGATCTGACGGTCGCCGGGGCGTACGCGGCGGAGCGGGTGCCGGCGCAGGTGAACAGGGTGACCGTCGACGGGTACACCGTCGCGCTGGACGGGGAACTCGCCGCCGGGAAGGGGAGCGAGCTGCGGTTCACGGTCAGCAAGGAGGGGAAGCCGGTGAGGCTGGAGCCGTACCTCGGGGCGAACGGGCATCTCGTCGCGCTGCGGGCCGGGGACCTCGCGTACCTGCATGTGCATCCGCACGACGACGAGGACGGCGCGGCTCAGGTGAGGTTCACGGCGGACGTGCCGAGCACGGGTACGTACCGGCTGTTCCTGGACTTCAAGGCCGACGGGAAGGTGCGCACGGCGGCATTCACCGCGGGTACGGACCAGCACTCCCACGGATGAGTGCGGATGACCGCGGCATGGCCGTCTTGACCGGTGTTTGAGAGGGTGACGAGTCGTCCATGGGAAGCCGTTGAACCCCTCCTGACCTGCGATGACAGTAGATTGACAGGGGATTCGGCTGACTTGTAGGACGTGGGGGTCAGGCTCTTCCACAGGTCTTTCCTAAGGACGATCGTGTCCCTTCCTCCCCGTGTCCGCGTGCTGCGCGCGACACGTCTCATAGGCGTTCCGGCCGCTGCGGCGGCCCTCTGTCTGGCCGTCGCGGGCAGCGCGTCGGCGTGCGACATCCGTGACTTCTCCGCGTCGGCCGAGTGCGGCGCGGACGGCCACGGCTTCATCCGCGTCACCGACGTGGACCCGACCGGCACCTCGGCCACCGTCTCGGTGCAGGTCAAGCTCTCGATGCCGGACGACCAGTACCGCGACATCGGCAGCAGGACGATCGAGCACTCCTCCGCGCAGGGCACCAGCGTCGACATCCCGGTCGACTGGACGCCGGACTGGACGTACCGGGTCCACGTCAAGGCGGGCGGGTTCGTCGACGAGGACATCACGCCGGCGCTGGTGACCCCGTCGAAGGCGTGCCCCGCGTGGTACCCGGCGCCGAGCCCGACCCCGTCGGCCCCGGACTCGCCCTCGCCGTCTCCCTCGTCCTCCTCCTCGACGGCGACCTCGCCGTCCCCGGAGCCCTCCGGCTCCGCCCCGGCCGCCCCCGCGGGCAACGCCGCCACACCGGCGGGCGGTTCCACCCACCTCGCCGAGACCGGTGCGAGCGACTACACCGCTCCGGCCGCCGGGATCGCCGTGGGCATGATCGTCGTCGGCGCGGGCACGGTGTTCGCGCTGCGCCGCCGCAAGGCCTCCGGCAACTGAGGCGTCCCCGCACCCGGAAGGCCCGCGGCTCCTTGATCCCAAGGAGCCGCGGGCCTTCCGTGCGTCTCCGGTCCATTTTTGACCAGCAGCGGTCCGAAGCGGACCGGGACATTCCCCTTCCGGCCCCCTACGTTGGAACGGAGCCCTGACCCCAGGGCCGGCACGCGGTACGGGAACGAGGAAGCGACGGCGATGGTTCAGGGCACCCTCCGAGACACCTTCCACCGCCGGCTCGACGAGTCCGACGCGGTGCTCGTCGGCGCGGGCGCCGGGCCGAGCGCGGCGGCCGGTACGACTACGGCGACGCCGACCGGGTCCGGGACCCGGGCGAGCGACTGGCAAAATGGCTGAGCCAATTCCAAGTGGCTGAGTGGCTGAGTGGCTGAGCCACTCGACCACCGACCGCACCACCACACCACCCCCGCCGACCACCCGCCCGGCGCCGACCAACTGGCCAAGTGGCTCAGCCACTCAGCCACTGCCCCGGCGTCATCCGCCACCCCCAGGAGAACCTCGTGCGACACACCCCCGGCGCCCGCCCGGTCCGTATCGACCCGCACCACCCCGAGGTCCCCGCCGCCCTCGGCGGAAGAGCCCTGTCGGTCCCGGTGCGGGCGGACGACTTCCTGGTGCCCTGAGATGCCGGACTTCCCCCTGACCCCGCCGACGTTCCTCACCCCGCGCAGGGGCCCCCGGGTCCTCCCCCTCGCCGAGTACCGCACGGACGTCGCCCTGGACACCCCGTTCCACCCCACCGCACCCCCCGCCCCGGCGGACCGGCTCGACGAGCACGTCCGCAACGCACTGCGCCTCATGAACGGCGACCCGGCGACGGCCCGCCTCGGCCTGGTCCCCGGCTCGCTCCCGGAGTTGCACGACCCCGCGACCGCACGCCAGGTCCTGCGCGCCCTGCTGACGGTGCGCGACCCCGGCCCCCTCCCCGAGGGCACGGACCGCGAACTGGACGCGCTGCTGGGCGGCGAACGCGGGCTCCGCCCGACGACCGCACCGGCCGGACTCCCCACGGCCCCCACCCCCGACGGCCGTACGTCCCTGTGGCGCGGCGACATCACCACCCTCGCCGCCGACGCCATCGTGAACGCCGCGAACAGCGGCCTCCTCGGCTGCTTCCGCCCCCTGCACCCCTGCATCGACAACGCGATCCACTCGGCGGCGGGCCCGCGTCTGCGGGACGACTGCAAGACGGTGTACGACGCGCAGGGCGCCCCCGAACCGACGGGGGTCGCGAAGGTCACCCGGGGTTACCACCTCCCCGCGCGCTACGTGCTGCACACGGTCGGCCCGGTCGTCCAGGGCCGCCCGGCGCAGGGCGACGCGGACGCGCTGGCCTCGTCGTACCGCGCCTGCCTGGACCTCGCGGCCGAGCTGGACGACGTCCGCACGGTCGGCCTGTGCGCGATCAGCACCGGCGTCTTCGGCTACCCGAAGGAGGAGGCGGCCCCGGTGGCGGTCCGTACGGTCACGGAGTGGCTGGCCGAACACCCCGGCCGGTTCGACCGGGTGGTGTTCACGGTGTTCGGCGAGGACGACGAGACCGCGTACCGCCGGGCGCTGCGGCACTGAACCCCACCCGACGAGGACCGGACGCCGACGTCAGGGAACCCGTCGGCCCACGCCCGGGGGCCCACCATGACGGCCGGGCTCGACACGACCGTACGACTATCACCCCGTACGACCACACCGAGCCCGGCCCACGCCACCCATCGACCAGCCCCCGCACACCACCGGCCACCCCGCCGCCGGCGTACCCCCTACCCCCCCTACACCCCCACCGGCTCCTGAACCGGCGTCTCATCGGCGGCCTTCACCAGCGCCTCCCCCTCGATGTCCACCTTCGGCAGCACCCGGTCGAGCCACTTCGGCAGCCACCAGGCCCGGTCCCCGAGCAGCGCGAGGACCGCCGGCACGATGGCCATGCGGACGACGAACGCGTCGAGCAGAACGGCCGTGGCGAGCCCGAAGCCGATCATCTTGATCATGGACTCGCTCTCGCCGATGAACCCGGCGAACACGGCGATCATGATGAGCGCGGCGGCGACGACCACGCGGGCGCTGTGCCGGAAGCCGGAGACGACGGCTTCGTGGGCGGAGTCGCCGTGGACGTAGCCCTCGCGCATGCGGGAGACGAGGAACACCTCGTAGTCCATGGCGAGTCCGAAGACGATGCCCACCATGAAGATCGGCATCAGGCTCATGATCGGACCGGTCTGGTCGACCCCGAAGAGGCTCGCCGCGTGGCCGTCCTGGAAGACGACGACGACCGCGCCGAGCGCCGCGAGGACGGACAGGAGGAAGCCGAGCGCCGCCTTGAGCGGGACGAGGACCGAGCGGAAGACGACCAGCAGGAGCAGGATCGCGAGGCCGACGACGGTGACGAGGTACGGGATCAGCGCGCCCTGCACCTTGTCGGAGACGTCGATGTTGAGGGCGGTGGTGCCGGTGACCTCGAACTGCGCGCCGGTCGCCCGCTCGACCTCGGGACGGTCCGAGCGGATCGTCTTGACCAGCGTCTTCGTCTTCTCGTCGGTCGGCGCGGTGGCGGGCGTCGCGCTGAACACGGCGGTGTCGCCGGCCTTGTCGAAGCGGGCCGGGGAGACCGAGACGATGCCCTTGGTACCGGCGATCTCCTCGCTGATGGTGGACGCGGCGGCCTTGGCGTCACCGGTGCCCTTGGCGTCGACGACGATCGTGAGGGGGCCGTTGAACCCGGGTCCGAAGCCGTCGGCGAGGGCGTCGTAGGCCCGCCGCTCGGTGGTGGACGTCGGCTTCGCCTCGTCGCCCGGCATACCGAGCTGGAGTCCGGTCACGGGCAGCGCGAGGGCGCCGAGTCCGACGACGCCGAGGATCATGACGGGGAGGGGACGCCGCAGGACGAAGCGGGCCCAGCGGGTGCCCATGTTGTCGGGGGCGGCAGAAGTCCCGGTGCGATGATCGGACTTCTTGCGCTCTGCCCTCTTCAGTACCGCGTTCGGCCAGAACCCCAGCAACGCCGGCACAACAGTCAACGCGACCAGCACCGCGACAACCACCGCCCCAGCCGCCGCCAGCCCCATCTTCGTCAGCATCGGAATCCCGACGACAGCAAGCCCGGCCAGCGCGATGACCACGGTCAGCCCGGCGAACACCACAGCCGACCCGGCGGTCCCCACGGCCAGCCCGGCCGCCTCCCGCGCGTCCCGCCCCTTGCCCCGCTCCTCCCGGAACCGCGACACGACGAACAACGCGTAGTCGATCCCGACGGCCAGCCCCAGCATCATCGCGAGCGTCCCGGTGCTGCTGGACAGCCCCAGCGCGTCCCCGAGCAGCGTGATCGACAGCATCGTGATCGCGACCCCGATGATCGCCGTCAGCAACGGCAGCCCGGCAGCCGCGAGCGACCCGAACGTGATGAGCAGGACGACGGCGGCGACGGCGATGCCGATGGCCTCGGCGACCCCGCCGGGCCCGGCGCCCGCCTCCATCGCCGTACCGCCCGCCTCGACGGTGAGCCCGGCGGCACGGGCCTGGTCGATGGCCTTGTCGAGTGCGTGGTGACTGGCGTCGGAGACCTCGGTCGCGGTCACCTTGTAGGTGACGACGGCGTACGCGGTGGACCCGTCCTCGCTGACCGCCTTCGCGGTGAACGGGTCGGCGACCCCGGCGACCTGGGACCCGTCCTTGAGCGAGGCGACGGCCTCTTCGACGGCGTTCTTGTTCTCGGTGGCGGTGACCTTCTGCCCGTCGGGGGCGACGAACACGACCCGTGCGGTGGCGCCGTCGGCCGCCGCGCCCGGGAAGCGCTGCTCCATGAGGTCGAAGGCCTTCTGGGACTCGATGCCGGGCATCGAGAACTCTTCGTCGGTGGTGCCGGGGGCCTTCATGGCGCCGAGGCCCACGAGGGCGACGACGGCGGCCCAGATCAGGACGACGTACCAGCGTCGTCGGAAGGCCAGGCGGCCCAGTCGGTGCAGGAAGGTGGCCAAGGCAGTACTCCAGAATCTCGGGTTCGTCTCAAGCCTCCTTGGGCAGGAGCCCTTTGGCGTCGTACCGTCGTTCCCACTTGGACCTGCTGAAACCGTGGAATGCCCTACCGAAACCGTGGTACTTCCGCAGTCCCCGCCTCCTACCCGAGGACTACACCGAGGACGTCCGTCAGAACCCGTGCGGAGAGGGACGCACGAGCCCGGTCTGGTACGCGATGACGACGAGCTGGGCCCGGTCGCGGGCGCCGAGCTTGGTCATGGCGCGGTGGATGTGCGTGCGCACGGTCAGCACGCTCAGCGTCAGCTCCCCGGCGATCTCGTCGTTGGACTTCCCCTCGGCCGCGAACACGGTGACCTCGCGTTCCCGGGGCGTCAGTTCGGCGAGTTTCTCGGGGGCGGCGAGGAGGTTGCCGGGCGCGGCCGGGGAGGTGAGGAACCGGGTGATCAGCGCCCGGGTGGCCCCCGGCGACAGCAGCGCCTCCCCGGAGGCGACGACTCGGATGCCGTTGAGCAGGACGTCGGTGGTGACGTACTTCCCGAGGAACCCGCTGGCCCCGACTTTGAGCGCCTGGGCGACGTACTCCTCGGTCTCGAACATGGTCAGCACCAGCACCCGGGTCCCGCACAGCTCGTCGTCGGCGCAGATCTCGGCCGTGGCGGCGAGTCCGTCCGCGCCCGGCATGCGGATGTCCATCAGGACCACGTCGGGCCGCAGCTCCCGGGTCAGCCGTACGGCCTCGTGCCCGTTCGCGGCCTCCCCGACGGCCTCCATGTCGTCGCAGGAGTCGATGAGCAGGCGGAAGGTGCCGCGCAGGAGGGCCTGGTCGTCGGCGAGCAGGACACGGATCGTCACAGGGGTGCCTCGTCTTCGGGGTGGCTGCGGTGGTGCAGGGGGAGGGCCGTGGTCACCTGGAAGCCGCCCTCGGGGCGGGGCCCGGCGTGGAGGTCGCCGCCGACGGAGTGGGCGCGTTCGCGCATCCCCATGAGGCCGAAGCCGCCCGGGACGGGAGGCGCGAGGGCGGTGCCCTCGTTGGTGACGGTGATCAGGAGGCGGGAGCGCTTGTAGGCGAGGCGGATCTCGGCGCCGTGGCCGTGCCCGTGCTTGGTGACGTTGGTCAGCGCCTCCTGGATGATCCGGTACGCGGTGAGGTCGACGCCGGGCAGGAGGGGCTGGGGGTCGCCCTCGACGACGACCGTGACGTCCAGGCCCGCCGAGCGGCAGCCCGCGATCAGGTCGGGGAGGCGGTCGAGGCCCGGGGTGGGTTCGAGGGGGTCGGGGTCGTCGGGGCTGCGCAGGATGCCGACGGTCGCCCGGAGTTCGAGGAGCGCCGAGGACGTCGTGCCGGCCAGCTCGGCGAGGATCTTCTGGGCCTGCTCGGGGTGGGTGCGGGCGAGGTGGGCGGCGGTGCCCGCCTGCGCGTTGGCGACGGCCATGTGGTGGGCGACCACGTCGTGCAGCTCGCGGGCGATGCGCATCCGCTCCTCGGTGACGCGCAGGCGGGCCTCCTCCTCGCGGGTGCGTTCCGCGTGCGCGGCCCTGGCCTGCACGGATTCGAGGTAGGCGCGCCGCAGCCGGGAGCGGGAGCCGACGGCCACGGGGAACAGCAGCCACAGTCCGGTGCCGACGGTCTTGAGGAGGAACAGGTTCCAGGTCGGGTCGACGGCGACGCCGGTGACGGCGAGGGCGCCGGCCGCGCTCCAGCCGTACAGGCGGCTCGTCCGGTGGTCCGTGAGGGCGGCCGTCCAGTACAGCGCGGCCATGACCGGGGCGAGGAGCATCGGGCTCGGCAGGTAGCCCATGCCGACCAGCACCATGGCGCACACGGTCGTCAGGACCAGGACGCCGCGTGTGTGCAGGCGGCAGCTCAGCACGGCGAGGCTGGAGACGACCGCGACCACCTCCGGGGACCAGTTCTCCGGCGGCGGGTTCCCGTCGGTGCTGATGGAGGCGCCGAACAGGACGCAGGCGTACAGGGCGACCGCCGTCACCGCGTCCACGGTCCGCGGGTGCAGGTCGGCGTACCGCTCCAGGCTGCTGGCCATCGGTCCTCTCCGGCTCGGTGCTGCTCGTCCACCATGAACGATGCCTGGTCGCACCGGCCGGGACATCCTGCCTGAGCTGGCGATGCGCCTACCGAAGGCGGAGGACGGCGTACTGCGTCTGCGGTACGCCGTCCTGGATGGTGTTACGCGTCGAGCGACGTCATGACGTGCTTGATCCGCGTGTAGTCCTCGAACCCGTAGCCCGACAGGTCCTTGCCGTAGCCGGACTTCTTGAACCCGCCGTGCGGCATCTCGGCGACCAGCGGGATGTGCGTGTTGATCCACACGCACCCGAAGTCGAGCCGCTTGGACATGCGCATGGCGCGCCCGTGGTCCTTGGTCCAGACGGAGGAGGCCAGCGCGTAGTCGACGCCGTTGGCCCACTCGACGGCCTGGTCCTCGTCGGTGAAGGACTGGACGGTGATGACCGGCCCGAAGACCTCGTTCTGGATGATCTCGTCGTCCTGCTTGAGCCCGGAGACGACGGTCGGCGCGTAGAAGTACCCGGTCTCGCCGACCCGGTGCCCGCCCGCCTCGACCTTGGCGTGCGCGGGCAGCCGCTCGATGAACCCGGAGACCTGCCCCAGCTGGTTGGGGTTGTTGAGCGGGCCGAAGAGCACGTCCTCGTCGTCCGGGTGCCCGGTCTTGGTGTCGGCGGCGGCCTTGGCGAGCGCGGCGACGAACTCGTCGTGGATGGACTCCTGGACGAGGACGCGCGTGGCGGCCGTGCAGTCCTGGCCCGCGTTGAAGAAGCCGGCGACGGAGATGTCCTCGACGGCCTTGGCGAGGTCGGTGTCCTCGAAGACCACGACCGGGGCCTTGCCGCCCAGTTCCAGGTGGACGCGCTTGAGGTCCTTCGACGCGGACTCGGCGACGGACATGCCGGCCCGCACGGACCCGGTGATGGAGGCCATGGCCGGAGTGGGGTGCTCGACCATGCGGCGGCCGGTGTCGCGGTCGCCGCAGACGACGTTGAAGACGCCGGTCGGCAGGATCGAGCCGATGATCTCGGCCATGAGGACGGTCGACGCCGGGGTCGTGTCGGACGGCTTCAGCACGACCGTGTTGCCCGCGGCGATGGCCGGCGCGAACTTCCAGACGGCCATCATCATCGGGTAGTTCCAGGGCGCGACCTGCGCGCAGACCCCGACCGGCTCGCGCCGGACGATGGAGGTCATGCCGTCCATGTACTCCCCGGCGGAGCGCCCCTCCAGCATCCGCGCGGCGCCCGCGAAGAAGCGGATCTGGTCGACCATCGGCGGTATCTCCTCGCTGCGGGTGAGCCCGACCGGCTTGCCGGTGTTCTCGACCTCGGTGGCGATGAGTTCCTCGGCGCGCTCCTCGAACGCGTCGGCGATCTTCAGCAGCGCCCGCTGCCGCTCGGCGGGGGTGGTGTCGCGCCAGCCGGGGAACGCGGCTGCGGCGGCGGCCATGGCGGCGTCGACGTCGGCGTCGCCGGACAGGGGGGCGGTCGCGTACGCCTCGCCCGTGACGGGGTTGACGACCTCGGTGGTCCGCCCGTCGGCGGCGTCACGGAACTCGCCGCCTATGTAGTTGCGCAGCCGACGCAATTCGGTGCTCACGGCCGGTCCCTCCCAGAGTTCAGGTGTCCACTTGCTGAGACACCCACCCTAATCCGCCGTATCGTTACTTCAACACCCCCGATCCCGCCACTCTTACGAAATCCGCAGTTCCTGGCCACCACAACGACGGATTTCATCGAAACGGCCTTGCGGGACGAATGAGACGTCATGCAGAGTGGCCCTCGTGGCCAACCGAAGCACCGACAAGCCCCCCGGCAAGCACCTCGACTCCGTGAGCCTCGCGATCATCGAGCAGCTCCAGGAGGACGGCCGCCGCCCCTACGCGGCGATCGGCAAGGCCGTCGGCCTCTCCGAGGCGGCCGTGCGCCAGCGCGTCCAGAAACTCCTCGACCAGGGCGTCATGCAGATCGTCGCGGTCACGGACCCACTGACCGTCGGCTTCAGGCGGCAGGCGATGGTCGGCGTGCACGTCGAGGGCGACGTGGAGGCGGTCGCCGACCGGCTCACGGCCATGGACGAGTGCGAGTACGTGGTGATGACGGCCGGCTCCTTCGACCTGATGGTGGAGATCGTCTGCGAGGACGACGACCACCTCCTGGAGGTCATCAACCACCGCATCCGGGCCGTTCCCGGCGTGCGCTCCACCGAGAGCTTCGTCTACCTGAAGCTCAAGAAGCAGACCTACATGTGGGGAACCCGATGAAGGACCTGAGCAAGTCCGCCTACGACCACCTGTGGATGCACTTCACCCGCATGTCGTCGTACGAGAACTCCCCCGTCCCGACGATCGTGCGCGGCGAGGGCGCCTACATCTACGACGACCGGGGCCGCCGCTACCTCGACGGCCTGGCCGGCCTCTTCGTCGTCCAGGCCGGGCACGGCCGCACCGAGCTCGCCGAGACGGCGTTCAAGCAGGCGCAGGAGCTGGCGTTCTTCCCCGTCTGGTCGTACGCGCACCCGAAGGCGATCGAGCTGGCGGAGCGCCTCGCGGGCGAGGCCCCCGGCGACCTGAACAAGGTGTTCTTCACGACCGGCGGCGGCGAGGCCGTCGAGACGGCGTGGAAGCTGGCCAAGCAGTACTTCAAGCTGACCGGCAAGCCGACGAAGCACAAGGTCATCTCCCGGACGGTCGCCTACCACGGCACCACCCACGGCGCCCTCTCCATCACCGGCCTCCCCCCGCTGCGCGCCCCCTTCGAGCCGCTCGTCCCCGGCGCGCACAAGGTCGCGAACACCAACATCTACCGCGCCCCCATCCACGGCGACGATCCGGTCGCCTTCGGCCGCTGGGCCGCCGACCAGATCGAACAGCAGATCCTCTTCGAGGGCCCGGACACGGTCGCGGCGGTCTTCCTTGAGCCCGTCCAGAACGCGGGCGGCTGCTTCCCGCCGCCGCCGGGCTACTTCCAGCGGGTGCGCGAGATCTGCGACCAGTACGACGTACTGCTCGTCTCCGACGAGGTGATCTGCGCGTTCGGGCGGCTCGGTACGACGTTCGCGTGCGACAAGTTCGGCTACGTACCGGACATGATCACCTGCGCGAAGGGCATGACCTCGGGCTACTCCCCCATCGGCGCCTGCATCGTCTCCGACCGCCTCGCCGAGCCCTTCTACCGGGACGGCAACGCCTTCCTGCACGGCTACACCTTCGGCGGCCACCCCGTCTCCGCGGCCGTCGCCCTCGCCAACCTCGACCTCTTCGAGCGCGAGAACCTCAACCAGCACGTCCTCGACAACGAGGCCGCCTTCCGCGCGACCCTGGAGAAGCTCCACGACCTCCCGATCGTCGGCGACGTCCGCGGCAACGGCTTCTTCTACGGCATCGAACTCGTCAAGGACAAGGCCACGAAGGAGTCCTTCGACGCGGAGGAGACCGAGCGCATCATCTACGGCTTCCTCTCCAAGGCCCTCTTCGACAACGGCCTGTACTGCCGCGCCGACGACCGCGGCGACCCGGTCGTCCAGCTCGCGCCGCCGCTGATCGCGAACCAGGAGACGTTCGACGAGATCGAGCAGATCCTGCGCCGGACGCTGACGGAGGCGTGGTCGAAGCTCTGATCGTCTGATGTACGGCCCCGTGCGCGCCCGTTCGAGTGAGAAACGGCGCCGCGGGGCCGTGTGCTGTCCGGCATTCCCTGGACCCCTTGCCTAGCGTGCAGTGACCGATCACCCCTGCCTTTCGTTCCCCCGGACGGGGGAAACGGCACGGGAACTACGGATCTGAACGAAGGTGTACGCCCATGGAGGCCCCGCCGGACAACGACGTGCTCTGGGCACGCTCCCTGCACTTCACGCACCGCGACGGCACCCCCGGCCTCGGCGGTGTCTCGGTGGGCGTCCGCGAGGGCGAGATCCTCGCCGTCACCGGCCCGCGCGGAAGCGGCAAGACGACGCTGCTGCACTGCCTCGCCGGCCTGACCCCCGCCCAGCGCGGCGAGGTCTGGTTCAACAGCGTCCCCGTCCACACGATGGGCCCGGTCGCCCGCGAACGGCTCCGCCGCGACCGCTTCGGCTGGATCGACCCGGCGCCGACGCTGGTCCCCGAACTGAACGTGTGGGAGAACGCGGCGCTGCCCCTCATGCTGCGCGGTACGAGCCGCCGGCGCGCCAAGGCCGCCGCGCTGGAGTGGCTGGAGCGGCTCGACGTCGGGGACAAGGCGCGTGCGCGGCCCGGGGAGTTGACGCAGGCGCAGCGGCAACGGGTGTGCATCACCAGGGCGTTGGCACCGGCGCCGTCGGTCCTCTTCGCCGACGAACCGACGGCACCCCTCCACCAGGCCGACCGGGCCCACGTGTTGAGGACCCTCACGACAGCGGCCCGCTCCCACGGCATCACGGTGGTCCTGGCGACGAACGACCCCGACACGGCGGCGCTGGCCGACCGCACGATGCCCCTCCTGGACGGCCGCCGCGTCACCACCGTCCACCTCCCCCCGCCCACCGACCCGGAAGGCCGCCCCGCGTGCTCGCTCTCCGCCTGACCCGAGCCGCCCACCCGGCGGTCCACGCGCGCCGCCTGGCGGTCTCGGCGGCGGCAGCGGGAACGGGCTTCCTGCTCCTCTCCACGCTGGGCCACGCCCTGACCCACCCCGAGGCGGCGGCGTCCTCGGCCCTGCGCCTGGCCTGGTGCGCGATCCCGCTGACGGCGACGGTGTACTTCGCGATGGCGGTGGCCCGCACCGACCCGGCGACCCGCCCCCGCCCGGGCCTCGCGGCGATCGGCCTCGGCCCGGCCCGCCTGATGGCGGTCTCGGCGACGACAACAGCCCTGTCGACCCTCTTCGGCTCGATGCTGGCGCTCCTGATCTTCCTGCACCTGCGCGGCGACCTGACCGGCCTCCCCTTCGACGGAGCCGCCTCCGACTTCCTCGCCGCCGACCACCCCCTCCCCCTGCCGGCCTCCCTCACCCTCCTCGCCCTGGCCCCCCTGACCTCCTCAACAGCGGTAGCCCTGATGCTCCGCCCGAGAGACACCCAGGTAGCAGCCCACGCAACCCACCGGGCCTTCAGCGGCTTCAGCAAACGAACCACCCGAGAAACCTTCGGCTCATACGGAAGATTCGGAGCGCGGAGAAGCGCACAGGAAAAGAAAAAAGCACCAGACAACGCCCCGCACCCACTCCACCCCCCTGCCGTAGCTGCGGGCAGTCGTGCCGCTAGGGGCGGCACGGGTGGGCGCAGCGGCACCCCGCAAGCGCGGGCAAG
>NZ_JARAYJ010000032.1:0-113264 GCF_033794345.1 Streptomyces niveiscabiei
CTCGTTGTGGCCGCCCGCGCCCCCCGCGCGCGGGGCCATCTCCGTTTGGGGGGCCCTGGGGGGGGGGGGGGGGCCCCGGGTCGGGGGGGGGGGGGGGGGGTCGAGGCCCGCCCGCTCGTACAGCTTCTTGCTGTAGTAGATCGGGTGCCCCTGCAAGGTGACCGGTGCGGCGTAGGTCCTGCCGTCCTCGCTGAACGCGTCCCAGCTCACTAGGCGGTCCCGGTCCCCGGCGAGGTAGGGGTCCAGCGGGACGAGTGCGTCCGTCCGGTCACGGATCTGGCCGCCGCCGTTGAACAGCATGACGTCCGGGCCCTTGCCCGCCTGGATGGCCGTGCCGAGCAGCGTGTAGTACTGGTCGAAGGGCTGGGCCACGAACTCGACGGTGACGCCGGGGTGCTTCTTCGCGAAGTCGGCCTTGGCCTTGGCGAGGTAGGCGGCAGCGGCGTCGTCCCCCGACTTCCAGTCCCAGACGACCAGTTGGTCCGTGGAGCCGCCGGACGACGGCTTCGACCCCGAGGCGCTGCCGCAGCCGGCCAGGGCAGCGGTGAGCAGGAGGACGGCCGCCCACGGTGCGCGGCGTCTCATCGCAGGCTCCACTTCTGGTTGGCTCCGCCGTGGCACGCCCACAGGTGGATCAGGGTGCCGTTCGCGGTCCCGCTGCCGCTCGCGTCCAGGCACAGCCCGGACTGCACGCCGGTGATCGTGCCGTCGGCGTTGACGTTCCACTGCTGGTTGGTGCCGCCGTGGCAGTCCCAGACGATCGCCTTGGTGCCGTTGGCGGTCCCCTGCCCGGAGGCATCCAGGCACGTGCCGCCGGCCAGGGCGAGTTGCCCGCCCGGGGTGTGGGTCCAGCGCTGGTTCGCGCCGCCGGTGCAGTCCCGGAGCTGCGCCTGATCTCCGCCCGCCGGGGTCGCGGCGCCGAAGCCGACGCAGCGGCCCGACTGGGCGCCCACGATCGCGCCGGTCTGCGGGTCGCCGCCGCCGCGCGGTCCGGCGTCGGCGATCACGGCCTGGGCGCCGGACGGCCAGTTCCCGCCCGTGACCGTGGTGTTGCCGCGGACGACGTTGCCGCGGTCGCCGTTGGTGATGTTGGTGCTGCCGTTGGTCGACCAGTTGTCGGTGACCGTCCAGTTGCCCATGTTCTCCCCGCCCCAGTAGTTGGCGGTGGCCCAGGTGCCGGTGGCGTCGAAGACGTTGCGGGTGGCGGTGTAGTAGCGGGAGCCCTCGTCGAAGTAGAGGCCGAAGTAGCCCTTGGTGCGCTGGCAGTGGTTGGCGCTGATCTCGGCGTTCGGGTTCCAGCCCAGGGTGTAGATGCAGCCGCCGTCGTTCATCTGCTGCATGACGTCGTGGATGTGGTTGCCGGTGAGCCGGTTGCCGGACGCGGTGGTCGGGGTCGTGTACCGGGGCTGGTAGTCGTACAGGCCGCGGCCCGCGTAGTGGTCGCTGCCGCCCGCGTCGTTGCTGCCCCAGCCGTAGCCGATCGACATGCCGGAGTAGGGCATGTTGTAGACCTCGTTGTGGGTCACGTTCGTGGTCGTGACGTAGGTGGTCAGGACCGACACGTTGCCCCGGTACTCCAGGCCGAGGTCGTGGATGCGGTTGTCGCTGACGGTGATGTTCCGGTTGGTCATCCGCTGGTCGCCGGGGTGGTGTGCGTCGGCGCGGACCCCGCCGACGACGATGCCGCCCGCCGAGCCGCGGGCGATCTCGGAGCGGGTGACCGTGATGTCGCTCGCGCCCAGGCCGACCCCGCTGGCGTGGGCGTTCGCGTCGTTGCCGATGCCGATGGCGGTCTGCCCCAGGTTGACGAACGCGCTGTCGCCGAAGGTGATGCCGCGCGCGGCGGACACCTGCACGGCGGCCGGCATCTGGCTCCAGTGCGGCCGGGCCGCCTCGAACTGCCGGCAGCCGTTCTGGCAGGACGTCAGCCGGTCGGCGGGCCAGTTCCAGTCGCCCGCGAGGTAGGCGCCGGTCTGCTGGTCCGCGTACCCCTGGTCGCCGCTGGGGCCGAGCCAGCTCGTGCCGGTGAACGTGATCCCGCTGAACGTGATGTCGTGGGCGGGCGCGTCGTAGGTGCCGCCGACGTTCAGCAGCGACTGGAGCACCGGCAGTTCCACGCGGGCGGTGCTCATGTTCTGCCCGGCCAGCGGGATGTAGTACAGCGAGCCGGTGCCCGGGTCGACGTACCACTCGCCGGGGGAGTCGAGGAATTCGTACGCGTTGGCCAGATAGAACGGACCGGCCCGGTGCGGGGCGGTGAGCGTGTCGTAGCCGAAGGTGTTGTTGTTCCAGGCGGGCTGACGCATCGTGACGACGTTCCCGCGGATGCTCTGCACGGGCGAGTAGCGGTCGGTGAAGGAGTTGACGCTCTCCACCTCGACCCGGTTCTGGCCCGCCAGGTTGTTGAGGTAGCCCAGGGCGGGGTCGGAGAAGGTCATGCCCGTGCTGGTGAAGGTGAACGAGGACCGGTTCACCTGCGTCCGCGCGCGGGTGGCGACGGCGCCGTCGACGTACAGCTGCCGGGTGTCGGTCCCGGCGGCGACGTCCGCGCGCCAGATGTTCTTCCCGGCGTCGGCGACCGACCAGCCGGTGACCGCGCGGGCGCCGCTGAGCACGGGGCGCGCGGAGGGGGCGGCCCGCCACACGACCCGGTGGCCGTTGGTGCCGGAGTCCGCCGCCGTCATCCGCAGGGGCGCGGACAACCGGTACACCCCGTCGGCCAGCTCGACGACGATGTCGTCCGACATCCCTTGGCTGAGCGAGCGCACCGCTGCCTGCGCGGCGGGCAGCGAGCAGGGCTCGGGGAGCGAACACGCGGTGCCGGTGCCGGACGGGGCGGCGTACAGGGTGGTCGTGGCCTCGGAGGCGGCGGCGGGGGCAGGGGCGGTCGCGGCCAGCGCGGCGGTCGTCGCCGCGGCGGCCACGAAGGCCCGCACCGCCAGGGACCAGGATGCGAACACGGGATCTCCTTTACGTGGGATGGATCCGGCGAACGCCCCTGCCTAGGCAGACCTCAGTGCACCATATGAATCATGTACATGCAATGGATGGATGCGACTCATCCGTGCGATCCCTTGACGACAGTGGGGCGGACCGCTTCCATGGGGGACGTTTGAGCATCCGGTCGACATACATGAGTCGGACTCATTCGAACTTCACGCGTAGCCCCTGTGTACGGCGAACCCCCCACAACGTAGTGGAGTGGCGTGATGACGAGATACAGATCCTTATTCCGGTCCGCCGTGGCCGCGGCGCTTCTGGTCGTCGCCGCGGGCGGCGCCGCGCACGGCGCCACGGCGGCTCCCCCGCCGCGGACGTCCGCCGCGAGCCCCGGGTGCGGCACCGCCCCGAAGCTGACCAGCGGTACCCACACCATCCAGAGCAACGGCAAGAGCCGCAGCTTCATCCTCAAACTCCCCGACACCTACGACAACAACCGCCCCTACCGCCTCGCGTTCGGCTTCCACTGGTGGGGCGGCACCGCGAACGACGTCGCCTCCGGCGGAAGCGACGGATACGCGTGGGCCTACTACGGCATGCTCTCCCAGGCGAACAACAGCACGGTCTTCGTCGCGCCCCAGGGCATCGGCAACGGCTGGGCCAACACCGGCGGCGAGGACGTGACCTTCACCGACGACATGCTCAGGGTCATCGGCCAGGGCCTGTGCGTCGACACCGCACAGGTGTACTCCGTGGGCTTCAGCTACGGCGGCGCCATGAGCTACGCCCTCGCCTGCGCCCGCCCGGCCGCCTTCCGCGCGGTCGCCGCCATCGCCGCCCCCGGCCCGATCAGCGGATGCGCCGGCGGCACCGGACCCGTCGGCTACCTGGGCATCCACGGCATCTCCGACAGCATCCAGAACGGCCGCGCGCTGCGGGACCGGTTCGTCCGCAACAACGGCTGCACCCCGCAGAACCCGCCCGAACCCGCACGCGGCAGCCTCACCCACACGATCACCGCCTACGCCGGCTGCCAGGCCGACCACCCGGTCGTCTGGGCCGCGTTCGACGGCGGCCACCAGCAGGGCCCCGTGGACGGGTGCGCCGGCTGCGAGAGCGGCGCCAGGAGCTGGGTCAAGGCGGAACTGTGGCGCTTCTTCACCCGGTTCGGCTCCGAGCCGCCCGCGCCGACGGTCCCGGAACCCGGGGTCGCCTACCGGCTGGCGGCCGTCCACAGCGGCAAGGCGGCCGACATCGAGGGCGCGTCCACCGCGGCCGGCGCGGCACTGATCCAGTGGTCCGTGAACGGCGGGCTCAACCAGCGGTTCGACTTCGTCCCCTCCGGCGACGGCTACTACCGCATCCGGGCCCGGCACAGCACCCTGGTCCTCCAGACCGCGGGCCCGGCCGCCGGCGCGGGCATCACCCAGCAGCCCGACACCAACGCCGCCGGCCAGCAGTGGCGCGTCGTCGACCAGGGCGACGGCACGCTCAGCCTGGTCAACCGGCAGAGCGGCCTCGCCATGGACGTACCGGGAGGCTCCACCGCCGACGGCGCCCGTGTCTCCCAGCAGGCCGCGAACGGCGCCGCCCACCAGCGGTTCCGCCTCCAGCGCGACTGACCGCCCGGTCACCGCGACCACGGCACGCCGGCGCGGCTGCGCAGCCGCGCCGGCGCAACTCCGCGTACGCCACAGGAAGGTGGGAGCCAGATGCCCGATCCGACACGACGGCAGGCGATGAGACTGGGCGTGGCCGGTGCCGTGCTCGGCCGCACCGGCTGGACGGCGACCGCCCGCGCCGACGCGACCGCGCCGCCCGAGGTCCGAGCGGCCGGCGACCTCGCGCTCTGGTACGACAAGGCGGCCGGCACGGAGTGGCTGCGCGCGCTGCCGGTCGGCAACGGCCGCCTCGGCGCGATGGTGTTCGGCAACACCGACACGGAACGCCTCCAGCTCAACGAGGACACGCTGTGGGCCGGCGGCCCCCACAATTACGACAACCCGCGCGGCGCCGCCGCCCTCGGCCGCATCCGGCAGATGGTCTTCGCCGACCAGTGGGCGCAGGCGCAGGACCTGATCAACCAGACCATGCTCGGCAACCCTGCGGCCCAGCTCGCCTACCAGCCCGTCGGCGACCTCCGCATCACCCTCCCGGGCGGCGGCACGGTCTCCGGGTACGAGCGCTGGCTCGACCTCACCACCGCCACGACCGTCGCCACCTACACCGCGAACAACGTGCGATACCGGCGCGAGGTGTTCGCCAGCGCGCCGGACCAGGTGATCGTCATGCGGCTGACCGCCCAGACACCCGGCTCGGTCACCTTCACGGCCGCCTTCACCAGCCCGCAGCGCACCTCGGTCTCCAGCCCCGACGGCACGACGATCGCCCTCGACGGAGTCTCCGGCGACATGCGCGGCATCGCGGGCACGGTCCGCTTCCTCGCCCTGGCCAGAGCGGTCGCCCAGGGCGGAACCGTCACCAGTTCCGGCGGCACCCTGCGGGTCACGGGCGCGAACAGCGTGACGCTTCTGCTCTCCATCGGCACCAGCTACGTCGACTACCGCACCGTCAGCGGCGACTACCAGGGCATCGCCCGGACCCACCTGAACGCCGCCCAGGCCGTCCCGTACGACACCCTCCTCGCCCGCCATGTCGCCGACTACCAGGCGCTGTTCGGCCGCGTCCGCATCGACGTCGGCCGTACCCCGGCGGCCGACCAGCCGACGGACGTCCGCATCGCCCGGCACAACGCGGCCGACGACCCGCAGTTCTCCGCGCTGCTCTTCCAGTACGGCCGCTACCTGCTGATCTCGTCGTCGCGGCCCGGCACCCAGCCGGCGAACCTCCAGGGCATCTGGAACGACCAGCTGAACCCGTCCTGGGACTCGAAGTACACGATCAACGCGAACCTGCCGATGAACTACTGGCCCGCCGACACGACCAACCTCGCCGAGTGCCTCACGCCCCTGTTCGCGATGGTCGACGACCTCACGGCCACCGGCGCCCGCACCGCGCAGGCGCAGTACGGCGCCCGGGGCTGGGTCACGCACCACAACACCGACGCGTGGCGGGGCACCTCGGTCGTCGACGGCGCCGTGTGGGGCATGTGGCAGACCGGCGGCGCCTGGCTGGCCTCCCTGATCTGGGACCACTACCGCTTCACCGGCGACGTCGAGTTCCTGCGGCGCGGCTATCCGGCGCTGAAGGGCGCGGCCCAGTTCTTCCTCGACACCCTGGTGCCCCACCCCACCCTGGGCCACCTGGTCACCAACCCGTCGAACTCGCCGGAACTGACCCACCATCCGGACGTCAGCGTGTGCGCCGGCCCGACGATGGACATGCAGATCCTGCGCTCCCTGTTCGACGGATGCGCGTCCGCCAGCGAGGTCCTCGGGACCGACGCCGCCTTCCGCGACCAGGTCCGCTCGGCCCGGCAACGGCTGGCCCCGATGAAGATCGGCTCACGCGGCAACATCCAGGAGTGGCTGCACGACTGGGTGGAGACCGAGCGCAGTCACCGGCACATCTCCCACCTGTACGGGCTGCACCCCGGCAACGAGATCACCCGGCGCGGGACACCCCAGCTGTTCGAGGCCGCCCGCCGCACCCTGGAACTGCGCGGCGACGCCGGAACCGGCTGGTCGCTCGCCTGGAAGATCAACTACTGGGCGCGCATGGAGGACGGCGCGCGGGCCCACAAACTCCTGCGCGACCTCGTGACCACGGACCGGCTCGCGCCCAACATGTTCGACCTGCACCCGCCCTTCCAGATCGACGGCAACTTCGGCGCCACCTCGGGTGTCGCGGAGATGCTGCTGCACAGCCACAACGGCGAACTCCACGTCCTGCCCGCACTGCCGCCCGCCTGGCCGGCGGGGAGCGTCGCCGGACTGCGCGGGCGCGGCGGCCACACCGTCGGCGCCGTGTGGCAGGGCGGCCGGCCCACCGAACTGACCGTCACCCCCGACCGCACCGGCACCCTCCGGATCCGCAGCCGCATGTTCACCGGCGCCCACGACCTGCTCGACACGACCAGCGGCGACCCGGTACGGCCCACGAAGCCCGAGACCGACCTGATCGAGTTCACCGGCCAGGCCGGACACACCTACCGCGCGACCGCCCAGGGCCCCGGCCCGGTCGTGGAACCCGGCGTGTACTACCAGCTGGTCGCCCAGCACAGCGGAAAACCCGCCGACATCAGCGGCGCGTCCACCGCCGCGGGCGCCCTCCTGATCCAGTGGCCGGCCACCTCGGGGCCGAACCAGCGGTTCGACTTCCTCGACTCCGGCGACGGCTACCACCGCGTCCGGGCCCGGCACAGCGGCATGGTGATCCAGGCCATGAGCCCGAGCGGCGGCGCCGAGATCACCCAGCAGCCCGACACCGGGGCGGCGAGCCAGCAGTGGCGGGTGGTCGACCAGGGCGGCGGCGTGATCGGCCTGGTCAACCGGCAGAGCGGGCTCGCCCTGGACGTGTGGAACGCGTCGACCGCGGACGGCGCCCGCATCTCCCAGGCGACCCCCGCCGCTGCCGCCCAGCAGAGGTTCCAGCTGCGGCGGGGGTGACGGCGCACGGTCAGGGCAGGGTCCAGCGCTGGTTGGCGCCGCCGTGGCAGGTCCAGACGATGAGCGGGGTGCCGTCGGCGCTGGAGGCTCCGCTCGCGTCCAGGCACTTGGCCGACTTCGGGTTCACGAGCGCGCCGCCTGTGCCGGTGGTCCAGGTCTGACCCGGGCCGCCGTCGCAGGGCGACAGCTGGACGGGGGAGCCGTCGGCGGTGCCGGTGACGGTCATGCACCTGCCCTGGTTGCGCCAGGTGTCGCCGTCCCGGGTCCACTGCTGGGCGGCGGCGCCGTTACAGGTCCACAGCTGGAGCCTCGCGCCGCTCCCGCCCGTGTCGGCGCACTTGCCGCCGGTGCCCACGAGAGGGCCCGGGGTGGGGGCGGTGCCGCCCAGTTCCCGGATCCGGATGTTGCGGAAGGACACCTCGTCGCCGTCGCCGTGGTTCTGGATGCCGATGTGCCCGGAGACCAGGGAACGCGCCGGGTCGGTGTTGGTGAAGTCGTTGACCTTGGTGCCGTTCAGGAACACCTGGACGCGCTCGCCCTCCACCAGCGCCTCGAAGGTGTTCCACTCGCCCGGCGGATTCAGCGCCGCGTCGCGGGCGGCGATGTCCGGCGCCCGGAAGCCGTAGACCGCGCCGGTGGTGCGGTCCGGCGTGTCCGTGGCGTCGATCTGGATCTCGTGGCCCTGGGCGAGCGCCGTGTTCGGGTCGGAGCCGGGCGGGAAGCCGATGACGACCCCGGAGTTGTCGTCGCCGGCCATCCGCCAGTCCAGCTTCAGCGAGTAGGAGCGGAACTCCTTGGCGCTGTACCAGAGCATGCCGAGCCCGCCGGACGACGTCAGCGTGGCGTCACTGTCGGCGAAGCCGCCCGGACCGGCCTGCGACCAGCCGGTGGTGGCCCCGTTGTAGAGGGGCGTGTACCCGTTCTCCGGCCGGCAGTCCGCCCGGGCCCGGCCCGCCGTGTACCGGATGCCGCCCAGCAGCAGCGCCCGGACGCCCGGCTCGCTGTAGCTCGCCTGGGTGTGGCCGTTGCCCGTGTAGAAGGAACGCCCGCCCTGGACCTGCTTGCACCAGGTGTGCGGATGGTCGGCCCCCATCGCGCCACCGGAGTACGTCGACTCGTCCAGCGTCGCCAGCACCCGCGCGCCGGCCCGCACGTTGCTGCGGAAGTCGTACCACTCGTCCGTGCGCACCCACGACGGTCCGAGGTGCTGGGTGGCCGGGTGCGCCCGGTTCTCGACCCGGACGGTGGCCTGCTGGACGGCCGGGTGCGAGGCGAAGTACGCCCCGACCAGCTCGCCGTAGAACGGCCAGTCGTACTCGGTGTCGGCAGCCGCGTGGACGCCGACGTACCCGCCACCGCCCCGGATGTAGGACTCGAACGCGCTCTGCTGGGTGCCGTTCAGGACGTCCCCGGTGGTGTTGAGGAACACCACCGTCTCGTACCGGGCCAGGTTCGCGGCGGTGAACTGCGCCGCGTCCTCGGTCGCGGTCA
Organism: Streptomyces niveiscabiei; assembly: GCF_033794345.1. Classification (NCBI taxonomy): domain Bacteria; kingdom Bacillati; phylum Actinomycetota; class Actinomycetes; order Kitasatosporales; family Streptomycetaceae; genus Streptomyces; species Streptomyces niveiscabiei. The sequence goes on from NZ_JARAYJ010000032.1 coordinate 9,000, forward strand.
CCGTGAAGCTGTTCGCCGCGCCCAGTTCCCGGATCGTCCGGATCCCGGCGGCGATGGAGTCGTGCCGGAACCCGGCGGTCTTGGAGAACACGAGGACGTCGTACGGCGCGTCGGCGGCGCCGGCCGGCGGGGCGGCGCCGAACGCGAGGACGGCGAGCGCGGCGGCTGACGTGCCGAGCGCGCGCCGGGTGAACGAGCGTTTCATGTCTTCGCCCTCCTAGGACGACGTCCACTTCTGGTTGGGGCCCCCGTTGCAGGTCCAGATGATCAGCCGGGTGCCGTCGGCGGAACCGGCGCCCTCGGCGTCCAGGCACTTGCCGCCGGTGCGGATCGTGCCGTCGCCCTGCACGGACCAGTTCTGCGCGGCGGAGCCGTCGCAGACCGCGAGCTGGACCGCGGTGCCGTCGGCGGTGGCGCCGCCTACGGTCGCCATGCACTTGTCCAGGGCCCGCAGGGTGCTCCCGCCGACCGTCCACTTCTGGTCGGCGCCGCCGTCGCAGGTCCACAGCTGGAGGCGCGTGCCGTCGCCGGCGTCGACGCACTTGCCGCCGATACCGGTGATCTGCCGCCCGGTGCCGCCCGGCGGTGTGCCGAACGTGAACGCGTCCACGTCGAAGAGGAAGCCGCTGCCGCCGGAGAACGTCAGATACACCGTCACGGTCCCGGCCGGGACGCCCGTCAGCGTGGTGGAGACCTCCCTGAAGGTGTCCCACCCGCCGGTCACCGGCACCGCGACCGAGCCGAGCACGGGCCCGGTCGGCGACCCCGTCCGCACGGACAGCGTGCCGCCCGCGCCGCCGGACGACACCCGTGCGCTGAACCGGGTCTCCCCGCCGAGCGCGTAGGGCCCGAACGCGATCCAGTCGCCGTTGTGGATGTCACCGACGGTCCTGCCGCCCTCGGCGCCCGCCTTGTCGTACAGCCCCGTGCCCGACTGGGCGGTGCGGTGCTCGGCCTGGCGGTGGCGCAGTTGCAGGGTGTGCTGCGTGTGCGTGGTCAGCGCCGGCTGGCCGCCCCCGCCGAGATCGGTGTACTCGGCGTCGAACACCGCGAACAGGTTCGCCGCCGTGTCGTGCTCGCCGTCCACGGGGATCGTCAGGGTGCCCGAGCACCCGGTGCGCGAGGTGATCTGGTGGCCGTGGTCGTCGTGGCCCAGGAGATACGTCAGCTTCACCCGGGAGCAGTCGACCGTGCCGTCCTCCGGGTCCGTCACGGTGATCGTGTACGGCACGGTGTCGCCGAAGGAGAACAGGGTGCCGTCGGCCGGCGGGTTCAGCGTGACCGTGGGCGCGGTGTTGCCGACCGTGATCGTCACGCCGGCGGTGGCGGTGCGCCCGGTCGGGTCGGTCACCGTGAGGGTGACGGTGCGCCGGCCGTTGTCCGGGTAGGTGTGGCTCGGGGAGGGCGAGGAGGACGTGGTGCCGTCGCCGAAGTCCCAGCGGTAGGAGAGCGCGCCGCCCTCCGGGTCTGAGGAGCCCGCCGAGGAGAAGGCGACCGTCAGCGGCGCGAGCCCCGACGTCCGGTCCGCGGCGGCCCGCGCGGTCGGCGCCTGGTTGCCGGCCGGGTTGTACTCGATGCGGTAGAGGGCGGACTCCGCGTTGCCGCTGCCCCAGCCCGTTCCGTAGTCCAGCACGTACAGGGCGCCGTCCGGGCCGAACGCGGTGTCCATGATCTGGGTGCCGCGCCACGGGAAGTCGCTGATCTGCCCGGCCGACCCGTCGGCCTCGACGTCGACCGTCTTCAGCCAGCGCCTGCCGAACTCGGCGAGGAACACGTGCCCGTCCAGCGCGGCGGGGAACTTGACCGTCGACGGGTTGGAGGCGTCGTAGCGGTACACCACACCGCCCATCGGCGACTCGGAGCCGCAGCCGAACGCCGCGAGCGAGCAGTTGTCGTAGTTCAGCCACGCCGGACGGGCGGCGGGCAGGGCGGTCAGCCCTGTGTTGCGGGGCGAGTTGTTGACCGGCGCGGCGCAGTTGAACCGGTTCCCGGACGGCCCCGACGGGAACGTGTAGTCGACATAGGTCTCAGCGGCGGTGTTCTTGCCCATGCAGTAGGGCCAGCCGTAGTTCCCGGCCGAGGCGATCCGGTCGAACTCGACCTGCCCGGCGGGCCCGCGGCTGTTGCTGGCCGTGCCCGCGTCGGGGCCGTAGTCGCCGAGGTAGAGCACGCCGGTGGCCTTGTCCACACCGAAGCGGAACGGGTTGCGGAAACCCATCGCGTAGATCTCCGGCCGGGTGCCCGAGGTGCCCGGCGCGAACAGGTTGCCCGCCGGGATCGAGTACGTCCCGTTCGCGTTCACCTTGATCCGCAGCACCTTGCCGCGCAGGTCGTTGGTGTTGGCGGCGCTGCGCTGCGCGTCGTAGGCGGGGTTGCGGCCCGTGCGCTCGTCGATGGGGGTGTACCCGTCCGAGGCGAACGGGTTCGAGTCGTCGCCCGTGGAGAGGTAGAGGTTGCCGGCCGCGTCGAAGTCGATGTCGCCGCCGACGTGGCAGCACATGCCCCGGCTGGTCGCGACCTCCAGCACGGTCACCTGGCTGGCCATGTTGAGCGTGAAGTCGGCGTTCAGGGTGAACCGGGAGAGCCGGTTGACGCCGTTCCACACGGAGAAGTCCGTGCCGTTGTCCGGTGCGTCGCCGCCCGGCGTGGACAGCGGGGGCGCGTAGTACAGGTAGATGAACCGGTTGCCGGCGAACCCCGGGTCCACCCCGATGCCCTGGAGGCCCTCCTCGTCGTGCGTGTACACCGGCAGGGTGCCGATCACGCTGGTGACGCCGTCGGCGGTGGTGCGGCGCAGGACGCCGCCGCGCGCCGTGTGCAGCACCGAGCGGTCCGGCAGCACGGCCAGGGACATGGGTTCGCCGACCTCGGCGACGCCCCGGGCCAGTTCGACCTGCTGGAAGTCGGCGGGGTTCACCGCGTGCGCCGCCGCGGGCACGGGGGCGGCGAACGCCGGCACGACGACGGTCGCCGCGATCAGCGCGGCCACCGCGATCAGACGTCTTGCGATCAGTCTCTTCACGACATCGGCTCCGGCGGGAGGGCAGGGGGCAGGGACGGTCCGGCGCTGGTTCGCGCCGCCGTGGCAGGACCGGACGATCAGTCGGGCGCCGCGCGGTGTGATCTGTGAATGTCTGCCGACGCCACCGCGGCCAGGTGAAGCGTCGTCATGTATGCGACTCATACGTGCGCCAAGATGCGCCAAATCCCGATAGTAGCCTGATTTGACCGAGGCCAGTCAAGGGTGGGGACGGCCTGATGTATGCGACTCATCTGTGGATCTCAGCCAGTGTTGTAGGATTTTTCGACATGGTGGAAGCGACAGTGGGCGGCGCCGCCGAGCCTGCGGGCTCGTACCGGCCGGGGTACGAGGTGGCCGCCGAGCGGATCCTCCAGCTCATCGCCGAGTCCGGGCTGCGGCCCGGCGACCGGATGCCGACCGAGAAGGAACTGGCCGCGCGGCTCGACGCCAGCCGCAGCGTGGTCCGCGAAGCGGTCAAGATCCTCTCCGCGATCGGACGGGTCCGGGCGCACAAGGGCCGGGGCCTGTACGTCGCCGACGACGACGGGATGCTCGGCTCGTCCCGCTGGGGCGGGTTCTTCCTGCCCACCGACCTCGACCACGTCTACATGCTGTTCGAGTTCCGCCGCATCCAGGAGACCGCCGCGAGCCGGCTCGCGGCGACCCACGCGACCCCGGCCGAACTGCGCGCGATCGAGGCCGCCGTCGAGACCTGCCGGCAGGGCCATCTCACCGGACAGGCCGCACTCTTCGACCGCGGCGACGACGACTTCCACCTCGCCGTCGCCATCGCCTCGCACAACCAGTTCCTCGTCGCCTCGGTCCGTGAATCCCGGCGCCTGCAACGCCAGTCCAGCACGATCGGCCTGCACGGCACGGTCGGCGGGCACGCGCCCGAAGCGGTCGAGGAACACGCCGCGATCTACCGGGCGATCCGCGACGGCAGGCCCGAGGAGGCGGCCGGGGCCGCCGCCGTCCACCTCGACAACACCCTTGAGGACTACCGGCGCGAGATCCAGCGCCGGGTCTTCGGCTGACGCGGCGGTGCCGTCGTCGGGCCGGACCCCGGGTACTTTCTTGTTGCGTCGATATGCAAGTATGGTGGGCGGCAACCCGGAGGGAGAAGGAGGTGGACGGCATGGATCTCAGCCGGAGTAGGACGGGCCGTCACCGGCCCCGCGTCCCCGCGTCCCGCTGTCCTTCGGGCATCCGGTAGCGGCCCCCTCCCGCAGGGCGCCCGCCGCGCCCTCGTTCCGTCCGGGAGGTTCCCATGGCGAACCTGACCACCCTCGACTTCGTCCTGCGGCTCGCCGCGGGCGTCGGCTGCGGCGCGCTGATCGGCGTCGAACGCCAGTGGCGCGCCCGCATGGCCGGGCTGCGCACCAACGCCCTCGTCGCCGCCGGCGCCACCCTGTTCGTCCTCTACAGCGAGGCCGTCGGCGACACCGGCAGCCCCACCCGGGTCGCCTCGTACGTCGTCTCCGGCATCGGCTTCCTCGGCGGCGGCGTCATCCTCCGCGAGGGCGGTGGCGTGCGCGGCCTCAACACCGCCGCCACACTGTGGTGTTCGGCCGCCGTAGGGGTGCTCGCCGCGTCCGGCCGGCTCGACCTGTGCCTCATCGGCACGGCCGCCGTCCTCGCCGTCCACCTGCTGCTGCGCCCGGCGGGCCGGCTCATCGACCGCGTCCCGCAGCGCGACCCCGACGGGGAGGAGGTGCGCGCCACCGTCCACCTGGTCTGCGACCGCGCCGACGAGACACATCTGCGCGCCCTCCTCTCCCAGGCCCTGACCGGCGACGGCCTCGCCCCCACGGGGCTGAGAGTGCGCCGCGACGGCGACGACGCGACCGTCGTCCGGGCCACGGCCCTCGTCACCGGCGACCCCGCCCGCACCCTGGAGCTGCTCGTCGCGCGGCTGGCGCTGGAGCCGGGTGTGCGGGATCTGCACTGGCACCTGGACGACACGCGTCCGGACGCGTCGCTCGCCGCGGAACGGGAGACGGCGGCCGTGTAAGGGCCCGTGGGCCGGATTGCGGACGGATCGGCGTCCGGATCTCGCTGATCTCGCGGCCCTGGGCTTCGTTCTGGGCACGCAGCCCGCCACCCCGGGGACCGCCGCCGTGGCGATCACCGCGTTCCGCTCTCCGTACGGCGGAGTCAACCTGTACTTCGACAGCGACGGGAGCACCGACCCCAGCGACGCGCTCATCGCCTTCGACAACGTCGCCGACGGCTACGGCATCGAGGCGACTCTGTGGATCCCGTCGTCCCGGCGTACGGGGTGACCCCTCGTCACCAGGTCACTTCGAGTTCTTCGAGGCCGTAGATCAGTTTGTCGGGGCGGAATGCCGGGCGGGACTCGGGGGCGGCGAGGCGCAGGGTCGGCAGGCGGCGGAGGAGGGTGCGGTAGCCGACCTGGAGTTCGAGGCGGGCCAGGGGCTGGCCCAGGCACTGGTGTGCGCCGTGGCCGAACGCGATGTGGCGGCGGGCCTCGGTGCGGTGGACGTCGAGGCGGTCGGGGTCGGGGAAGGCGGAGGCGTCGCGGTTGGCGGCGTCCGGCATGAGGATCACCCCCTCACCCGCGGCGATGGTGACGCCCGCGATCTCCACCGGCTCCAGGGCGACCCGGCGGCGGCCCAGGTGCGTGATGCTCAGGTAGCGCAGCAGCTCCTCCACGGCGTTCTCCACCAGTTCCGGGGAGTCCGCGTCCCGCAGCTCCCGGGCCTGGGCGGGGTGCTGGAGCAGGGCGAGGGTGCCCAGGGAGAGCATGTTCGCGGTCGTCTCGTAGCCCGCGTTCAGCAGCAACAGGCAGGTGGACACGAGCCGTTCGCGCCCGAGGTGCCCGGGGTGCAGCTGGCCGGAGATCAGCCGGCTGACGATGTCGTCACCGGGGGAGCGCTCCTTCTCCGCGACCAGCTCGCCCATGTAGCGCGCCAGTTCGCGGTTGGCGGCGAACGCCCGCTCCCGGTCGGTGTCCCCGGTGGCCAGCAGCGTCGTCTGCTCCTGGAAGAAGGCGTGGTCGCGGTAGGGCACCCCGAGCAGTTCGCAGATGGTCAGCGACGGCAGCGCCAGCGCGTACGCCCGCACCAGGTCGACCGGCGGGCCGGTCCTCGCGATGCCGTCGAGCAGCGACGTGGTGATCTGCTCGACGCGCGGACGCATCCGCTGCATCCGGCGGTGGGTGAACTCCCGCACCAGCATGCGCCGGTGGTGTTCGTGCTCGGCGCCGTCCATGATGGCGAACGGCCGGTTGTCCTTCATCTGCCGGGACATCACCGCCGTCGCCGCGCTCTGCTGGGGGAAGCCGGGGCGGGTCGCGTCGGCGCTGAAGCGGCGGTCGGTGAGGATCGCCTGCTGGTCGGCGAGGCGGAAGACCAGCCAGGGCGTGTCGCCGTTCCACAGCCGGGCGCGTGTCAGCGGCGCGGACTCACGCAGCTCCGCATAGGCGGGCGGCGGATCGAGCGGGCGGTCCGTCGCGCGGTCCATGGGGAAGCTGGGCAGGGACATGGTGGGACTCCTCAGGGTGAGTGCGTGGACTCCTCCTCGGCCGGTGCGGCGCGGTCGGTGCCGTGCCTCGGCAGCAGGAGCGCGGGAAGGTAGATGAGGGCGGCCAGGCCGAACGCCACCCAGAAGGTCTGCGCGAAAGCGGTGACGAGCGGCCCCTCGGCGGGTCGGCCCCCGGGCAGCTCGGCGGAGATCCGGCCGCTCAGCACGACGGCGATGACCGCGCTGCCGAACGAACCGCCCACCTGCTGAAGGATCGTCACGGTCGAACTGGCCCTGGGCACCGCCTCCTTGGACAGCGTCGCGTACGCCGAGGACAGCGCCGGCGTCATCACCGCGCCGAGCCCGAACCCACGCAGCACCAGGGCCGCCGCGAGCAGTCCGTACGAGGTGTCGGGCGTGACCTGCGTGTAGACGACCGTGCCGAGCAGTGCCAGGGTCACCCCGACCGGCACCACCCGGCCCGCGCCGATCCGATCGGTCAGGATGCCCGCGACCGGCATCGCCAGCGCCGCGCCGAACCCCTGCGGGGCGAGCAGCAGCCCGGCGGTCAGGGCGCTCTCGCCCTTCGCGGTCTGGTAGAAGAGCGGCAGCAGCAGCATCGAGCCGAACAGGCCGACGCTGAACAGGAACGTCGTCACGGCCGCAGCCGAGAACGTCCGGTCCGCGAAGAGCCGGAGGTCGATCAGGGCCCGCCCGCCGAGCCGCAGCGCGCTCACGCTGAACAGGACGCCCAGGACGACGGCCGCGCCGAGGCAGGCGATCGCGGCCGGGTCGTCGAAGCCGTCCGTGCCGGCCCGCGACAGCCCGTACAGCGCGAGCACCAGCGCGCCCGCCAGCAGGGCGAAGCCGCGGGTGTCCAGCTTCCCGGCGGCTCCCGGCACCGGGCGGGTGTCCGGCAGCAGCCGTAGCGCCACGGTGAACGCGGCGACGCCGACCGGGGCGTTGACGTAGAAGATCCACCGCCAGTCGTAGTCGACCAGCCAGCCGCCCAGGACCGGGCCGAGGACCGGACCCAGCAGCATCGGGACGCCGATGACGCTCATCACCCGGCCCATCCGGGCCGGCCCCGCCGCCGTCGCCAGGATCGTCTGGGCCAGTGGCATGATCATCCCGCCACCCAGGCCCTGTACCACCCGGAAGGCGATCAGGCTGCCGATCGACCAGGCCGCGCCGGACAGCACGGAACCGGCGATGAACAGGCCCAGCGACAGCAGCCACAGGGGTTTGACGCCGAAGTGCTCCGAGCCCCAGCCCGCGAACGGGATGACCAGACCCATCGCGAGGAAGTAGCCGGTCACCGTCCACTGGACGGTGGACAGGCCGGTGTCGAGGTCGTCGCTGAGGGTGTGCAGGGCGACATTGACGATCGTCGTGTCCAGGACGGCCATGACCGCGCCCAGGACGACGACCATCGCGACGACCCAGATGTCCCGGCCGAGCGGTTCGGACGAGGAATTGCTCCGCACGGAGCCTCCCTGGATGTGTGGCTGCCAGTGAATATGTCGAAGCTCGATAACATCGAACTTCGACATATCTTGCAGTACACCATCGGAGCGTGATGAACTTCAAGCCATGGCCCGCACCTCGCACCCCGAACACCCGGAGGCGGGGGACGCCGTGGACGAGGACCTCAAGGCGCTCGTACGGCTGTTCGCCCGTGTCATGAAGCAGGTGCGCGACCCCGCGCAGGACGCGCCCGCACCGCTGCGCACCCTGCTCGGCGACGCCGGACTGGCCAACCGCCACCTCGCCCCGCTCATCTCCCTCTCCGTGGACGGCCCCGCCTCGGTCGGCGAACTGGCCCAGCGGCTCGCGCTGAGCCCCAACACCACCAGCCAGCTCGTCAACGAACTGCACCGGGGCGGGCTGGTCCTGCGTATCGAGGACGACCACGACCGCCGCCGCACCATCGTCAGTGTGGGGGAGCCCCACCGCTCCCTGATCGAGCACAGCGCCCGCCTGCGCCTCGCGCCCCTGCGCCGCGCGCTGGACCGGCTGGCCCCGCAGGATCGCGCGGCCTTCGTGCGGAGCATGCGGGTGGTGGCGGAGGCGCTGGAGACGCCGGGGGCGTGAGGGGGTGACCGGCCCGCACGCCGGCCACCCCCTCACACCCGTACACCCACCACCTCCGTCAGCATGCCCACCTCCGCCTCCCAGTCCGCCGGCTCCGAGAGCGGGACCAGGACGAACAGGGTCAGACCCGCGTCGGACAGCCGGCGCAGCCGGGCGGGCAGCGCCTCGACGAGCGGGGCGAAGCCGTCCACGTCGTGCACGAGACCCGCGGCCCGCATCCGCTCCAGGACGGCGAGCTGCACGGGAGTGAGCGGGCCGGGCCGCCCGCGGTACGGGACGACGCAGCCGTACGCGTCGTCAGCGACCGTACGGCCCGCCGCGCGCGCCGCCGACTCGACCGTGCGGCGGGCGTGTTCCGCCGCACGGGGCGTCGTCGTGGACGAGCCGAGCCAGCCGTCGCCGAGCCGGCCGGCCCGCCGCAGTTCGCTGTCCGCCGCCCCGCCGACCCACAACGGCGGCCCCTCGCCCCCGGGCTTCGGCTGCACGGCCAGCCCCTCGTACGCCCAGGAGGGGCCCCGGTGTGTCACCGGCTCCCGCGCCCAGACCGCCCGGATCAGCGGCAGCGCCTCGTCGAACAGGGCCGCGCGCTCGGATCGCCGTACCCCGAACGCCTGCTGCTCGCCCGGGTCGGCGCGGCCCAGGCCGAGCGCCGGGGCCAGCCGGCCGCCGCTGAGCCGGTCCAGACTGGCCAGTTGCTTCGCCAGCAGGGCCGGAGGGCGGCCGGGCAGGGTGAGTACGGCGGTCCCGAGCCGGATGCGCCCGGTCACCGCGGCGACGTGGGCGAGGGCGATGAGCGGGTCGCTGAGCAGGCCGGTGACCCGCTCCGGTACCCAGAAGCCGTCGAACCCGGCGTGTTCCGCCGCGCGGGCCGCCGCCGTGAGCCGTGCCGGGTCGGGCGGTTCGCCGCTACCGGGGTAGAACGAGGGGAACAGCACCCCGAGACGGGTGGTCACAGCGGCCTCCGGTCGTGCAGGGCGGCGAGCACCCGGGTGAGCGTGCCGCGCGGATCGTCGCCGGCGTGCGGGGAGCGCCAGGCCACGAAGCCGTCGGGCCGGACGAGACTCGCCCCGGCCGGGCCGACGCCGTAGCGCTGGAGGAAGTGGCCGTCCACGTCGACGAGGCCCGGCCCCGCGGCGCCCGGCGCCCTCAGCCGGTGGGCGTCCAGCGCGAGTTCACCGGCGGCCCGGGACCAGGGCGTGCCCTCCGGCCCGACGAGCAGGACGGGCGCGCTGCCCCACAGGTCCAGCGTGGAACGGCGCGTGCCCGCGTCGTCCACGACGAGGTGCGGTGCCCTCGTCCCCGGCCGGCCGGTCGGCTCGCGCGGGTCCTCGAAGGGCTCCGTGCCGTCGTCGCCGGGGTCGGGGAGGACGGCGTCCGAGTGGTACCGGTATCCGAGGGACACGGTGTTGTGGTCGGCGGTCGAGTCGCTCAGCCCGCCGGACCCCACCGCCAGACTCACCCCGGCCGCCACCGGCGCGGCCCCGGCCCCGCCGGCGACCAGCCCCCCGGCGCCGGTCCCGGCACCCGGCCCGGCTCCCGTGCCGACCCAGGACGCCGGCAGTCTTCGGGCCGTCGCCGCGATCGTCAGCTGGGCCACGGACCGGCGCTCGGGACCGTACGTCGCGAGCAGTCCCGGGCCCGCGCCCCCGGCCAGGACCGCCGCCAGTTTCCAGGCGAGGTTGTGCGCGTCCTGGATGGCGAGGTTGCCGCCGAAGCCGCCGGTCGGGGGCATCACGTGGGCGGCGTCGCCGACCAGCAGGACACGGCCCTGCTGGAAGCGGTCGGCGACGAGGATCGCGAGGTCCCAGGGGGAGACGCCGCGCAGCTCGGCCACGGCGCCGGGGTCGCCCAGCGCCGTACCCACCAGCGTCCGGCAGCGCTCGGGGGTGAAGTCCTCGGGGCGCTCGCCCTGTTCGGGGTGGAAGGGGACGGAGAGCTGCCAGAGGCCGGAGCCCCGGGGCAGCAGGCTGCCGCCCATGCCCTCCAGGAAGCAGGCGGAGAAGGGGCGTCCGCCGACGGTGGGGCGCAGATCGGTGCGGAAGTACAGGCTGATGCGGTGGCCGAGGAGACCGGGACCCCGGCGGGGGATGCCGAGGCGCTCGCGGACGGGCGAGTGGCTGCCGTCGGCGGCGATCAGATAGTCCGCGCGGACCGTCGTCCGCCTGCCCGACCCTCGCTCCCGCACCGTCGCCGTCACCCCTCGGGCGTCCTGCTCGAACCCGGTGAGTTCGGTGCCGAAGCGGACGTCGGCTCCCAGTTCCCGGGCCCGGTCCAGCAGGATCGGCTCGAACCGGTCCTGGTCGCAGGCGCACGCCACGGTCGGCGTGAGCGCGCTGAGGTCCTCCTCCCACGGCTCGACGTTCCAGCGCACGTCGGTGTCGGCCAGGCTCCCCGACACCCACGCGATGCCGCCGATCTCGGTGTCGCTGGACCCGGCCGCGCGGATCCGCTCCTCCAGGCCGGCGCCGCGCAGCACCTCCATGGACCGCACGGTCGGTCCCCGGAACCGGGGGTGCGCGGACGTCGAGCCGTGTCGCTCCACCAGCAGCGCCGGCACCCCGTGCCCGGCCAGGAACAGCGCGCTGGACAGCCCGCCGAGCGCACCGCCGACGATCAGCACGGGAACCCGCAGGGCGCTCATCGGGGCCTCGCCTCGAACACGCGCAGCCGCCCGGCCGGACGGACCGCGCCGGTCTCGAAGCCGGCACCGGCCAGCAGCCGCCGGTACGCGCCGGCGGTCCGCTCCCGGCCGCCCAGGAGCAGCATCAGGACGTCCGAGTGGGCGACCTCGGCGGGGTCGGTCTCCTCGGGGACGACCTCCTCGACCACCAGCAGCCGGCTCCCGGGGCCGGCCGCGTCACGCACCGACCGCAGGATGCGCGTGGCCCGGTCGTCGTCCCAGTTGTGCAGGCAGCGGGCGATGACGTACACGTCGCCGCCGGCCGGCACCGACGCGAAGAAGTCCCCGCCGGCCAGCTCGCAGCGGTCCGCCAGGCCCGCGTCGCGCAGCCGCCCGGCCGCTCCCGCGACCACGTCCGGCCGGTCCAGGAGCACCCCGCGCAGCTTGGGGCGGGCGCGCAGGAGGAGTTCGAGGAGGGTGCCGTTGCCGCCGCCGACGTCCACGAGCGTGCCGGCCCCGTCGAGGGTGTCGCCGCCGAGGAGCGCCTCGGCCACGACCGGCGTGGTGCGCGCCAGATGCCGGTCGAACTCCTGCCCGGCGACCGGGTCGGCGGCCAGGTGCTCGTAGTACGGCATGCCGTACAGCTTCTCGGCGGCCGGCTCGCCGGTGCGCAGGGTGTGGGCGAACTCGGCGAACAGCGGCAGCAGCCGGGTGATCGTGATGTGCAGGCCGGCGCGCAGCGTGCCGGGGGAGTCCGAACGCAGCAGCCGTCCCGCGTCGTTGAGGGCGAAGTGCTCCGGTGGCCCTTCGGTGAAGAAGCCCAGCGACACGGCGGTGCGCAGGGTGCGGGCCAGCGGATCGGGCAGTGTGCCGGTGTCGGCGGCCACATCGGCGACGGGCCGGGGCTCGTCCGTGAGCCGGTCGGGGATGCCGAGCCCGATCAGGGCGTACAGCATGTGCGGCAGCCAGGTGCCCACCCCGGTGCGCAGCACCAGGGCCTTTTCCTCCTCGGGCGTCACGAGCCCGGCTCCACGACCACCGGTGGCGCCCCGACGCGCTCGCGCAGCTTCTCCAGCAGCCGCCACTGGTCCTCGGGCGGGGTCTCGAAGAAGTCGCCGCCGTCGGACAGCCCGGACACCAGGGTCACGAAGTCCACGTTGGCGGGGAGGCCGCCGCCGCGGTCCAGGATCTTCTGCGCGTCGTCGTAGTACTCGGCGCGGCTCTTGCGCTGGTCGTAGAAGACCCGGACGAAGTCGAGGATGCCGGTCAGGAAGCGCCGGTAGCTCTCCTCGTAGCGGCGGCCGGTCTCCTCGGCGGACGCCGGGTCGTCCAGCATCCGGGTGATCGCGGTGGCGGCCGTGGCACCGCCGCGCAGCGCGAGGGTGACCCCGGTCGACAGCAGCGGGTCGACGAAGGCCGCCGCGTCCCCGACGGCGAGCCAGCCGGGCCCCTGGAAGGACCCGCAGTTGTACGACCAGTCGCGGATCGTGCGGAACCCGCTGACCCGGTGCGCGCCCTCCATCATCCGCCGCACCTCGCGGGAGCCCTCGGTCTGCTGCGCGAACAGCGCCTCGGGGGCGAGCTTGCTCTCGCCGAGGAGGGCGACCGGCGTGACGTAGCCGATGCTGGTCGTGCCGTCGCTGAGCGGGATGAACCACAGCCAGCCCCCGGGCCGGTACTCGATGAGGATGTTGCCGGACTGCTCGCCGTCGTAGCGTCCGCAGCCCTGGTAGTAGGCCCATACGGCGATGTTGCGCAGGTCCTCGTGCCACTGGACCATGTCGAAGTGGCGGCCCAGCCAGCGCTGCTGCCCCGAGGCGTCCACCACGTACCGGGCGCGGGCCTCGACGGGGTCGGCGCCGCGCAGCTGGTAGCGCACCCCGGCCATCCGGTCGCCGTCGAACAGCGGTTCCTTGACCGTCGCCTCCTCCAGCACCCGCGCGCCCAGCTCGCGGGCGTGGGCGAGCAGCAGCGCGTCGAAGTCGGCGCGGCGCACCTGGTAGGCGTAGGGATAAGGGCCGCCGTCCGCGAACGAGAAGCTCCACATCGGCAGGTCGCGGCCCCAGACGAGGTTGCCGCCGTACTTGCGGACGAAGGAGAGGCCGGCCAGCTTCTCGCGCAGCCCGAGGCGGTCCAGGGTCGGCCACACGCCGGGGATGAGGGACTCGCCGATGTGGTAGCGGGGGAACTTCTCCCGCTCCAGGACGAGGACGCTGCGGCCCTCCTTGGCGAGCAGAGCCGCGGTGGCGGAGCCGGCGGGACCGCCGCCGACCACGATGACGTCGTACGACTCGTCAGTCACGGGAGGTGCCTTCCTGGCCGTCGCCGGTGTGGCTGTAGACCACGTCATAGGCGAGCTGGCGGCCCTGGGAGAGTTCGCCGATCGGGGCGAAGTGGGGAGCCGCCGCCGGGTCGCGGACCACGGCCTCGAAGTCCTCGCGGCGGCGCCACTGGGTGTAGTCGACGACCTGGTAGCCGTCCACGCTGCGGTGCACGTTGCCCGACACGTAGCCGGGCCGGTGGCGGATGAACTCCTCGTGCGCCTTGACGATCAGGTCCACGACCTTGTGCTGGTCGCGTGGTTTCGTCGGGAACACATTGATGAACGTGGCCAGTCCGCGCCCGGCCGAGATGTCCGTCATCGTCTCTCGTCGCCTTTCGTAGGGGCGTTCCCTCTTGCGTCGTCCTCCCCAGTATGTAGAGTCAATCAATGAGTTAGTCAATGGATGTGTTGGATAATCAAATGAGGATCACGGGGTGCGAACTCGCCTCCGTGGAAAGGGGATCCGCCCATGACCTCGACCGCACACGCCCCCGTGACCGCTCCCGGACCGCAGACCGCCACCCGGCTGCGCGAACTCGGCATGAGCCTCGGCTTCGCCGCCGCCGTCCGCGCCGCCTGCGAACTGCGCCTCGCGGACGCACTCGGCGAACACCCCGCCACCGCCGCCGAACTCGCCGGCCCGCTCGGCGCCGACGCCGACACCCTGGAGCGCCTGCTGCGCGCCCTGACCTGCCACGGAGTCTTCGAGGAGCGCGGCACCGGCCTGTTCGCGCACACCGACCTGTCCCGGCTGCTGCGCGAGGACGAACCCGGCTCGATGCGCTTCATCGTCCTGTGGGCCACCGCACCCTGGACCTGGCGGGCCTGGCCGCGCCTCGCCGACGCCGTCCGCACCGGCGAGAAGGTCTTCGACGACCTCTACGGCAAGGACTTCTTCGGCTACCTCGCCGAGGACGCCCCGCAGGCCGCCGAGACCTTCGACCGCGCGATGACCCAGTCCAGCCGCCTCACCTCCGCCCCCGTCGCCGACGCCCTCGACCTCGGCGGCGTCACCACCGTCACCGACGTCGGCGGCGGCCAGGGCCACCTCCTGCACACCCTCCTCGACCGCCACCCCGCCCTGCGCGGCACCCTGTTCGACCTCCCCGGCGTCGTCCCCGGCGCCCTCCCCGACCTGCGCGAGGGACCCCTCGCCGAGCGGTGCACGGTGCTCGGCGGGGACTGCCGCGAGACCCTGCCGGACGGACAGGACCTGTACCTCTTCAAGAACGTCCTGGAATGGGACGACACCAGCTCGCTCGCCGCCCTGCGCGGCGTCGCCCGGCACGGCAGGCCCGGCTCGCGCGTCACCCTCGTGCAGAACCTCGTCGACGCCAGCTCCGAGGCCAAGGTCACCACCACCATGGACCTCTTCCTGCTGCTCAACGTCGGCGGCAAGAAGCACACCGCCGCGGGTCTCGCCGGGCTCTTCGCCGGGGCGGGGCTGCGCTTCGACGGCGTCAGGCCGGTCCCCGGCACCAGCCTCCACCTCGTCGAGGGCACCGTCCCCGCGGACGGCGCGGCGTGAGCGGCGAAGGACACCTCAGGGTGCTGCTCCTGGTCCGGGTCGAGGACGGCGCCGAGGACGCCTTCGTGAAGGCGTACGACTCCATCCGCTGGAGCGTCGCCGCCGCCGACGGCCATGTCGTCGACCAGCTCTGCCAGTCCACCACCGAACCCGGCGAGTGGCTCATCACCAGCGAGTGGCGCAGCCCCGAGCACTACCGGGCCTGGGCCGGCCGGCCCGACCACGCCGACCTGGCCGCACCGGTCGTCGCCACCACCAGCGCACGCGTCCACAAACCGTTCGTCGTCCGCAGCCGCACCACCCGGTGCGGGGAAGGGGAGCTGCCATGACCACCCGCACCCACCGCGTCGTGGACGTGCACGACGTCACCCCCAACACCCGGCGTGGCGGCGCCCTGCACACCCTCCTCACCCCGGGCGCGGTCGGCGCCACCTCCGGCTTCACCGGCCTCGCCGTCATCCCCCCGGGCGACTGGATCGCCGAGCACTACCACCCCTACAGCGAGGAGTTCCTCTACGTGATCCAGGGCACCGCCGTCGTCGAACTGGACGGCGCGGCCCACTCCATGGGCCCCGACCAGGCCCTCCTGATCCCCATCGGCGTGCGCCACCGGGTCCGCAACACCGGCGACACGGACGTACGGATCGTCTTCCACCTCGGCCCCCTCGCCCCCCGGCCCGAACTCGGGCACGTCGACACCGAGCAGCGGGAGCGGACGTGAGCCGGGCCGTCGCCGTCACCGGGGTGGGGGTCGTCGCACCCGGCGGCATCGGACGCCAGGCGTTCTGGAAACTGCTGGCGTCCGCGACCACCGCCACCCGCCCCATCACCCTCTTCGACCCGGCCGGCTTCCGCTCCCGGATCGCCGCCGAATGCGACTTCGAGCCCCTCGCCGAAGGCCTCACCGCCCAGGAGACCGCCCGCAGCGACCGCTACGTCCAGTTCGCGATCGCCGCCTTCCGCGAGGCGCTCACCGCCTCCGGCCTCGACCCCGAGGCCGGCGACCCCTGGCGCACCGGCGTCTCCATGGGCACCGCCGTCGGCGGCACCACCCGGCTGGAGACCGACTACGTCGTCGCCTCCGAACGCGGCCGGGACTGGAACATCGACCCCGCCTACGGCTCCCCGTTCCTGCACCGCGTCTTCTCCCCGGCCCCGCTCGCCGGGGAGATCGCCGAACTCCTGCCCGCGTGCGGCGTCGTGCACACCGTCTCCACCGGCTGCACCTCGGGCCTCGACGCCGTCGGCCTCGCCGCCGCGGCCATCCACGAGGACCGCGCCGACGTCATGGTCGCCGGCGCCGCCGACTCCCCGATCTCCCCCATCACCGTCTCGTGCTTCGACGCGATCCGGGCCACCTCCGCCCGCAACGACCGCCCCGACGCCGCCTCCCGCCCCTTCGACCGGGAACGGGACGGCTTCGTCCTCGGCGAGGGAGCCGCCGTCCTGATGCTCGAAGAGCTGGAGCACGCCCGCCGGCGGGGCGCCGACGTGCACTGCCTGGTCGGCGGGTTCGCCACCCGCAGCAACGCCTACCACATGACCGGCCTCACCCGGGAGGGCACCGAGATGGCGGAGGCCATCCACCACGCCCTCGACGAGGCCCGGACCGATCCGACCGACGTCGACTACGTCAACGCGCACGGCTCGGGCACCCGCCAGAACGACCGCCACGAGACGGCCGCCTTCAAACGCGCCCTCGGCGACCACGCCCACCGCACCCCGGTCAGCTCCATCAAGTCGATGGTCGGCCACTCACTGGGCGCCATCGGCGCCATCGAACTCGCCGCCTGCGTCCTCGCCATGGACGAGGGAGTCGTCCCGCCCACCGCCAACCTCGAACACCCCGACCCCGAGTGCGACCTCGACTACGTCCCGCTCGTCGCCCGGCCCCGCCGCCTCGACACCGTCCTGTCCGTCGGCAGCGGCTTCGGCGGCTTCCAGACGGCCGTGGTCCTCGACCGGAGGGGGCTACGACGGCGATGAGCAGCGGTACGGGGGAGAGGACACCCACACGCAGGCCCGTCATCACCGGCATCGGCGCCCTCGCGCCCACCGGCATCGGCGCCGCGGCCCTGTGGCGGGCCGCCTGCCGGGGACGGCGCGCCATCGCCCCCCTCACCCGCTACGACCCGCGCGGCACCCCCCTCGCCCTGGCCGGCCAGATCGAGGACTTCGAGCCGCACGACCACCTCCCCGGCGCCTTCGTCGCCCAGACCGACCGCTTCACCCAACTCGCCCTCGCCGCCGCCCGGATGGCGCTGGACGACGCCCGGCTCGACCCGGCCGCACTGCCGCCCTACGGCGTCGGCGTCGTCACCGCGGCCTGCGCCGGAGGCGTCGAGTTCGGCCAGCGCGAGATCCAGCGGCTGTGGAGCCGGGGACCCTCGTACGTGGGCCCCTACCAGTCCATCGCCTGGTTCTACGCGGCCAGCACCGGCCAGATCTCCATCCGGCACGGCCTCAAGGGCCCCAGCGGCGTCCTCGTCACCGACGAGGCCGGCGGCCTGGACGCCGTCGCGCACGCGGCCCGCGAGATCGGCCGCGGCGCCCACGCGATGCTCGCGGGCGGCGCCGAGGCACCCCTGTCGCCGTTCTCCATGGCCTGCCAGTACGGCCACGGACTCCTCACCCGCGCCACCGACCCCGACCGCGGCTACCTGCCCCTGACCGGCTCGGCGAGCGGATTCGTGCCCGCCGAGGGCGGTGCCATGGTCGTCCTGGAGGCCCACGACGAGGCGCTGGCACGCGGCGCCCGCCCGCGGGCCGCCGTCCTCGGCCACGGCCAGACCTTCACCGGCGCACGCCGCTTCGAACGCTCCGCCGAAGGGCTCGCCGTCGCCGCCCGCACCGCCCTCGCCGCGGCCGGCCGCACCGTGCACGAGGTCGACGCCGTCTTCGCCGACGCCCTCGGCACCCCCGACGCCGACCGCGCCGAAGCCGCCGCGCTGCGCCTGCTCTTCGGCGACACCCCCGTCCCGGTCACCGCGCCCAAGGCCGGGTACGGCCGCGCCTACGCCGGAGCCGCCGCACTCGACGTCGCCCTCGCCGCGCTCAGCCTCGACCACGGGACGCTGCCGGCCACCCCCTGCCCCCACGACCCGCTGCCCGGCATCGACCTCGTCACCGGCCGCCCCCGCGCCCTGCACCCCCGGACGGTGCTGCTGCTCGCCCGCGGCCTGTCCGGCGGCAACTCCGCGCTCGTGCTCGGCCGCACGGACCCCGACAGCCAGGAGGAACCATGACATCCGAACCCCTCGCCCGGCGGCTGTCCCCCGTCGAACTCGCCGCCGTCGTGCGCGAATGCACCGGCGTGAGCCTCGACGAGGAGCAGCTGCGCACGCCCGGCGTCCTCTTCGCGGACCTCGGCGTCGACTCCCTCGGACTGCTCGGCGTCGTCGCCGAACTGGAGCGCCGGCTCGCGGTGCCGCTCGGCACCGAGGCCGAACAGGCGCCCTCCCCGCACACCCTCATCGACCTCGTGAACAGTGAACTCACGGAAGGCGCCTGAGAGATGGCCGCGCACACCGAGAACCACATCGTCATCGACGCCCCCTTCGACCTCGTCTGGGACCGCACCAACGACGTCGCCGGGTGGACCGGCCTCTTCGACGAGTACAGCGCCGCCGAGATCCTCGAACAGGAGCCGGACCGCGTCCTGTTCCGGCTCACCCTGCACCCCGACGACAACGGGAAGCAGTGGAGCTGGGTCTCCGAACGCCGCCTCGACCGGGCCGCCCGCACCGTCGTCGCGCACCGCGTCGAGACCGGGCCCTTCCGGTACATGCGCATCCGGTGGACCTACGACGAGGTCCCCGGCGGCGTGCGGATGCGCTGGACGCAGGACTTCGAGATGAAACCCGGGGCACCGCTCGACGACGCCGCCATGGCCGAGCGCATCAACCGCAACTCCCTGGCCCAGCTCGCGCTGATCCGCGACCGCGTCCAGGCCGAGGCGGCGGACCGCACGACCGGCACGTCATGACGGCCGTCCACGAGCCGGCGGTTCCCGAGGCCGCCGCTGATCCCGCCCTCGTCCTGGCCGACCTGTGCCGCAGCGCCGAGCGCCTCTCCCGCCTCGCCGGACAGCGCCCGAGCCGTATCCACGTCAGCTCGCGGGGCACGGAAGTGGTGGTGGAGTGGGCGCACCCGGCACCCCCGGCAGCCGCGGCGACCGCGGCCCCGGCCGACCCCGAGGGCGTAGGCCCCGACGCACCACCCCCGCCGCACACGGTCCGCGCCCCCACCGTGGGCACCTTCCACCACGCCCCGGCCCCCGGCGCCCCGCCCTTCGTCGCCCCCGGCGACCCGGTCGCCCCGGGCGACCAGATCGGGATCGTCGAGGCGATGAAGCTCATGCTCCCCGTCGAGTCCGACGTGGCAGGCCGTGTCGTGGGCCTGCTCGTCGCGGACGGCGAACCGGTCGAGTACGACCAGCCGGTGCTCGCGGTGGAACCCGACGATCCGTCACAGCAGCCCCTCCCGGGGCTCGATGAGTGACGCCGAGATCGCCTTGTTCACCGCGTCCAGCCGCGAGGTCGCCCCCAGCTTGCCGAAGATGTTGCGCAGATGGTGCTTGACCGTGCCTTCGGAGATGCGCAGCTGGCGGGCGGCCTGACTGTTGGTCATGCCCTGCGCGACCAGCGACATCACCTCCCGCTCCCGCGTCGACAGCAGCTCCGGCAGCGCGGCGACCGTGTGCACCTGCGTGAGGCTGGCACGCGACACCGACAGCACGATCCGCTTGTCGTCGAAGAGCACCGAGCGCACCGCCGTCACCAGCTCCTGACGGCTGGCCGACTTCAGCAGATAGCCGCGCACACCGGTCGCCAGCAACTCCTGCACCGTGTGGGGCTCGTCGTACATGCTCACCATGATCACACGCGTGCCGGGAGCGATCCGCAGGAGCTGGCGCACGGTCCGTACGGCACCGCTGCCGGGCACTCCCACGTCCAGCAGCGTGATGTCCGGCTGGGTCTGCGCCGCCACCCGCACCGCCTGCCCGTGCGTGGCCGCCTCACCTACGACGGAGAACCCCTCCTCCGCCTCCAGGATCTCGCGCAGACCGTCCCGGAAGAGGGTGTGGTCGTCGACCAGGACGATACGGACCAGGGCTGCCGGGCCGCTCACTTTCGGCTCACGGGCAACTGGAACTCGACCGTCACCCCGTGCCCCGGGAACCCGGTGACGGTCACCTCCCCGCCGTGCCGCGCGATGCGCTCCCGCATACAGACCAGCCCCACCCCGTCGGGCGCGCGACCCGCGGAAAACCCCACCCCGTCGTCCTCCACGAACGCCCGCACCTGCCGGGGCGCGATGTCCACCCGCACCGCCACCGTCCGCGCCGCGGCGTGCGCGAAGCAGTTGCGCAGCGCCTCCCGCAGCGCCAGGAACAGATCGTCGAGCGCGTCCGGCGGCACCCACCCCTCGTGCCCCGTCACCTGGATCTCCACCCGCGCACCCGCCGGCCGAAGGCTCTCCGCACAGCGGCGCAACGCCGTCTCCAGACCGTCCGTACAGCCGAACGCGCGCAGTCCGGAGGCGAGTTCGCGCACCTCCTCCAGCGCCTCGCGCAGCGCCTCGTGCGCCAGCCGGAGCTTCTCCTCGCCCGGACCGTCCGCGCGCTCCCGGTACAGGTCCGCCAGCTCCAGGTTCTGCTTGGCGACGGTGACCGCGTACCCCACCCGGTCGTGCAGGTCCCGGGAGACCCCACGCCGGTCCTCCTCGTACACCGCCGCCGTCTCGTGCAGCAGCGCCCGCACCTTCGCCTCCAGCGCCTGCTCGAAGCGGCTCATGATGCTGTGGTGCAGCGAGATCGCGATGTCGGCGACCATCCGCACGTCCCCGCCGCGCGCGGCCACACAGCGGGCCATCGTCGTCATCACCACGTCGAAGAGGGTGAGCACGGCGCGCTGCGCGTCGTACGGGTTCCAGCTCAGCGGGGACGGCCCCGCCGCCTCGCGCGGCGCCTGCGCGCGCACCCCGAGGAGGCTGCCCTCGCTGCGCAGGGCCAGCAGGACGTCCGCGAGCACCGCCCTGGCCTGCGCCACGCAGAACTCCCGCACCGGGGGGTCGGCACCACCGAGGCCGAGCAGATCCAGGCGCTCCCCGTAGCGGGCGAGGAGTTCCTCGGAGCGTTCCGTCAGGATCGTCGCCAGCTCGGGTCCGGCGGGCAGTGCCTCAACAGTGACCTCGCGCACGGCCATCCCCCTGTCCTGTGGCTCGGAGTCACGATATCCACGGGCCCATCGGGAGCAAAGAGTGGCAATACGCCAACGAACGGCACTGCCAGGGTTTTTCCCTCCGGGATTCCCCCGCGTGCCCGGAGCATGTGTCTGTCGAAGGAGGCATCCCGCATCCCTCGGACGGACAGGTCCCCGTCCCCCGTGCGGACAGGGCCCGCCTGTCCTTGGAACGCCGCTGTTGAGCTGCGCCTACGGCCTCACTAGCGTCGCCCCTGGCCGACTTGACCCACCCTGAACGGAGACGTCATGGACGGGGGAGCCACTGCCGGACGGAGCGCCGCCGCGGACTGGGTGGTGTGCCAGGGGTGCGGCTGCGTGTCGTACCGCAAACGGTTCCTGCGCGCCCTGAGCGTGTGCCCCGACTGCGGTGCGCACCACCGGCTCACGGCGCCCGAGCGGCTGGGGATTCTGCTGGACCCGGGCTCGGCGCGGCCCCTGGACACCCCCGCCGCCGACCGCGACCCCCTCGGCTTCGCCGGCTATCCGCGCCAGGTGGCCGAAGCGCGTGCACGCACCGGCCTCGACGAGGCGGTGCTGTGCGTGCGCGGCCGGATCGCCGGGCGCCCGGTGGTGGCCGCCGTGATGGACTTCCGCTTCCTCGGCGGGAGCCTCGGGGGCGCGGTGGGCGACCTGCTCACGGCGGCGGCCGACGAGGCGTGCGCGGACCGCGTCCCGCTGCTGGTGGTCACCGCGTCCGGCGGAGCGCGCATGCAGGAGGGGCCGGTGGCCCTGATGCAGATGGCCCGCCTCGCCGGGGCCTTCGCCCGCCTGGACGCGGCGGGTGTCGTCACCCTCTCGGTGATCACCGACCCCACGTACGGCGGGGTCGCCGCCTCCTTCGCGACCCTCGCGGACGTCGTCCTCGCGGAGACCGGCGCGCGCCTCGGCTTCGCCGGACCCCGGGTCATCGGACAGACCATCGGCGAGCGGCTGCCGGAAGGATTCCAGACGGCCGGATTCCTGCTGGAGCGGGGCCTGCTGGACGGCGTGTACGACCGGCGGGCACTGCGCCCGGCGCTGGGGCGGCTGCTGGCGGCGTACGAGGGACGGCAAGCGAGGACACCGGCCGCGCCGGCCGGTGCACGGTCCGCCGTTCCGGGCGCGCCCGGCCGCCGTGCCGGTGGGCGCCCCGCAGCCCCCGCCCCGCAGTCCGCCCGTGACCTCGGCCCGCATCCCGACAACCCTGGCCCGGCCCTCGTCCGCAACCCTGGCCCGGCCCTCGTCCGCAACCCTGGCCCGGCCCTCGTCCGCGATTCCGGCCCGGCCTCCGCCCGCGATCCCGGCCCGCCGCCCGTCCGTGACCCCGGTCTGCTCGCCGAGCGTGAGCCCTGGGACGTCGTGCGCAGCGCCCGCAGGCTGGACCGGCCCACCCTGCTCGATCACGCCGCCCGGCTCCTGGAGGGCTTCGAGGAGCTGCGCGGCGACCGCGCGGGCGGGCGCTGCCCGGCGCTGGTCGGCGGCCTCGGGCGGTTCGACGGGACGACGGTGATGCTGATCGGTCACCAGAAGGCGCACGTCCCCGCCGCCCTCGCGGCCCGCAACCACGGCATGGCACTGCCGTCCGGCTACCGCACGGCGGCCCGGCTGATGCGGCTCGCCGCGAAACTCGGCATCCCCGTCGTGACCCTGGTGGACACGCCCGGCGCCTACCCCGGGGTGAGCGCCGAGGAACAGGGCCAGGCCGTCGCGATCGCCGAGAACCTGCGCCTGATGAGCACCCTGCCGGTCCCGGTGGTCTGCGTGGTCATCGGGGAGGGCGGCAGCGGCGGAGCGCTCGGCGTGGCGGTCGCGGACCGGGTGTACGTCTGCGAGAACGCCACCTACTCCGTGATCAGCCCCGAGGGCTGCGCGTCGATCCTGTGGAAGGACCCCGCGTCCGCGCCCCGCGCCGCCGCGGCCCTCGGCCTCGTACCGCGCGAGCTGCTGCGGCTGGGCGTGGTCGACGGGGTCGTACCGGAACCCCCGGGCGGAGCGCACACGGACTGGGACCGGGCGGCGGACTGCCTGCGCACGGCGGTGCGCGAGGCGCTCGGGGAACTGCTGCCGCTGGACCCCGGGGAGCTGGTGGCGCGGAGGCAGGAGCGGTACCGGGGGATGACGGGCGCGGCCGGGACACCTCCCGACGGCGAAGAGCGCCCCGGCGCCGTACCGGCGCCCGGGGAGCGGCGCACCGGGGCGGGGCTCCCGGCGCTCGACTTCGCCAGCCTCTCCGTGCCGGGGCTCGCCCTCGCCGGAGCCGGGGCGGCCGGCCCGGGGGAGGGGGCGTCGTGTTCTCCAGGGTGCTGATCGCCAATCGGGGGGAGATCGCCCTGCGGGTCGCCCGGACCTGCCGGGAGCTCGGGGTCGAGTCCGTGGCCGCGTACGCCGTTCCCGACCGGGACTCGGCGGTCGTACGGTTCGCCGACGACGCGGTCTGCGTCGGCCCCGCTCCCGCCCGGCACAGCTATCTGAACATGCCCGCCCTGGTGGAGGCCGCGCTGCGCACCGGCGCCGAGGCCGTGCACCCCGGGTACGGGTTCCTGTCCGAGAACCCCGACTTCGCCGAGGTCTGCCGCAAGAACGGCCTGGTCCTGATCGGCCCGCCCCCGCCCGTCATGGAAAGGCTCGGGGACAAGGCCGCCGCGCGGGAGCTGATGGCCGCCGCCGGCCTGCCGGTGCCGCCCGGCAGCGGCGGCCCGGTGGGCGACCGGGCGCGGGCCGCGGAGGTGGCCGGCGAGACCGGCTTCCCGCTCGTCGTCAAGGCCGCTGCGGGCGGCGGCGGCCGGGGTATCCGCCTGGTACGGGAACCGGCCGCGCTCGCGTCCGCCTTCCACGAGACCCGCGCCGAGGCCGGCCGCCTCTTCGGGGACGACACGGTGTACATCGAGCGGTTCGTGGAGCCCGCCCGCCACATCGAGGTGCAGATCCTCGCCGACCGGCACGGGAACGCCGTCCACCTCGGCGCCCGGGACTGCTCGGTGCAGCGGCGGCGCCAGAAGCTGATCGAGGAGGCCCCGCCCGCCTCCCTGCCCGCCGGCACGGTCCGGGAGATGGGCGAGGCGGCCGTACGGGGTGCGCTCGCTGTCGGCTACGAGGGCGCCGGGACCTTCGAGTTCGTCGTGGACGACCAGGACCGGTACTTCTTCATCGAGGTCAACTGCCGTATCCAGGTGGAACACCCGGTCACCGAGATGATCACCGGCGTCGACCTCGTCGAACAGCAGCTGCGGATCGCCGCGGGGGAGCGCCTCGTACCCGGCGGCGCCGGCGCCCGCGGTGTCGCCCTGGAGTGCCGCGTCAACACCGAGGACCCGGGGCGGGACTTCGCGCCGACCCCCGGCGAGATCACGCTCTTCGAACCACCCGGCGGCCCCTTCACCCGCGTCGACACCCAGGGCTTCACCGGCTGCCGGGTCCCCGCCGCCTACGATCCGCTGCTCGCCAAGGTCGTCGTCTGGGCCCCCGACCGGCCCCGGGCCCTGGCCCGCATGCGCCGCGCCCTCGCCGAGTTCCGCGTCGGCGGGCCGGGCGTGCGCACGACGCTGCCGTTCCTGGCGCAGGTCCTGGACGACCCCCGCTTCCGGGCCGCGCAGCACCGTACGTCGCTCGTCGACACGCTGCTCGCGCCGGCGCCCGGGGAAAGGACGCGGTCGTGAACGCGGGCCGCGAGGTCCCCGGCGTGGCCGTGCCCGGCCGGCGACCGCGCGGAGTCAGTTCGCCGACGCCTTGCGCAGCAGATCCTCCAACTGCCGCTTCTCGTCCGCCGACAGCAGAGCGAGCCCCGGCGCGTCGTCCATCGCGCGGACCACCTTCGTCCGCAGCCGGCGGCCGGCGGCGGTGAGGGTCAGTTTCTTCACCCGGCGGTCCTCCGGGTCGACCTGGCGCCTGAGCAGCTTCTGCTCCTCCAGGCGGTCCACCAGGCCGGTCACGTAGGAGGCGTCGCAGCGCAGCTTGGCAGCCAGTTTGCGGACCGTCGGCGCGTCGTCCACGTGATACAGCACCTTGGCCTGCGGCACGGTGACGCGCAGCGCGGCCACCTCCTTCGCCAGCCGGTCCTGATGCGTCTGCGCGAAGTCCAGCAGACTGCCGAGGAGCCCGCCGTCCGCCCGGTCGGCCTTCACCACCGTGGTCATTGGTCCTTCACCCCTGCCCGATGCCCTGGCACGCCCCGTCCCCGTGGGCGTGCCCGCGTGCGTGTTCCATGAGTGGGTCCATCATCGAACCGATCCATCGAGGACTCACCCAACGATCTGCCTCCATCATGGCAGAGCCCACCGCACGGGGGAACGGCGCCGGATCAGCGCCGCCGGTCCAGGAGGTCGAGCAGGGGTGTCGTCATCGCGGTCGCCGCCAGCGTGACCAGCACCAGCACCGTGAACAACGGCGTGGTGAGCAGCCCGAGTTCGAGCCCGATGCCGAGGACGACGAGTTCGGTCAGCCCCCGGCAGTTCATCAGCACCCCCACCCGCAGCGCGTCCCGTCCGCGCACGTCCGCCGCGCTCGCCGCGACCGCGCAGCCGACGGTCTTCCCGGCCACCGCGACGACCAGCGCGGCCCCCGTCCACAGCCAGAGCGCGGGGTCCCCGCCGAGCAGCCCGAGTTCGGTGCGCAGGCCCACGGACGCGAAGAACGGCGGCAGCAGGACGACGGTGGTGACGTCCCGCAACCGGTCGCGGACCGTGTCGAGACCCGGCGCGTCCGCCGGGCACACCGCGCCGAACAGCAGCGCCCCGAACACCGGGTGCACCCCGATCCGGTCCGTGGCCACCGCCGACAGCAGCGCCCCGACCAGCACCAGCGACAGCAGCGCCCCCTCCGGCAGCAGCCGCCCCTGCCGTACGAGCACCTTGCGCAGCAGCGGCCGTACGACGAGCACCAGACCGGCGAAGAACACGGCCGTCAGCGCCAGCGACCGCAGGACCGCCGCCGGTGACGTACCCCGGTGCAGGGTCACCACGAACGCCAGCAGCAGCCAGCACACCAGGTCCGCGAAGGCGGCGCCCAGGACGGACAGCAGCCCGGCGCGGCTGTGCAGCATGCCGCGCTCCATGAGGATGCGGGCCAGCACCGGCAGCGCGGTGACGCTCATGACGATCCCCAGGAACAGCGCGAACGGCAGGAAGCCGACGCCGGGACCCGCGAGCGTGCCGTACATCAGCCGGGCGAGGGCGACGCCGAGGCCGAACGGCAGCGTGATGCCGCACACCGCGACCAGCGCGCCCGCCGCGCGGGGTGCGCCGCGATGTCCCGCACCCAGTTCGACCCCGACCAGGAACATGAACATCGCGAGGCCGACCTGGGCGAGCGCGTCGACGTACCCGAGGAGCCCGGCCGGGAACAGCGCCCGGTAGCCGGCCGGGGCCAGCAGACCGAGCACCGACGGGCCGAGCAGGATCCCGGAGACCATCTCGCCGACGACCCTCGGCTGGCGCAGCCACGCGGCGAACGCGCTCCCCACGAGCCGGGCCGCCGCGACCACGACGGCCAGCGCGAGCAGCAGCCGCCACACCTCCAGGGGCGCGGCGGCGTGCTCCGCCCCGGCGGCCGGGGCCGTGCCCGGCCGGTCGGGGAGTGCCGACCCGGCGTCCAGCAGGACCGCCGCGAGGACGAGCGGCGCGACGCAGACGGGGACGACGAGCAGCAGCCGCAGCCGGCCCCGCCGGCCCCGCGCGTCGCCGGGTGCCCGCCTGGCCGGGGCGGTGGTCACCCGCCGTACCCGGAGCGGACGACGCCCTCGCCTCGCCGCCATTCGTAGAACTGCTTGGCGGAGGCCCGCTCCGCGTTGCCCCAGCGTTCCTCGAACGGGCGGATGTAGGCGTCCAGCGCCGTGCTGATCTGCTGGAACAGGGGGCTGGCGTGCGCGGCGTCGATGGCGCGCCCCACCGGGGCCTGCGACTCGACGAGGTGGATGTAGATGTCGTGGAAGGTGAACAGCTTGCGGGTGTGCACGCCGATCTCCTCCGGCAGGCCGGTGCCGTCGGACTCGGTGAACAGGCGGGCGATCTCCTTCTCGCTGCCGGGGACGTGCCGGGCGACGATGAGGGTGGTGTGCATCGGTGCCTCCGCGAAGGGTCGGTCCCGCCGGGGTGTCCGGCGGGTTCGGTGCGCTGTGCGGGTGGTCCGGCCCGGCGGACTCAGCCGTCGGTCCCGGCCACGGTGTACTCGCACACGTTGTCCTGGCGCAGCGTCCCGTCCGCACGGACGGACGGCCGCATGTGCCGGTCGAAGACGTCGCGCACCCGCTCCTCGCCGACGACGGCCGCCGCGTGCCGCAGCAGACCGGTCGCGCCGAGGGCCTCCCAGGCCGTCTCCAGGTCCGGGTAGACGAACGGGCAGGGAACTTCCCGTACGGCGCCGACGCGCAGCCCGGCGCGCGTGACGGCCTCCCGCACGGCCGCCGGGGTGTTGGCGCCGTCGGAACCGGCCGGCGGCGCCGGGAGCAGGGCGAGCACTCCGAAGAGCATCGCCGTGGTCTCGCACCGCTCCGGCGCGCCCCAGCCGCCGAGCACGAGGCGTGCGCCGGGGCGCGCGACCCGGGCGAACCCCGCCACGGCGGCGACCGGGTCGCGGGCGTAGCGCAGGGCGTTGAACGAGGTGACGACGTCGAACACGCCGGGGGCGTACGGCAGCCGCTGGAGGTCTCCGACCCGCAGGTCGCTGTCCTCGGGCAGGGCGCGCCGGGCGATCTCCAGCAGGCCGGCGGATGCGTCGAGGCCGCTGACCGACGCCCCGCGTGCGGCGGCCAGCCGCAGCAGGAGTCCTGATCCGCAGCCCACGTCCAGCAGCCGGGTACCCGTCCCGGCCGCGCAGTCCGCCAGGGCCTCCTCGAACGCGGGCCGGAACTGCCCTTCCTGCAACTCCGCCCAGCGCAGGGCCTGTTCGTCCCAGAGCCGGCCTTCCGTCTCGGCTGCGGTCATGTGTCCTCCTCAGGGGTAGGTCCGGCGGAGCGTGCTGCGGACCGGTATTCGATGGAGAAAGTCATTGAGTTGGTCAACACTTGAGTAAGTCTATTAAGCCGAGAGGGGGAAGCCAAGGGGCGCGAGGGCGTACTACGGTGTTCCAGCCGCCTGCGGACCCGTACGCCGACTCGTCGAACCGTCCCGCTGAGGAGCCACGTTGAGCGCCCGAATTCTTGTCGCCGAGGACGATGCGATGCAGGCCCGGCTGATCCGGATCTACCTGGAGCGGGAGGGCAACGCGGTCCAGGTGGTCGGGGACGGGCGGTCGGCGCTGGAGCGGGCCAGGGCGCTGCGGCCCGATCTGGTGGTGCTCGACGTGATGATGCCGGTGGTCGACGGACTGGACGTGTGCCGCATCCTGCGGGCCGAGTCGGACGTGCCCATCCTGATGCTGACGGCCCGCAGCACCGAGGACGACAAGCTCCTCGGCCTCGACCTCGGCGCGGACGACTATCTGACGAAGCCGTACAGCCCACGGGAGCTGGCCGCGCGGGTCAGGGCGCTGCTGCGGCGGGCCAAGAAGGGCGCGGGCGCGGACGGGCCGGCCGTCGTGCGGGTCGGCGACCTGGAGATCGACAGCGCCCGCTTCCAGGTCGCGGTCGCGGGCCGCCCGGTGGCGCTGACCGCGAAGGAGTTCGCCATCCTCGGGGTGCTCGCCGCCGAACCGGGCCGGGTGTTCACCCGGGCCCAGATCATCGACCTGGCCTTCGGCTTCGACCACGACGTGCTGGAACGCACGGTGGACGCCCATGTCGTGAACCTGCGGCGGAAACTGGAGGAGGACCCCGGACGCCCCTGCTACGTGGAGACCGTCTACGGGCGCGGCTACCGGATGATCGAGCCCCAGCGGTGAGAACGCCCTTACGGATCGGCTTCCGCAGACGCGTGTTCGTCCTGGTCATGCTGGTCACCGTCGCGGCGACCGGCGCCACCGCCTGGCTGACCCTCCGCCAGGCCACCACACAGGTACGGGAGTCGGCGGAGGCCCGGCAGCAGGACGTCCTGCGGATCACCGAAGGACTGCGTGCGTACGGCCTCGCCCACGGCACGTGGGACGGAGTCGCCGCCACGGTCCGCTCCCTGGCCGAACGCACCGGCCAGCGGATCCTGGTCAGCGACGACTCCGGCATCCTGCTGGCCGATTCCGACACGCTCCTGGGCCTGCCCTCCCGCCCGGCCTCGACGGCCCCGGCGGTGGTCGTCGACCCCCGCCCCGCCCTGCGGTTCGCGGCGGACGCCCAGCCGCTGTCCCTGGTGAAGTTCACCGCGACGGCCATCGACGACTACCGCACCGGCACTGCCTACGCCGTCTGCCTCACCCGCTCGGGGGTGGACGTGACCTACCGCATGGACCGCAACGGCATCCCCGTGCACACCGGCGAGCCGGCCACAGCCTGCGAGCGCGAGCACGGCTCCGGTGCGGAGTTCCAGCAGCACCTGGACGCGGCGGAGAGCTGCCGCGCACGGTCGGCCCCGGCACTCGCCCCCTGCCTGGAACAGGTCTTCCGCCGGCGCACCGCCGACATCGCCCCGGGACAACTGCGCGTCGGCCTCGGCGCGCAGACCTCGGTCAGAAGCCTCGCCGTCGGCCCCACGGCCGCCGTCGCGGCCGGCGTCGCGGCGGCGGCGGTCGCGGTGGTGCTCCTGCTGAGCCGGGCCGTGCTGCGCCCGGTGCGCGCGCTCACCGAGGCGTCGCGGGGGCTCGGCGGCGGGGACCTGGGCCGGCGGGTCCCGGTCGGCGGCGGCCGGGACGAGATCGCCGAACTCGGCCGGTCCTTCAACCGGATGGCCGACTCCCTCCAGTCCAGCGAGGAGCGGCAGCGCCGGCTCGTCGGCGACATCGCGCACGAACTGCGCACCCCGCTCGCCAACCTGCGCGGCTACCTGGAGGCGCTGCGCGACGGCGTCGTGGAACCGGAACCCGCGCTGCTCGACTCCCTGCACGAGGAGGTGCTGCTCCAGCAGCGGATCGTGGACGACCTCCAGGACCTGGCGCTGGCCGAGGCGGGGACGCTCACCTACCACCGGGCCGCCGTCGACGTCCGGGACGTCCTGGAGACCTGCCGCGCGGCGCACCGGGCGCTCGCCGAGAACGCGTCGTCGAGGATCGTCGTGGAACACGGGGAGGGCGAGGGGCCGACCGTGGTGCTCGCGGACCCGGGCCGGCTGCGGCAGGTCGTGGGGAACCTGATCACCAACGCGGTGCGGGCCACCGCGTCCGGGGGAACGGTGACACTGAATTCGGCCAGAAAAGGAGCGCGCGTAGAAATCCGGGTCGGTGACACCGGAAAAGGAATTCCCGCCGAGCAGCTGCCGTATCTCTTCGACCGGTTCTGGCGCGCGGACGCGGCGCGGGGACGGGACACGGGAGGCAGCGGACTCGGCCTTTCCATCGCCCGGCAGATCGTCACGGACCACGATGGATATATCTCCGTACGGAGCACGGTCGGCGTCGGGACGACTTTCACGGTGGATCTTCCCGCGTTCGACGGGAGGGGCCCGTCCCCGGCCGCTTCGACCGGGGACGGAACCGCGCCGCCGTCAGCCGGCGGCGAACAGACGGATCAGCACAGGTAGTACGCGCCGCCGCCCGTGAGCAGGTCGTCTCTGATCCAGCCAGAGATGCCCGTGGTGCGGTCCAGCACGTGCGTCCAGGTGTAGCCGCTGTCGTACTTGTAGCAGTCGTACCTGAGGTTGTGGCTGGCCTGGGCCTGGCCCAGGGCCGTGCAGCCGGTGGAAGGACCGGAGCGGATGTTGACGCCGTTCGTGGTGGTCGAGCCGGTCCTGCCGTCCGCGATGTACCAGCTGTTGTCCGGACACGCCAGGACGCTCGCGCCGGACGCCGCCGGCGCCGCGACGGCCGGCACGCTCGCGCCGCCCAGCAGTGCGGCGGCGGCCAGCCCCACCGCAGCCGCCTTCCTCGTGAATCGCATTTCCCCTCCTTGTGTTCTACACCGATCCGAATGGATCTGGGGAAGATAATTCGCAATGTCTTCCGGTGCGTCAACGGAGGATTTCGGGCAGTTCCGCTCATTGATCTCCGGGAATGATATGCTCCATATTCCGTTTCATATTCGCCGTGCGTGCGGCGTGCGAACCTCCGTGAACGGCCGTTCTCCCCGTCGCTTCCGTTTCCCGCTTCCGGAGTGCCAAGTTCCAGTAAAGGATGGCGTGTTCACGGAAAACTGGCCGGTTATGTCGCCAGCGCCTCGGTGGGAGCCATCCGGCTCGCCCGCACCGCCGGGTACAGCCCGGCGAGCACCCCGATGACCAGGGTCGCGCCGATCCCGGCGGCGGTGGCCCAGAGGGGGACCAGCACCGGCCAGTCGCGCCACAGCGCGTACCCCCCGGTGACGGCGGCGCCCAGGGCGGCCCCGCCCGCCCCGCCGATCCCGGACAGCAGGAGCGACTCGGTGACGAACTGCCCGCGTATCTGCCCCCGGGTCGCCCCCAGCGCCCGGCGCAGGCCGATCTCCGTGCGCCGCTCCAGCACCGCGATCACCATCGTGTTGCCGACCCCGAGCCCGCCGACCAGCAGGGCGATCCCGCCCAGCCCCAGCAGCAGCCCCGACAGCGCCTCGTCGGTGGCCTCCCGGGCCGCGAGCGCGTCGGAGGGCCGCGAGATCCGCACCTCGCCCGGCGCCGGCGGGTTCGCCGTCGCCGCCAGCACCTGCCGTACGTCCGCGACCCGGCTGTCCAGCGTCCGGACGTAGACCGTGGACGGGGTGCCGCCGAAGCCGAGGTAGGTCACCGCCGCCTGCCAGCCGACCAGGGCCGCCGCGTCCAGTTCCGGCGCGAGCGGCACCGGGTCCAGCACGCCCACCAGCGAGAACCACGTACCCCCCAGCCACAGCCGGGTGCCCGGGACCCGTACGTCCAGCGTGCGCGCCGCCTGCGCGCCCAGCACCACCCCGGGGTAGCGCTGCGTCGCGGCGTTCAGCCACACCCCCGTGCCCACCCGGGCGCCCACGGCCCGCGGCAGTTCGGGCTGGGCGGCCAGGACCGCGATGCTGCCCGTACGGCCGACCGGCACATGGTCGGTGCGGTACACGTGGGCCGAGTCGACCGCGCCCGTCGCGGCCACCTGCCGTACCGGCGGAATCCTGCGGATCATCGCCACAGCCTCGGCCGGCAGCCGGGCCTGCCCGCCGTCCAGGGCCTGACCCGGAGCGACCCGCAGCAGGTTGGTGCCGAGCCGGTCCAGCCTGCGGTCCACCTCCGCCCGCCCGGACGAGGAGATCCCCACGACCGAGATCATCGCCGCGATGCCGATGGCGATCCCCAGCGCGGACAGGACGACCCGCAGCGGCCTGGTACGCAGCCCCGTCCCGCCCAGCCGCAGCAGGTCCGACGGCCGCAGCCGGGCCGCCCGCAGCCGCTCCCCGCTCACGCCGGGCTCCGCTCGCGCGAACCGGCGCGGCCCGGCGCGCGATCGGCGACGACCCGGCCGTCCAGCATCTCGACGCACCGCGGCAGCGCGGCGGCGATCTTCTGGTCGTGCGTGATGACGACGACGGTTGTGCCCCCCGCGTTCAGCTCCCGCAGCAGCTCCAGGACGGCCGCGCCGCTCGCCGAGTCCAGATTGCCGGTGGGCTCGTCCGCGAGCAGCAGCGCGGGCTCGCCGACCACGGCCCGCGCGACGGCCACCCGCTGGCGCTCACCGCCGGACAACTGGTGCGGCAGATGCCCGGTCCGGTGCCCGAGCCCCACCCTGTCCAGCGTCTCCGCCGCCGCCCGCCGACGCCTGCGCAGCGGGACACCCGCGTACAGCAGCCCGTCGGCCACCGCGTCCAGCACCGGCACGCCGAGCGGCAGATGGAACTGCTGGAACACGAACCCGATACGCCGGGCCCGCAGCGCGGACAGCTCCCGGTCCGACAGGGCGGCGATGTCGTGGCCGTCCACCAGGACCCGACCCGCCGACGGCCGGTCCAGGCTGCCCATCAGGTGCAGCAGGCTCGACTTCCCCGACCCCGAAGGGCCGACGACGGCGGCCATCTCACCGGCACGCACCACGAGATCCACCTCCCGGACCGCCGTCACCCCGCCGGGGTACACCTTGGAGACGGCCCGGAACTCCACCACGACCCGTGTCACTGCGGCACCCTCACCTTCATGCCCGCACGGATCTGCGGGCCGCTCACCTCGACCTTGCCGTCCGCGAACATCCCGGTCCGCGCCGGGACGTACGCGCCGGACGAGGTCTCCAGCCCGTACCCGCCCTCCGCCAGGGCCACCAGCGCGGCGACCGGCACCGCGAGGACGTCCTTCCGCTGCCGGCGGACGTACGTCACCGTCACCGGGGCCCGGCGCACCTGGCCCAGCGCCTTCTGGTCCCGGACCCCGATCGTCACCGGCACGGTCTCCGCGCCGCCCGACGCCTCGGAGCCGGCCGTCGGCTGCCCCACGCCGGTCACCGCGCCCGCCACCGAGCGCCCGCCGGGCAACCGCACGGTGACCTGGGCGCCCTCGACGGCCCAGGAACCCTCCTCGACGGGCACGGAGACCGTCACCCGGCGCACCGTCCCCGTCGAGCGCAGCGCCTCCTGCTGCACCGGGGCGCCGAGGCGGACGTTCGCGCCGGAGACGCGCACCGGCCCGGACGCGTACACGACGTCCCCGAGGCCGACCTTCCCCGTGGCCGCCATCCCGAGATCCCGCTGCCAGCGCCGGACCGCCCGGGCGGTGGCCGAGGTGTAGACGCCGTTCACGGTGAAGCCCGAGTAGCCCAGGGCCCGCAGGTTCGTCTGCAACTGGCGTATGTCCCTGCCGTGGACGGGGGCCGGCGCGGCGCTGGGGGAGGGGGAGGGGGCCGGGGACCTGTCCGGTGCGGGGGAGGACGCGGCCGGTGGTGGTGGCGGTGCCGGAGGGCCGAGCTCGCGGTACATCGGCAGGTCGCCGTAGAGGAGCACGACCGGGCGGTCGTCGACCCGCAGCAGCTGCGAGCCGCGCTTCACCGTCGTCCCCGGCTTCGGCAGCCAGGTCACCGTGCCCGTCGCCCTGATCAGCACCGGGCTCTCGGCGCCGTACCCGAGTTCCCCGTCGACGGTGCTCCGGTCGACCAGCGTCTCCCGGAGCACGCTCACGGTTCCGCCCGCGCGCGACGCGGAGGCGGCCGGGGCGGGCACGTCCCGTGTCTCGCCGAGTGCCAGCGCGCTCAGGGCGGTCGCCGCCGTCACGGCCGCCACCGCCCCGACGGCCAGGACGGTACGGCGACGGGGTCTCGGCGCCGTTGCGTCCGTGACGTCCGAGCCGGGCTCGGCTGCCGGCTCCACGCTCATCCCTTGGTCGTCGGCTGGGCGGCCGGGTCCCCGATGACCGGCGCGCAGGCGCGGATCGCCCGCTTGGCGCCGGCCGACGTCTGGTTCCACCGGGCGTCCTCCGGGGGGTAGCCGTCGGGGCCCGGGTCGGGGAAGTCCGGGGCGCCCTTGGTCTGCATACAGGCGGCGTAGCGGCGCTGGGTCTCCTTCTGCTGGTCGGACAGTTCCGGGCGCAGCTTCTCCAGCACGCTCTCCGGGACCGGCGGTTTGACGTCCGCGCACTTCTCCGACGCCGCCCGGAACGTGCTGTCGGCCTTGCGCGCCGCCGCGTCCCCCAGGTCGACCTGGCCCTGCGCGTCCGGGTCCGGTACGTCGACGCCTTCCGTACGCAGGCACGCCACCCAGGCCCGCTGCCCGCGCACGTACTCGGCGACATCGTCCCCGCCCGCCGCGCCGCCGCTCCGCGCCGCGGACGGGGACGACCCCCGCACCGACGGGACCTCGGCCTCGTCCCCGCTCCCGCCACCGCAGGCGGCGAGCGCCAGGACGAGCCCCGACGCCGCCCCCACGAGCCGTAACCGGCCGGTCCGTCCGCAGTGTCCCCGCATAGCTCCGCTCGCCCCTTCGCGCCGTCGGCCGCTGTCACCCGGAACCGTAGGAGGCACCTCATGAAGAACCGATGAAGAAGTCGTCCGGAACACACGAAGCGTCGAAGCGACCGGCCCGGCCCGCGGTGTCGGCGTCATGTCGGAGCCCTGTCGGGGCTGTCGGTGATCTGTCGGCCCGGGTCGGCACCGTTGCGGAGACGGCCGCCCGCGACCCACCGGGCGGCCCTGCTTCCGAAGGAGCCACCATGCGCACACCCGTCACGATCATCGGCGCCGGACTGGGCGGACTCACCCTGGCCCGCGTCCTGCACGTCCACGGCATCCCCGCCGTCGTCTTCGAGGCGGAGCCCTCCCCGTCGGCGCGCACGCAGGGCGGAATGCTCGACATCCACGAGGACAACGGGCAACTCGCCCTCCAGGCAGCCGCATTGACGGACGAGTTCCGCGCCATCGTGCTCGAAGGACGCGAGGCGATGCGCGTCCTCGACCCCGACGGCACCGTCCGGTTCGAGCAGGCGGACGACGGCACCGGCGGGCGCCCGGAGGCGATGCGCGGCGAACTGCGGCAGATGCTGATCGACTCCCTCCCGCCCGGCACCGTCCGCTGGGGACACAGGGCCGCCGACGTCCGCGCCCTCGGCGAGGGCCGCCACGAGGTGACCTTCGCCGACGGCACCACCACCGTCACAGACCTCCTGGTCGGCGCGGACGGCGCCTGGTCCAGGGTCCGGCCGCTGCTCTCCGGCGCCGTCCCCTCCTACGCGGGCACGTCCTTCGTCGAGACCTACCTGTTCGACGCCGACACCCGGCACCCGGCCGCCGCGAAGACCGTCGGCGGCGGCATGATGATCGCGCCCTCACCGGGCCGGGAGATCTTCGCCCACCGCGAGAGCGGCGACACCCTCCACATGTACGTGGCCCTGTCCAAGCCCCTGGACTGGTTCACCGGCATCGACTTCACCGACGCCGCCACCGCAACCGCCCGCATCGCGGCCGAGTTCACGGGCTGGGCACCCGAACTCACCGCCCTGATCACCGACACCGACACCCCGCCCGTCCTGCGCCCCCACCACGCCCTGCCGGACGGGCACCGGTGGGACAGGGTCCCCGGAGCGACCCTGCTCGGCGACGCCGCCCACCTCGCCGCGCCGAACGGCGAGGGCGCCAACCTCGCCATGCTGGACGGCGCCGAACTCGCCCGATCCCTCGCCGCACACCCCGGCGACCCGGAGACCGCGCTCACCGAGTACGAGGAGGCCATGTTCCGCCGCGCCGCCGAGACCGCCGCGTTCGACGGCGCCGAGATCCTCGGCATCGACTCCGCCGACAACACCGCCGAGGGGCTGATCAGCAGGCATGCCGAGCACGCGGGCTAGGGTCCGCGAATTGCGGTGAGATCGGGCGGAAACGTAGCTTGGGCGCCTGCCCCGCCGCTTCAGGACCGGCCTCGGACATCGGAAAGGCACCCGTGGGACGACGTGAGAAACCGGTCGACCCCGGTGCCGGACCCGCGCAGCGGTTCGCGCACGAGCTGCGCGAACTCCGCGCGAGGGCGGGCAAGCCGCCGTACCGGGAGATGGCCGCGCGGGCCGGGTACTCCATCACCGCCATGTCCCAGGCCGCCGCCGGAGACCAGCTGCCGTCCCTCGCCGTGGTGCGCGCGTACGCCGAGGCGCTGGACGCCGACCCGGACGACTGGGAACGCCGCTGGAAGGAGACGGACGCGCTGCTCAGGGCGCCCGCGCCGGACGAACGCCCGCCCTACCGGGGGCTGGCCCGCTTCGAGGCGGACGACAGCGACCTGTTCTTCGGCCGCGACGCCCTCGTCACCGAGGTGGCCGAGCTGGCGCGCGGGCAGCGGTTCGCGGCGGTGTTCGGACCGTCCGGCAGCGGCAAGTCGTCACTGCTGCGGGCCGGGCTGATCCCCCGGCTGCGGCAGGAGGCCGGCGAGCGGCGGCCCGCCGTGATCCGCGTCCTCACCCCGGGCGAGCGGCCCGCCTCCGCCCACGCCGAGGCGCTCGTCCCGCGCGACGGCGACCTGGACACCTGGGTGATCGTCGACCAGTTCGAGGAGGTGTTCACCCTCTGCCCGGACCGCGCGGAACGCGACCGGTTCCTCGACCTGCTCCTCGCCGCCCGCCGCCCGGACAGCCGCCTGCGGGTCGTGATCGCCGTCCGGGGCGACTTCTACGGCCACTGCGCCGCCCACCGCGACCTCGCCGACGCCGTCGCCCGCTCCGGCCTGCTCGTCGGCCCCATGACCCGGGACGAACTGCGCGAGGCGATCACCGGACCGGCCGCCGCGGCCGGCCTGAACGTGGAACGCGCCCTCACCGCACGCGTGATCGACGAGGTCGTCGACCAGCCGGGCGCCCTGCCCATGCTCTCCCACGCCCTCCTGGAGACCTGGCGCCGCCGCCGCGCCCGCCTGCTGACCCTGGCCGCCTACGAGGAGACGGGCGGCGTACGGGGCGCGATCGCGGCCACCGCCGAGCGGGTGTACGGCGAACTGCCCCCGGACCGGGCCCGCAGCGCACGGCGCGTCCTGCTGCGGCTGATCGCCCCCGGATGGGCGTCCCCCCTGCCCGACCGGAGCCGGGAGCCCGGGGGAGGAACCGCCGACACCCGCCGCCCGGCCTCCCGCGCCGAACTCGGCGACAGCGAGGTACTCGAGCACCTCGCCGACGCCCGGCTGATCACCCTGGACGGCGACACGGTCGAACTCGCGCACGAGGCGCTGATCACCGGCTGGCCCCGGCTCTCCGGCTGGATCGAGGAGAACCGGGACCGGATGCGCGCGCAGCGGAGCCTGGCGGAGGCGGCACGCGGCTGGACGGAACTGGACCACGACCCCGGCGCGCTGTACCGGGGCGAGCGGCTGACCCGGGCCGAGGAACTCTTCGGGCGGGAGCCGGACGAAGGCTGCGGCGCGTCCCTCACGACCGGGGCGCAGGACGGCGACCTCACCGACGCTGAACCCGCGTCCCCCACCGCCTCACTCGCGGCTCCCGAGCCGGCGTTGCCCAGCCCGTCCCTCACACCCCCCGCCCCCGACGACGACCTCACCGCCCCCGAGCGTGCCTTCCTCACCGCCTCCCTGGCCGCCCGGGAGACCGAGCGCCGGGCCGAGGCCCGGGCAGCCCGCCGTACGCGTTCCCTGGTCGTCGGCCTGTCCGCCGTCCTCGTGCTGGCGCTGATCGCCGCCCTGGTCGCCTGGGAGCGCGACCGCGTCAGCAGGCAGGAGGCCGCGAAGGCCGCCGCCCGCCGGGTGGCCGCCGTGTCCGACGGGCTGCGGTCCACCGACCCCCGGACCGCCGCCCTCCTCGGGGTCGCGGCCTGGCGGATCGCCCCGCTCACCGAGTCCCGTTCGGCGCTGCTCGGCGCGCTGGCCCAGCCGCAGCGCGACGCCTTCACCGACCCGCGCTCCAGCGACGACGTACGGCGTTTCCTCACCGACGGCGGCCGGACCCTGATCAGCGTCGACGGCACCGCGGTGACCCTGTGGGACGTGGCCGGTCACCGGGCCACCGCCACCTACCGCCTGCCGGCCGGCACCGAGGTGGCCGACGCGGGCCCCGGCTCGCCGTACCTCGACGTCACCGGGCCGGACGGCGCCGAGAAGCTGTGGAACCCGTCCCGGAACACGGCCGGTGACCTGGACGGCGTGTCCCTCCGGGCCAGGGCGTCCGACGGGAGCGCCTACCTCACCGGGCCGGTGGACGCGCCGGGCACGGTCCGGCTGCACCGCACCGCCGACGGCAGGACCCTCTTCGCCACCGGCCTCACCCGCGCCCTCTCCACGGCGGCCGTCGGCCCCGGCGGCCGGCTGCTCGCCCTGTGCCCCGCCGACGGCCCCCTCCAGCTGTGGGACACCGCCCACGCCAAGCGCCTGCCGGGCGAGTGGGAGAAAGCGGACAGCACCCTGTGCGGCACCGGCTCGGGAGCGGACGGCGGCACCCGCCTGCTCCGCTTCAGCGCGGACGGCACCCGGCTGGCCGCCGTCTCCGGCACGACGGCCCGGGTCTGGGACGTGCGCACCGGACGCACGCTCGACGAGTTCGCGAGCGCCGGCGACGCCGGCTTCACCGAGGCCGCGCTCTCCCCGGACGGGGAGTTCCTCGTCACGTCCGACGGGCAGGCGCTGGCCGTGTGGCGCCTGGCCACCGGCGGCACCCAGGTGTTCCGCCAGCCCCTGTCCGGCGCCGGCACGGACGGGCTGACCTGGGACCCGGGCCGACGGCATATGCTGCGCTACCTGGACGGCGCCACCGTCCACACCCTCGACCTGGCCGACTTCCTCAGCGAGCCCTGGCACAGCACCGCCACCGACGCCGGAGTGCTCGGCCCCGACGGCGCCACGCTGGCCACCCTCACCCGCTCCGGCGGCGGCTACCGCTTCGACCTGCTCTCGACACGCACCCGCGCGACCCTCGCCAGCACCCGCCTCGGCACCCTGGCCGGCGAGGTTCCGCTCCTGGCCTTCAGCCCGGACGGCACGGCCCTGGCCGTCGCCGACACGTTCTCCGCGCACGGCACCCTGCGCCTGCGCCTCACCGTGTGGGACGTCCGCGCCCGCAAGCCCCGTACGGTCCTGGACACCTCCGGCGCCGCCGACCGCACCCCGACCGCGCTCGCCCCGGGCCCCGGCGGCCGTACCCTGCTCGTCGCCCGCGCCGACGGCACGACGGAGACGTGGGACACCCGAACCCGTCGGCGGACGGGCACCCTGCGCGGCCTCACCGGCCGGACGCTGGCCGTGCGGCCGGACGGAGACCTGGCCGTCGGCTCCGACGACCGGTACGCCGACCCGCGCACCGGGAAGGTCACCGGGCGCGCGCTCGCCGACGGCCGCGAGGTGACCGCCCTCGCGTTCAGCCCGGACGGCACCCGGCTGGCCGTCGGCGACAAGACCGGCCACGTCACCTTCTGGGACGGCCGCCTGCGCGACCGCACGGGCGCGCTGACCGGGACCGCGGACACCGTCACCCAGGGCGAACCGGAAGCGGTCGAGGCACTCGCCTTCTCCGCCGACGGCCGCACACTCGCCGTCGGCGGCGCCGACGGAACCCTGCGGCTGTGGGACACCGGGGGAGGACAGCCCCTCGGCACCGGCCTGCCCTCACCCGGCGACGAGATCCGCTCCCTCGCCTTCACCCCGGACAGCGCCACCCTCCACGCCGCGGGCCCCCACGTCCCGCTGTGGCATCTGACCCTCGACCCGCGACAGGCCGTGCGCACCGTCTGCGAGCGCACGGGCGGCGGGCTGAGCGCGGCGCGGTGGCGGACGTACGTACCCGACGCGCCCTACCGCGAACTGTGCCCCCGCCCGTAGCGGAATATTTTTTCACAGGGGCGGTGAGGGTCGCTGAAAAATGGCTGTGACCTGCACAGTCGTGCCCATGCGCACTCACTCCGTCCTCCCGTCGCTCCTGCTGGCGGGCGCTCTCGGCCTCACGGCGGCCTGCTCGTCCGATCCCTCCGGTGCCCGGGACTCGGCGCTGCCCACGGAGGCATCCACCTCCCCGGCCGCTCCCGCCCGCGGCGTCGATCCGTCGGCGATCGAAGGGCTGAAGATCGTCGGCGACAGCAGCGAGCAGCTCTCCTGCGCCTTCGCGACGAGCTACCCGGCGGTACCGGGCGCCGAGGCGATGACGGCCGCGATGAAGAAGTACGTCGAGCAGCGCCTCGCCACGTTCCGCTCCACCGGCTGCACGGCCGGCCGGGAAACCCCCGAGTTCAACATCAGCCACCACTTCCTGGCCGCCTCGGGCGACGTCCTCGGCGTCCGGCTCACCACCCACGACACCGGGGCCGCCGGGTCCGGGCTGTCGAGCACGACGTACTGGTACGACGGCGAGGCCCGCGCCCACCGGACGGCCCTCGGGCTCGTCGCGGACGGCTCACGGGGCGCCTTCCTGACCGAGGTGAGGAAGCGGCTCACGGGGCGCGAAGGCGTCGACGAGACCGCGCTCACCGACCCGGCCTCCCTCGAAGCGGTCCTGGACGACATGGAGTTCACCGCGGCCGGTGCGCTGCGGATCGGCTTCGACCGCGGCGACGTGGGCGCCCCGGCCGCCGGAAGCTACGTGGTGGTGCTCCCCAAGGAGACGGTCACGCCCTGGCTGTCCGCGTTCGGCGCGCGCGCCCAGCGGCAGACCGTCACGCCCAGCGGCCCGCTCGACCTGGGCGCCACACACACGCCCGAGCCGCCGGTGCCCACCCACACCGCGTCCGGCGACGACGACACCGACTGCGCGAAGGTGAAGTGCCTCGCGCTGACCTTCGACGACGGGCCCGCCGTGCCGGAGACCGGGACCCTGCTCACCTACCTCGCGCACTACAAGGCACGCGCCACCTTCTTCGTCGTCGGCCAGAACGTCGCCGCCCACCCCGACCTGGTCCACGCCGAGGCCCGCGCCGGCCACGAGGTCGGCAACCACTCCTGGAACCACCCCGACCTCACCCGGCTCACCGAGCAGCAAGTCGCCTCCCAGCTGGGCCGCACCAACGCCGCGATCAAGGCCGCCACCGGCAAGGAGCCCACCCTCTTCCGCCCGCCCTACGGCGCCGTCAACAGCAGGGTCAAGTCCGCGACCACGCTCTCGCCCGTCCTGTGGGACATCGACACCGAGGACTGGAAGTACCGCGACGCCACCAAGGTCGCCCGGACCGTCATCGACAAGGCCGGGCGCAACAAGGTCGTCCTCATGCACGACATCCACCCCACCTCGGTCGCCGCGATCCCCGACATCCTGCGCACCCTCACGGCCCGCGGCTACCACTTCGTCACCGTCAGCCACCTGCGCTCGACCCTCTGACGGCGACCGCGGCCACGCGGAGCCGGCCCGCCGGTGAGCTGCACAGCGGCCGGGATCCGGCTGGTCCCGTTCCGTGGGTGTGCTGCATAGTGCGCGACAGTGGTATCGGCTCGTGCACAGGGGACACGCTCGCGGGGGGAGCAACGGGTGCCGCAGACGTCGCAGGGAAGGGGGTACAGGGGGCGCGCCGACCGCGCGTCCGCCCCAGCAGCCACCCAGGTGGGCCTGGTGGCTGGTCGGCATCGTGATTCCGCTGGTCGGCATCCTGGTCACCGTCCTCACCGTGCCGTCACCGCCCTCCGCCGCCCCACCGCCGAGCGGGACACCGTCGTCGTCGGCTCCGGCACCGGGCAGCGCGACGCCCCCGGCGTCACCGCCCCCGCTGCCTGCCGGGCTGTTCCGCCTGACCAACGTCGACAGCCGCATGTGCCTGTCTCCGCCCCCGGGGAACCCCATCGCCGCCGCGGGTCTCATCCAGAGCGACTGCGACGGGCGCCCCGACCAGTTCTGGAGCTTCCGCTACGACACCGCCCGGCACGGATGGAAACTGGTCAGCCGCAACAGCGGTAAATGCGTCGCCCTGCCCGCCGGCAGCGGCGACGGGGAACAGGCGCTCCAGGAAGACTGCGACGGCGACACCTGGCTGCTGTGGCGTACGTGACCGGGGGTCAGTCCGTGAGGTGGCCGGGGGTGACCATGCCGTACTCGTAGGCCATCACCACGACCTGCGACCGGTCCCGGGCGCCGAGTTTGGCCATGATGCGGCTGACATGGGTCTTGGCGGTCAGTGGGGAGACCACGAGGCGGGCGGCGATCTCGGCGTTGGTGCGGCCGGCGGCGATCAGTGCCATGACCTCGCGCTCACGGCCGGTCAGGATGTCCAGGCGCGGGTCGGGGCGGCGGGCGGGGTCGGGGCGGCCGGCGAACTCGGCGATGAGGCGCCGGGTCACGGAGGGGCTGATCAGCGCGTCGCCGCGCGTCGCGACCCGCACCGCGTGCAGGAGCTCCGCCGGCTCGGTGTCCTTGACGAGGAACCCCGCGGCGCCCGCGCGCAGCGCGCCGTACACGTACTCGTCGAGGTCGAACGTCGTCAGCATGACCACCTTCACCGACGTCAGCCGCTCGTCGGCGGCGATGCGGCGGGCGGCCTCCAGGCCGTCCATGCCGGGCATGCGGATGTCCATCAGCACGACGTCGGGGCGCAGTTCGCGGCAGGCGGAGAGCGCGGCGTGCCCGTCGGCGGCCTCGGCGACCACCTGGAAGTCGTCCTCGTCGTCGAGGATGCCGCGGATGCCCGCCCGCACGAGACGCTGGTCGTCCGCCAGCACGATCCTGATCATCGGCTGCTCCGCCGGCCGCCGAACGGCAGCCGGGCCACGACGGTGAATCCGCCCTCCTCGCCGGGCCCGGCGTCCAGCGTGCCACCCAGCGCCCGCGCGCGGTCCGTCATGCCCGCTGTCCCGCTGCCCGCCGTGTGCCCGACCGCGCCCTTCCCGTCGTCCCGGACACCGACCGTCAGCTCCCGCTCCCCGCGATCGAGCCGGACGACGACGTGCCGCGCACCGCTGTGCCGGACCGCGTTGGTCAGCGACTCCTGCACGATCCGGTAGGCGGCGAGATCCACCGCCGCCGGCAGGGCGGCGACGGAGCCGGTGCGCTCGACGCGTACGTCCATCCCCGCGCGGGAGGCCGAAGCGACCAGGTCGCCGATCCGGGCCAGCCCCGGCGCGGGAGCGGTCGGCGCCTCCTCGTCGACCTGGCGAAGCACTCCGAGGGTGGCCCGCAGTTCCCGCAGCCCCTCCTTGCTGCCCTGCTTGATCGCCGCCAGCGCCTCCTCGGCGAGGCCGGGGTCCTTGGGCAGCCGGTGCAGGGCGGACGACGCCTGGACGTGGATCATCGACATGGTGTGGCCGATCACGTCGTGCACCTCCCGCGCGATGCGCAGCCGCTCCCGCGTGGCCCGCAGCCTGGCCTCCTCCTCCGCGTAGGCGACCCGGCCGTGCCGCATCGCGCCCAGCGCCACCACCGCCACCAGCCAGCCCGCCAGCATGAACGCCGCCGTACCGGTCAGGTCGCCCGTGCCGGCCAGGGCCCCCGCCCCCACCCCGAGGACCATCACCGCCGCCATGGCGACCGGCTCCCTGATCCGCCCCCCGGCCGCCAGCGCGTACAACGCGGCGACCGGGACCACGACGAGCGGGCCGTCGACCGTGCTCGTCGCGTGGTAGACGCCGGTGCCGGCCACCGTGAACCACCCCACCGCCACCGGACGACGCCGACGCAGCGGCAGCGCCGCGCACACCGCCGCCGCCAGCAGCCAGGAGACGAGCACGGAGGGCGTCGCGGACCAGTCAGGCCCCAGCCGCTGCCCCTCGGCCACCCCCGCCAGCACCAGGACGACCCCGGCGAGCGCCACGTCGGCACGCGGACCTGACGGCAGGCGGACACGGGTCGCATCGAGAGACGGCATGGCCTCATTCTGCCCGCGCCACGAGCGGACCCCGCAGGGTTGCCCGGATCGGTTCCGAGAGTGCCTCCCGGAGAGGTACGCGGCGGCCTGGACGTACAACCACGGGTGTACGGCGGGGAGTTCACCCCCCGCCACCGGAGCAGGCCGGCTGTCTGCCGTGGGCCGACGACCGGGTCCCGGGCGCTCGCCCAGGATCG
The DNA here is from genome assembly GCF_033794345.1 of Streptomyces niveiscabiei. NCBI lineage: Bacteria > Bacillati > Actinomycetota > Actinomycetes > Kitasatosporales > Streptomycetaceae > Streptomyces > Streptomyces niveiscabiei. The sequence goes on from NZ_JARAYJ010000032.1 coordinate 53,609, forward strand.
AGGCGTCCCGTCGTCACCGGTCGAATTCGAGGTAGGCATCGTGTCCTCTCCGCCCCGCACCACCCCACTGCCGCAGGACCGCACGTCCCCGCCCGACGGACGGTTCGGCGCGCTGGCCGGCTGGGCGCAGCGCCATCGCTGGACCGCCCTCCTGCTCTGGGTGGCCGTCGTGGCCGCCATCACGCTGGGCTCCACCGCGGCCGGCTCCGCGTACCGCAACGACTTCACGCTGCCGGGCACCGACTCCCAGGCGGCCACCGACCTGTTGAAGAAACACGGCAGCGACCAGGCCGGCGACAGCGTCGACATCGTCCTCAAGGACACCGCCGGCATCGAGAAGGCGGAGCGGAGCGTCGCCCCCATGCTGGCCGAGGTGGAGCGGTTGCCGGGCGTCGCCGACGTACGCAGCCCCTTCACCGACGCCTCGGCCGTCTCCGAGGACGGCACGATCGCCTACGCGACCGTCACGCTGGACGGCAAGACGGAGGACGTCCCCAAGGCGGACGTCGCCCGGATCATCGACGTCGCACAGAGCATCGCCACCGCGCACCTCCAGGTCGAGGTGGGCGGCGAGGCCGCCCGCAACGCCGAGGACAAGGCGGCACCGACCGCCGAACTCGCCGGGATCGTCGCCGCCCTGGTCATCCTCGTGCTGCTGTTCGGCTCCCTGCTCGCGGCGTCGCTGCCGCTGGTCACCGCCCTGTTCGCGGTCGGCGGCGCCATCGGCCTGACCGCGCTGGCCTCCCACCTGTTCACCGTCGCCGACTTCACTCCGCCGATCCTGATGCTCGTCGGCCTCGGGGTCGGCGTCGACTACGCCCTGCTGATCTTCTACCGCTACCGCCACGAACTCCTCGCCGGAGCCCCGCCCGCCGAGGCCGGCCGCAAAGCCCTCGACTCCGCGGGACGCACGGTCTTCTTCGCCGGCTGCACGGTCATCGTCGCGCTGCTGGGCCTGGTCGCCCTCGGCCTCGGCTCCCTCCAGGGCATCGCCCTCGCGGTGGCCATCACCGTCCTGATCACCCTGGCCGCCTCCCTCGTCCTGCTCCCCGCCCTCCTCTCCCTGTGCGGCGGGCGCATCCAGCGCCACGTCCTCAAGCAGCGGGACAGGAACACCGGCAAGGGCAGGACCGAGGGCAACCGCTGGCGCGCCATGGCCCGCGCCGTACAGCGCCGTCCGGTGCCGACCCTCCTCGTCGGCGTCCTCGCGCTCCTCGCCCTGTCCGCGCCCGCGCTGGGGATGCGCCTGGGGTTCGCCGACTCCGGCAACGACCCCGCCGAGACCACGTCCCGGCACGCCTACGACCTCCTCGCCGAAGGCTTCGGGCCCGGCTTCAACGGTCCGCTCATCGTCCTGGTGAAGGGGGACCGGGACGCCGGCCGGACCGTCCGCGCCCGGCTCGCCGCCACCGACGGCGTCGCCGCCGCCAGCCCCGCGCTGCCGTCCGGGGACGGCGCCCTGTCCACCGTCTTCGTCTACCCGACGACCTCGCCGCAGAGCGAGGGGACCGTGGACCTCGTCCACCGGCTGCGCGACGACGTCGCCCCGCCCCTCGAACACGCCACCGGCGCCGAGGTGCTGGTCGGCGGCGCCACCGCCGCCTCCCAGGACGTCTCCGAGACACTCGCCGGCCGGCTGCCCCTGTTCGTGGCCGTCGTCGTCGGGGTCTCCTCGCTGCTGCTCCTGCTGGTCTTCCGGTCCGTGTGGATCCCCGTCAAGGCCGCCGCCTTGAACCTGCTGTCGATCTCCGCCGCGCTCGGCGTGATCACCCTGGTGTTCCAGCACGGCTGGTTCGGTGTGCAGCCGGGCCCCGTCGAGGCCTTCATCCCCGCGCTGATCTTCGCGATCGTCTTCGGCCTGTCCATGGACTACGAGGTCTTCCTCGTCTCCCGTATCCACGAGGAGTGGACCCGTACCAAGGACCCCGCACGGTCCGTACGCGAAGGGCTCGCCTCCACCGGCAAGGTCATCACCGCCGCCGCGGCCATCATGATGGTCGTCTTCGGCGCCTTCGTCCTCAGCCCCGAACGCATGCTCCAGCAGTTCGGACTCGGCCTCGCCGTCGCGATCCTCCTGGACGCCGTGGTCATCCGCTGCCTCATCGTCCCCGCCGTGATGCAGATGCTCGGCGAACGCGCCTGGTGGCTGCCCGCACGGCTGGCCCGCAGGCTCCCCGCGGTCTCCCTCGAACGGCCCGACGAGGGCTGGCCGACACCGAGTGCCGTTCGGCGCGGGCAGGGCGGGGCGTAGTCGAGGCGGGGGAAGTGGTGGGCCCACTGGGCGCGGCTGATGGTGCCGCGGACCCGGTCGCAGGCGTGGGCGAGCACCCGGTCGACGTCGGTGTACCAGACCTGGACGCTGCGGTGGGCGGTCACGGTGAGGAACGTGCCGTCCGCCGCGAGCCGGCGCACCTCCTTCACCGTCCCGCGAGGGTTGGTGAGGTGGGCCACAGGGGCGGGGCGCGCGCGGTCGGTCACGTCCCAGACGTTCACCACGCCGTCGATGCCGACGGTCACCGCCGTGCGGCCGTGGGAGGCGAAGGCCACGCCGGTGACGATGTCGGCGTGGCCCGCCAGTTCGCCCAGCTCACGGTGGCGGGGGAGCCCGCCGATGTCCCACAGCTTCGCCGTGTGGTCGTCGCTCCCGCTCAGCAGGGTGCGGCCGTCCGGGCTGTAGGCGAGGGCGTCCACGAAGTCCCGGTGCCCCGTGAGGACGGCGACGGGGGAGGCGTGTCGCGGGTCGGTCACGTCCCAGACGCGGACGGTGCGGTCGTCCGAGCCCGAGGCCAGGGTCCTGCCGTCGGGGCTGAAGGCCACGGGCTTGACGTTGCCCCGGTGCCCGGTGAGCCTGCCGAGCGCGCCGGGGTGTGCCGGGTCGGTGAGGTCCCAGAGGCGGACGGTGTCGTCGTAGCCGCTGGTGGCGGCCGTACGGCCGTCCGGGCTCACCGCGACGGAGTAGACCGAGTCGGTGTGCCGCGTGGGCCGCTTCGACAGCAGCGTGGGGTGGCGCGGATCGCTCACGTCCCACAGCCGGAGCATACGGTTGGCATCCGCGCCGACCAGCGTGGTGCCGTCCGGGGTGAACTCGACCGCGTTCAGGCCGACGCCGTCGCCGGTTTCCGTGCCGAGGCGGCGGGGGTGGCGGGGGTCCCGCATGTCCCACAGGACGAGGCGCGGGCCGTCGGCCATGGCCAGCGTACGGCCGTCGGCGGTCACGGCCGGTGTGAGGCCGACGGGTGTGGACGGAGCAGGTGGGGGACCGGCCGGTGCGCGTCCGGCGAGGTGGTGGCCTGCCGGTCCGGTGCCGAGTGACGCGACGGACAGGGTGGTGAGCAGGGCGTCCCGCGTGCGGTCCTGCGGGGTGCGGCGGTAGGCGGCCAGCGCGAGCTGGGCGGCCAGGGACGGATCGCGCAGGCTGAGGCGTACGGACTCGTCGGCGGCCCGCAGAGCCACCGCCTCGTCGCGCTGCCGGGTCACGGTGCCCTGGGCCCGTACGGCGAGACCGGCGGCGGCCACGGCACACACGAGCAGCGCGGCCAGGGCCCCGACCAGGAGGCGCAGCCGGCCCAGGCGGCGGCGGTCCCGCCGGTGCTCCCGCTGGGCCGCCGCCTCGCCGGCGTCGAGGAAGGCGCGTTCCCGAGCGGTCAGCACCTCGGGCGGGAGGTCCTTCGCGGCGGCGAGGCGTACCCCGCGGTACAGGGTGTCGGGGTCGTGGTCCAGGGACTCCCAGAGCGTGGTGGCCTCGGTGAGCGCGCGGTGCAGGCGCTCCTGGGCGCGGTCCTCCTCCAGCCAGCCGCCGAGCCGGGGCCAGCAGCGGATCAGCGCCTCGTGGGCGATCTCCACATGGTCGCCGTCGGCGGTCAGCAGCCGGGCCCTGGTCGCCTGTTCGAGGACGAACGCGGTGTCCGGACCGCCGTCGAGTTCCCGACGCGGTACCCGGCGCTTGGTGTCCTCGGTGCCCTCGCCCAGCGCGACGAGCCGCAGGAACAGCCGCCGCGCGGCCTGCCGGCGGCCCTCGCCCAGGGAGCGGTGGAACTCCTCGGCGGTCTGGGTGAGCGCCCCCTCGAAGCCGCCCGCCGCGCGGTAGCCGGCCAGCGTCAGCGCGTTGCCCCGCCGCCGCTTCCAGGTCTCCAGCAGCGCGTGCGACAGCAGGGGCAGCGCTCCCGGCCGGCCGTGGGCGTCCGCCGTGACCGTGGCCAGCAGGGCGCTCTCCACGGTGAGCCGGGCGCGGGCGGCGGGCTGGACGATCGCCGCCCGCAGCTCCTCGGCGGTCATCGGGCCGACGGGATGGTGGGCGTGGGGCAGGGCGTCGACGAGACCGGGCAGCCGCGTGCAGTGCGTGTAGAAGTCGGACCGCACGGCGATGGCGACCCGCGTACGGCTGTCGGGAACCTGCGCCGCGTGCAGGAGCGCGGCGACGAACCGCTCCCGTTCCCGCGCGTCGCGGCAGAGCGTGAACACCTCCTCGAACTGGTCCACGACGACGAGCAGTCCGTCCGCCGCCGAGCCCGCCTCCTGCTGCCGGGCGAGGATCCGCCGCACCGTCCGGTGGAAGGTGCCCGGGTCGTCCGCGAGGCCGGCGCGCACCGGGCCGGAACCGGTGTCGGCGCGGGCCGCGAGCCGGACGGCGCATTCCTCCAGCGGATGCGCGCCGGGTGTGAGAACCAGCGAGGAAACACCGGGAAATGCGGGGATCACACCCGCGCGCAGCAGCGACGACTTTCCGGACCCCGAGGCCCCGAACAGAACGAGAAGCCGCTTTTCCTTCAGATGTTCGACGAGTTTTCCGGTGATTTTCTCGCGGCCGAAGAAAAAACCGGCGTCGGTCTCCCCGAAAGCGGCCAGACCGACATAGGGCGCCTTGGTGTCCGTCTGCTTCCGGTCCTCCGTGCCCGTACACGCGTCGGCCGTCCGCTGCCAGATCAGCCTCCATTCCCGCTCGTCGCCGCCGCAGGCCCGGACATAGGCGAGAGTGACGGCCAGGCTGGGCAGTTGACGTCCGGCCGCGGCCGAGGAGAGCGTCGCGATCCCGTAGTGCGTGGTCCGCGCGAGCTCCCGGTAGGTGGGACGGCCGGCCTGTTCCCGCAGTTTCCGTAAACGCGCCGCGAATTCGAACAGCGGACCGCCGTCCGGGTCCAGCGGGCTCTCTCCCCGTGGCACACGCCCACCCTTTCCCCGGCCCAGCGGATTGTTCGGCATCCGTTTGTTCACCCTCGGCCGACCGGCCTCGAACAACAGATTAGCGGCTACAAAAGGTGCGTCGGGTCCCGCACCGAGGACCGGACGACGAACGGAAAGAGGAATCCCATGAAGAAGCGAATGCTGGCCGCGTCCCTCGTGATCAGCGGGATCGCGCTGGTCGCCGGCCCCCTCGCGCAGACCGGTCAGGCGGCCGGGTCCGCCGCCCCCTCCCACGCCGTGCGGCAGGCGTTCGTCTGCACCGTCAACGACAACGGCGTCAACTTCCGCGGCGGCCCCGGCCCCGAGTACCAGGTCCTGGGCCAGGTGAACCGGGGCCAGGAGCTCGTCTACCTCGACACGGTGGGCGACTGGGTCAAGGGAGACCTGGTGAACGGGCGCACCGGCGTCTGGATCCACTCGGCGTACCTCGACGGCTGCTGACGACACCGCCCGCACCGACGCCGCGGGGTGCCGCCGCCATGCGCGCCGGCACCCCGCGGCACCGAGGCCCCTCTCGCCGCTCCGTCCCCCTTCGTGTCTCCAAGGCCGCCGACCTCACCGGCCCTCCGTCCCGCCACCCGGTTCCGCATGGAGGCCACCGACCTGGGCGTACCCGCGCGGACGCCGGACGGCCAGCTCCTGTTCGTCTTCGGCGACACCTTCGAGGAGGTCAGAGCTGGCGGCGGGTGGTGGCGTTCGCCCGTGGCGCTGTACGGGCGCCTCGACCGTCCCGGCCGGTCGTCTGGACCGGGGCGGTGGGCGGACGGAACGCCTGGCAGCTGTGGCCCTACGACCACGACAACCCCGAGTGCTCCGCTGTCCTGCCGTCCGACGTGATCACCCTGGGCGACACTATGTACCTGCACGTCATGGTCAACAAGGGGCTCGGCAACGTGGTGCGCACCGAGATCTGGCGGTCGGACGATTCAGGGGCGGCCTGGGCCCCGAGGACAACACCTACGTGGCACAGATGCACGGCGGCTACATCATCTCCGGGTCGACGCCCGACGGCCTTTATTTGTCGGTGAGCCAGTGGAACACCGGGGAGGGATGGCCCTACCGCATCATGCAATTCCGCGTCCGCGGCCTCGTCCTCTGGCCCCGGATCCCGTAGGGGGCACCCCGTCGCGTGACGGGAGCACGGCGGCAGGTGAGCCGCTGTCCCGCATGCTCAGGAAGATCGCGTCCGGCGATTCGGTACTCGCCGGCACCGTCGGCTCGGCCAGGCCCGCGCTCCTGGGTTTCGACTGCCAGTTCAGGCCCTAGTTGTGGCTCGGAGAGGTCGAAGCGATTGCTGGACTCCCGGACCGGTACTTGTCACCGGCTGCGCACCGGATCTTGTAGGGCGCCCCGCAGTTCAGGTTGTCGTCGAAGGCGCCGTGCTGAGTGCTGTGGCCACTTCCCCGGGGACTGTCTTTTGCAGTTCTGTAGCCTCGGGCGCCGCTCGGGGTGCCGAGGCGTCAGGGCCGCGGTATTGCCTGCGCGGGATGCCGGACGGGCGCCGGCTCAGATGGCGGGACGGCGAGCGCTGTGTAAGCGACCAGCGCGGTGGCCCGGAGCCCCCGTAGCGTTGCTGCGGTCGGTCGAACTCTGGTGCACCATCACCCGGATGCGGTCGGCGAGACCTTGGCTGACGAGGATGCGAACGATGGTGACGACCCTTTGCCCGATCGGGCACGGGAGTTGGATGCTCAGTATTGGCGAGTTCATGCACGTAGGTACGGGCAGGTACTCGAGTGATCTTCGTATGCGTCGCCTTCAGCGCGAAGAGTCGATCCTGAGGGTCGGGTGTCAGCCCTCTCCCGGAACGGTCAACCGGAGGAGGGCTGTTGAAGCAACGGGCGTCAGGTTACAGCTTCCTGGTGCGGTGCAGGTGGTCGGCGATGGCCTGCCACGTGCCGTGGGTGTCGGCGTTCCCTTGGTAGTTCCATCGTCGCTGTCCCGCCTGTTTCGGGTACAGCGTCACGTATGCGTCGATGACGTCGATGGCCGCGGTCCGTACGATGCGCCGGAATGCGTCGGCGTGGGCGTCGGTGTGCCAGCCGTACAGGCTGTTGGGGTCCGCATGCATCTCCGTCAGGGGGAGGCGGCGGGCTGAGACCCACACGATGAGGCCGGTGACGTATTTGATCAGTAGCTTGTGGCCCATGAGGGCAGAGTTGTTGAGTCCGGAGAGTTCCCGCCGGGCGATGTCGTAGGACTCGACGGCCCGTTGGATGCCGAAGGCGTGTACTCCTTCGTTGATGAGGGAGCGGTAGGCAGGGCCGAGGATGTTCGACCACACCGTGGAAAGGCCCTCCTCCGTGGCGACCTGGTGTGCCAGAGCAGAGGTGTTCGACGGGTGGAAGCAGGCGAGGGAGCGGAAGATCGTGGTGATGCCGTGTCCGGCGGCGTGGGGGCCGGTGACGATGCCCCGGCGCCAGTCGACGGTGATGTCCTCTTTCTTGTACTCCTCACGGATACGCGGAAGTTCATTGCACAGCGACAGGTTGTCCTGTGGGCAGGCCGGGTTCATGTAGAGCGAGGATTCGTGGAAGAGGCGCTTGAGCCGGGCCAGGTCCGCAGCGGAGCCGGTGTGGATCTCGATGCGCGGACGGGCACGGTCGAGATGCCTCGGAGGCAGATCCCGTTCGCGGTTGAGGCGGGCGATGACGGCCAGGGTCTGGAAACCGTTCACGCACTGTGGTGCGTGGAGCTGGAGGGTGACCCGGCCGTCGGGTCGGGGGATGGGGGTGACGTGGTCGGCCCAGAGCACGATGGCTTCGCCCGCGACACCGACGTCCTCGGGACAGTGGCGTACCAGGTCAGCCAGGTGTTCGTTCTGCGTGCTGTCGTGCAGGAAACCCCTCCGGCTGTTGAGCGTCACAGCGGCGTCGGGCAACTCCGCCAGGTGCGCCAGAGTGGAGGCGGGCATCCAGCCGAACCAATTGCCGTGCTGGGTGAATAGGTTGGAGGGGTACGTAGTGAGGTGGACCGAGTTGGCCGGTGGTGCCCAGGTCTGGTAGGGGTTGTTCGATGGGTCCGGCATGGGGTCGGGAAGGCGATGATTTGCCATGATCGGCACAACGGCTGTCGGGAGCCGGAGTGACGGGTGATGCCCAGGTGGTTAGGCCGGATGTCCGGCGGGATGCCTGACTACGACTCGCCCCGTCTCGGGTCTCGTGCGTTTGAGCATATGGAGGTGGCGCTCGCACCCGAGGAACTCGGCAAACGAGCTCGTTCAAGGAGAAGTACGCGGCGAAGTGCACATCAGCCCGACGCCGTTGAGATCGCGGTGCGTGAACCCTTCCGGGGCCGTGCTGGTGAGGTCGGTGTTGGTGTGGTCGCGGGTGCGGGAGACCCAGCGGTTGAAGATCTCCGCGTACAGGCAGTCGGGGCGAGGCCTGCCGTCGAACTTCCCCGGGGTTGGAGGGCTTCGCCCTGGGGTGCCAGCTGGTGCAGGGTGTCGGCGGCGGGTGAATTGGCCGTCGTGGATGATCGACCCCTCCGGTGGCTGCCATGCAGGATGGTGCTCTGATGCTCCCGGACCGCGAACTCGGCGAACTCTGCGAGCAGGCAAGCTCTCTGCACACCCGGCGACAGTCGGAGAGCCGGTAGGAGAGGGCCGGTGGAGAAGGGCGACGGAGCTTCGGTCCTCCGTCGGCGAGTTGGGCGCCCGGGAGGTGTACGCGGACCATGTCGATTGCGTACCGAAGTCCTCTCCGTGCAGCGCAACGGGCTCACGGACGTCGCTGATGTCTCCTGGCACCTGCGTAGGGCGTACAACGGCTGAGGGCAGCGACCGCTCGGCCATCCGCTTCTGACCGGGCAGTCGGCGAGCATGCGGCTCGCGGCGCTCTGCGCCACCGCCCTGAGTAACCCGAACACGACACGGGTCTCGCCCCCGCCGTCCGGGCGGCGCAAGGGGGGGAACAGTTTCGGAGTCAGGTGTTCCGAGCCCTCTCCGAGCCGGTTCTGAGGCCTGCCGCCACATGATCGATGCGTCGGTCGAAGGACCTGGCTCCGCAGTCGTCGGGGCGTGACATCACCGAGGAGAGGCAATGTCGATCACGAATGACCGGACTGGGCGCTTGGCGGCGGCGCAGGGTGAGGGGGACGCCTCGTTCTGGGAGTGGTATCTGCCGGGGGAGGTCGTGTTCCGGCCCGAGGAGGGGACGGTGGTGGTCGCGCCGGAGGGTGTCACGGTGGCCGTGCCGCTGGACGCCGGGGTGCTGACCGTGCGGGTCGGGGACGTGGAGGGGGCAGGGCGGAGGCGGTCCGGTGGTGATGGGCGAGGGGTTCCGGGGCGTCGGGCCGTACGGTGTGGCCGTCGAGTTCCGGGAGGAGACCGCTGAGGCTCTCGTCACTCGGCTGCTGGCCAAGACCGACACCGTCACTCCGTGGGCGATCCGCGCCGCGGTGACGCTGCGGCTGCCCGACCTGCTGGCGGGCGAGGCACTGTCCGCGGCGCGGGCGGCGGAGCGGGTGGGGGCCGACGCGGACGCGCTGCACCGGCTGCTGAGGCTGCTGTCCCGGCACGGGGTGCCCGACGGCAGGTTCCTCGGCACCGTGCTCTCCGAGGCGCTCCGGGAGGGCCACGCGTCGGGGCTGGTGTCGTCCCTGGACCTCGGCAGCGCGCAGGCGCGGATCGACGAGGTCTCCCGGGGCATCCTGCACCGGCGAACCGGTCTTACGAGCGCCTCTTCGGGCTCCCGATGGGTGAGGACTTCGCCGCCGACCGGCGCTGTCGGAGTCCTTCCAGGAGTGGATGAGCAGCAAGACGAGGCTGCTGGCCCCCTCGCTCGTCGAGGGCTACGACTGGAGCGGCGTCCGGGGCACCCTGCTGGCCGCACTCCTGGAGAGCGTGCCCGCGCTGCGCGGGACCCTGCTGGAGCTGCCCGGCACGGCGGAGGAAGCGGTGCGTGAACTCGCTGCCTGGTCGCCGCCGAGGCCGGGGCACAGCCGTGGGAGCGGTCGGTGCTGCGGGACGCCGCACGGCACGCCCAGGCCGAGAGCCGCTGGACCGAGGCGGTGCGCTGCCTGGACCTCGCGTACGACTTCGCCTCCGGCGCGGACGAGCAGGCCGAGGTGCTCGTGGAACTCGCCTGCGCCACCTGGCGGGTGGACGTCTCCGCGGCCCTGAGCCACCTGCCGGACCTGGTCGCCCACGCCCGGCAGGGGCGGCTGTCGGGCCAGAGCGTCTCCGCGGTCTCCGCGATGCTCACCTGGAGCGGCCACCGCGGCACGGCCGAGGAGATCCTCGGCCTCCTCGGCGAACCCGACCGCGAAGAACTCGACCGGGTCCGGGGCCGGCCGGACCTCTCCGGCCCCTCCGGGCAGTCGAGCGCCGCCGTGGACCTCGCCCTGTGGTCGGGCGACGCCTGCGACAGCGTCGTCGAGGACGCGCGGACGGGCCTCCCGAGCAGGGAGGTGATCCGCTCCTACTTCCTCGACGCCGACCAGTCGAACTGGGTCGTGGACGTCGCCCGCTTCACGACCCGGCTCCTGCGCCGCGTCTGCCTCACCCTCCCGGACATCCCCTGCGACGGCCTCGCCGACGAGGGCCACGGCACCATGAGCCCCTTCCGGCAGCTGATCCTGCACTGCCTCCAGGCGGTCGACGCGCTGAACGCCGGACGCCTCGCCGACCCCGCCGACTGGGGCATCCACGTCGGCCTCCCGCTCAGCGTCCTGATCCTCGCCCAGGTCCAGCAGGGCAGGTTCGAGGAGGCCAAGGCGACGCTGCGCACGCCTGTGCCCGACCCCCTCTTCGAGTCGGAGTTCGGCCGCCTCTACCTGCACTCGCGCGGCCTGTACCGGCTGGCGACCGGCACCCCCTCCTCGGCGCTCGGCGACTTCCTCAGGTGCGGCGAGATCGAGCGCCGCCTCGGTGTCCCCGCCTCGCCCGTCTGCCCCTGGCAGGCGTGGGCCGCGATGGCGAACCTCCAGCTGGGCCGCAAGGACGAGGCGGTGCGCGGCGCGGAGGCCGTGGTCGCCGGGTCCGCTCCCCCCTGGGGGAGGGCGACCGCGCTGCGGGTCCTCGCGCTGGCCCGGCCGACCGACCTCAGGGCCGACCTCCTGCGGGACGTGGTCGGACTCCTGGAGGACTCCCCGTTCCGCGTCGACCTCGCGATGGGCCTGTACGAACTCGGCCGTACCCAGTACGCCCTCGGCAACACGAAGGTGGGACGCGTGCTGGTGCGCCGGGCCTGGAACATGGCCAGGTACTGCGGGTTCGAACTCCTGCTGCCGGGCGACCAGATCCCGGCGGGCTTCGGCGGGCCGGAACTCGCCGACGACCTGTGGGAGGAGCCCGAGGGGACCCTCAGCGCCGACGTCCTCAGCTCCGCCGAGCGGCGGGTGGCCTGGCTCGCCGGCATCGGCCACAGCAACCGGGAGATGGCCGAGCACCTGTGCGTCACGGTCAGCACGGTCGAGCAGCACCTCACGAAGATCTACCGGAAGCTCGGTCTGAAGCAGCGCAACGACCTCCTGACGGCGTTCCCGGTTCTGCCGGACGGGACGATCTCCTGACGCCCCTGGTCCGGGCGCGTTCCAGCAGAGCCGCCGCTCCTGCCGCGAGCAGGGCGACGGCGCCGCCGAGCCACAGGCTCATCCGCACGCCGTGTCCCGAGACCAGCCATCCGGTGAAGAGCGCCCCCACGGGTGTGGATCCCTGCATGATGAGGGTGTAGACGGCCAGGACGCGTCCCCGGTAGCCGGGGTCGGCGCCGAGCTGGACGCGGTGGTTGGCGGCCTGCCCGAAGTAGACGGACGCGCATCCGGTCGCGGCCAGCAAGGCCGTCGCGGCCAGGAAGCCGGGGGAGAAGCCCGCGAGCGCCTCCAGCCCTCCGAGGGCCGCCGCCGACACGACGACCGTGCGGGCCGGGGGGCGTCCGGTTCTGCGGGTGGTGGCGAGCGCCGCGCACAGGGAGCCGGCCGAGAACGCGGCGGTGAGGAGACCGAAGGCGCGGGCGTCCGTGTCGAAGACGTCCTTGGCCAGCAGGGGCAGGGTGAGCTGGAAGTTGAGCGCGAACACGCTCACCACGAGGACCAGCAGGAGGGGTACCGCCAGGTCCGGGCGCTCCCGGATGTGCCGCAGCCCGTCGCGGACTCCCCCGCGCCGCCGTGCCACGGGGGCCCGCATCTCGGCGGTGCGCATCAGGCGCAGACACACGAGGACGGCGGCGTAGCTGGCGGTGTTGAACGCCATGACCGGCCCGACTCCGGCGAGGGAGATCGCCAGCCCGGCCAGCGCGGGGCCGGCGACGCGGGCGAGGTTGAAGTAGGCGGCGCTGAGCGCGGACGCGTTGGGCAGCAGGTCGCCGCCGACCAGTTCTCCGACGAACGACATCCGGGTGGGCACTTCGAGGGAGTTGACGGTGCCGAGGAAGAGCGCGAACGCGAAGACGTGCCACAGCCGGACCGCGCCGAGCGACACCAGCAGCGTCAGCCCCAGCGCCCCGGCGGCCGAGGCTGTGTTGCACACCGTCAGCAGCAGGCGTTTGTCGTGGCGGTCGGCGAGGGTCCCGCCGTAGAGGGTGAGCAGCAGCATCGGGCCGAACTGGGCGGCGGTGACCAGTCCGAGGGCGAGCGCCGGGTTGTCGGTCAGGCCCAGGACCAGCCAGTCCTGGGCGGTGACCATCATCCAGGTGCCGGTCACCGACAGGATCTGCCCGGTCGCGAAGAGCCGGAAGTTCCTGACCTTCAGGGAGCGGAACATGCCCCGGCCCGAGGTCACCGCCGCCCGCCCGGGGCCGCCGTACGTATCCGGGGGGCGTCCAGGCCGATGAGGCAGTTCTCCAGGAAGGCCAGGGCCCGCAGATGGTAGGCGCGGGCGGAGCGGCCCAGGCCGATGTTGTGCCCGGCGTGGGCCTGCCGGTCGACGGTGACCGGCGTACCGGCCGCGAACAGGGCCGTCAGATCGGCCAGCGCGGCCGGGTCGTGCCGCCACAGCGCCTCGTGCTCGGCGAACGTGAACCGCACCGGAACCCCCACCTTCGGCGCCGTCGCCCGCAGCAGCTGGGGCCAGTGCGCCAGCTCTTCCCGTTCCGCGCGGGGCATCGGCTCGGCCAGGTCCCGCATCGCGGTGAACGTGCCCGGCGGGTACAGCCTCAGCGGACCCCAGCTCCGGGAGGACCGGCCGCGCTCCAGTGCCCGCGCCACCTCGGCGGGGTCCAGCGCGTACGTGTACCCGCAGCCCGAGACGTCCACGCCGAGCAGGCCGGGCGGCGGCTGCTCGGCGGCGGTGACCAGCGCGACCTTGCCACCGTAGGAGTGCCCCAGCAGGAAGAGGCCCGCGCCCGTCGGGTGGCGGGCGGCGAAGCCGGCCAGCGCCGCCCGGACCAGCGGGGCCTGCGCGCGCGGGCCCAGCCCCTCCGGCAGCCGGGCGGCGGAGGCGCGGTAGCCGGGACGGTCCAGGGCCAGCACGCCGAACCCCAGGGCACGGGCCGTCGTCAGCAGCGACAGCGACGGGTCGGCCGGGGCCGTGAAATAGCCGGCGTTCATCCCGCCGCCGTGCAACGCCACGACGACCGCGCGCGGCGGCGCGCCGACGGGCTCGCACAGCAGCGCGGACAGCGCGACACCCGAGGCGTCGAGCGTGATCCGGCGGACTGCGGGGGCCGGTTCCGGTAAGGGCATGGGGGTTCTCCTCGCACATCGGTACGTCACACCGTCATGGGCTGCGCCGGATCTGCTCGGAGACCACCTTCCGGGTCTCCTCCGAAGGGAACGGTTCGGACAGGGCGGGCAGGGACAGGAGGATCGCCTCCTGGAGCTCCCGCAACTGCGTCGAGGGCTCGATACCTACCTGGTCCATCAGAGCCGAGTAGAAACCCCGGTAGCTCTGGAGCGAGTCGGCGACCTGACCCGACCGGTACAGCGCCAGTATCCGCTGGTACTGGAGCTTCTCGTTGAGTGGGTGCAGCGCGGCCAGCGAGTTCAGGTCGGGCAGCAGCTGGAGGTCGCAGCCCTGGCCCAGACACGCGTCCACCCGCAGAACCTGCGCGGACAGCCGCGCCTCCTCCAGCTTCACCGCGTAGCTGTCCAGCAGCGATCACGCCCACGTCATCACCATGTCCTCGGCCCTCGCCGGCCAAGTCACCCCCAGCGCCTGCGTCCACAACTCCTCGAAGGCCGCCGTCGAAGCCTTCACCCGCGTCTGCGCCGCCGAACTCGCCCCCGCGGCATCACCGTCAACTGCCTCTCCCCAGGGCTCATCGACGCCGGCATGGGCAGCCTCCTGCCCCGCAACGAACACATCTGGCCCCACTACGAGGCCAAGCTCGCGATGGGACGCATGGGCAGGCCGGAGGAGGTGGCGGACGCGGCGGTCTTCCTCGCGGGGGCGGAGAGCCGGTACGTCAACGGGCATGTGCTGGAGGTGAGCGGAGGGCTGCGGTGGTGAGGGCAGGGGGCTGAACGCGGGGCACGGACTTCTCCCGGCGGGTCAGGCCGAATCGTCACGCTTCACCCTCGCGAGTGGATATGCGGCCAAACATCCTTCGTGGCCCCGCGATTCGGTTAGCGTGAGACCTTCTTCCCGTGCCGTGCGGTGTGCGCTCTCGGCTGCCGGGATTGCCACCGCGAGAACATCGGGAGTCCACAACCGTGTTGCCCCTCATCGCTCCCTTCCTCCTGGGAATCGTCGCGGCCCCGATCGCGAAGCGCGTCGTCAAGCCCCTCGTCCAGGGCACCATCAAGACATCGGTGGGCCTGGCCATGGATCTCCGGAAGGCCGTCCACGAAGTCGGCGAGGGGTTGCAGGACATGGCCGCGGAGGTGACGGCCGAGGTGATGAGCCAGGAGCTCTCCGCAACGGAGAAGGCCGGGCCGGCCGCCAGACAGTGAGCAAGCTGCCCGAGCTCAACGTCCAGCGGCTGTGAAGCGCTCCGTACAGGTGCCGCCGGCCCGCCCCGCACAGGTGATCACTTGTCCCTTCCGTTGGCCATGTCGGCCACATCCGTCGTGCCCGGCCGACAGCGTTGGCTGGTGGACGGCCTGCTCGGCAACCCCGCTCTGGCCCGGCTGCTCGAACTGACCCTGCCGAAGGCCGACGGCATCGAGGACGTCCGCGCCAGTCCCGTCACCGGTCGCGTGCTGGTCCGGCACGACCGGGGACTGGCCCCCCTCGCCGTGGCCCGCATCCTGCACCGCACCGTCACCGACGCCCAGCGCACGGCAGAGCGCCCACGGACCGAGCCGGCACCCGCGCGCGCGGTGAACCCCCACGGACCGAAGCCCCGCCCCGCCGCCCCACGCGCCAGGCGGCGGGGCCTGTTCGCCCTCGGCGCCGGAGCCGCCCTCCTCGTGGGCTGCGGCAAGGCGTGCCTGACGCTTCTCGCGCAGCCGCTGGTGAGCATCGGCGCGGCGGCGGCGGTCACCGCCGCCGTGGTCCGCAGCGCCTGGCGGCGCTCCGCCGAGCGGCATCCGCGCGATCCCCAGGGCCACCGCGTCTCCCCGCTGCGGCAGCTCATCGGCCCCTACAGACGGCAGGCGGGCCGGGCCGTCCTGCTGTCGGTGCTGTGCCAGACCGTCGAGACGGTCCTGTACATGTCCGCCACGTCCGGCCTGCTGCTCCTGGTACGGGGAGAGAACGCGGCCCTGACCGCCCTGGGTATCGCCGGCACCGGTACGCAACTGGCTTTCCTCGCCGGAGCCACCGCGGTCGCCTCCCTCGCCGTGGCCGGTCTCGGCTACGCGGCCGGCATCGCCTGGCGCGGCCTCGGCCAGACCATCGAGCACGACTGGCGCACCCGTACCTACGCGCGCGTGCAGCGGCTCTCCCCGGCGGACCTGGAGGGCGAGCGCACCAGCCGCGTCACGTCGGTGCTCACCGAGGACATCGGCCAGATCGGCGCCTTCTTCACCCGTGCCCCGCACGAAGCCGTGCAACTGGCCACCAGCATCGCCCTGCTGGTACCGGCGTTCCTGCTGCTCGCCCCGCAGCTCGCCTGGGTCGCCTTCGCCCCGATCCCGCTGATGACGTGGCTCTCCTTCCGCTACCACGAGCGCGCGGTGACCGACCACGTCCGCTCCGGCGAGCGCCGCGCCCGCATGGGCAGCCGCGTCGCCGACACCCTCCAGGCCGCCACCACCGTCAAGGCGTTCTGCACCGAGGAGTACGAGACGCAGGCGCTGACGGAGCAGAGCGAGGCCCACCGCGCCGACAACCGCGGCTCCGACCGCAGTGCCGTCACCGAGGACCAGATCGTGCGGGGAACGACCATGGCCGCGCTGCCCCTCACCATGCTGCTGGGCGGGCGCGCGGTGCTCAGCGGCACGCTGCCCGTGACGAAGCTGAGTCCGCTCCTCGACATGCCCGGGCAGGCCCTGTGGCGGCTGTCCCGGTTCGGCGCGGTCGCCGACCAGTACCAGCAGACCGTCGCCGCCGTCGAGCGTGTCCAACGCCTGCACAACCTGCCGGTCGAACCGCACACCGAGGGCACACCCCTGCCACGGCACCGGATCCGGGGCGGCATCGCCCTCGACCGGGTCGGCTTCGCCTACCCGGGGCGGTCCCGGGTCCTGGACGACGTGTCCATCGACTTCCCCGCCGGGCAGGTCACCGCCATCGTCGGGCCGACCGGCGCCGGGAAGACGACCATCGCCAAGCTGCTCATGCGCCTGCGCCACCCCGACCGGGGGCGCATCCTCCTCGACGGCACCGACGTACGGGACCTGGCCCTGCGCGACGTACGCCGTGCCATCGGATACGTGCCCCAGGAGCCGTTCCTGTTCGACGCCACGATCGCCGACAACATCCGGTACGGCACCGCCAGCGCCGGCGACGACCAGCTGGTGGCCGCCGCCCGCACGGCCGGCGCGCACGGCTTCATCGCCGCCCTGCCCGAGGGGTACGCCACCCGGGTCGGGGAACGCGGCGTCGCCCTGTCCGGCGGGCAGCGCCAGCGGATCGCGCTGGCCCGGACGATCCTCAGCGATCCGCCGGTCGTCCTCCTCGACGAGGCCACCTCGGCGGTCGACAACGAGACCGAAGCGGTCATCCAGCACGCGCTGCGGACCTTCGGCCGCAACCGCACGATGATCGTCATCGCGCACCGGCTCACCACGGTCCGCACCGCCGACCACATCCACGTGCTCGACCACGGCGGAGTGGTCACCGAACAGGGGACCCACGACGAACTGCTCCTCCAGGGCGGCCTCTACGCCATGCTGTGGAAGCTCCAGGCGGGTGCGGACGACACCGGCCCGGCGGAGCGGCTCTGGCCGGTTCCCGCTCTTCTCCCGGCGGCGAGACATCCGCGATAACTCCGAGCCACTGCTTCAGGCGGTTGACGCATCGCTCGACGCCTGGGCGGCCCGGAGCATCCGCTCGAAGGTGCCGTCCAGGGCTCACCGGCGAAGCCGGGTGTGCGGTTGGGTGGCTACGGTGGCGGTGACGACCGGACGAGGAGTGCGCGGCGGCGCTCCGCAGGGGGTTCGCGATGCAGAGGATCGGCCTCTACTACCCGTACGTCCATTTCCGCGACGACGCATGGCTCAAGGCGGCTGCCCTGTACTGGCCGCGTATGGCACGCGTGGTTCCGCCGGGTTACCCGGTCGACGACCCGCTCCTGGTGCGGACCCTGCGGGACGAGCTGGACTTCGTCGTGGACGTCGACCCGCAGGACGCCGCCACGGCCGTGGCCGCCGTCTTCCTGCGCATTCTCGACAATGAATGGAACAGGAACCGGCTGCGCCACATGTTCCTGGTGACCGAAGGACCCTGGGGATACAGCTCGGGGTGGGTGCCGAGCGACGACACGAGATACGTACGCGTCGGCGGGGACCCGCCCGTGGTGGAGGAGGAACCCTGGCCGTTCACTCCCACCGGGACACCCGTACCCGAGCGCCGGCTCACCGGCCTGCACTGGGAGGAGGTCGATCCGCGGCTGCGCGAGGCCCTCATCGACGCGAACCTGGCCGTGGCGACGGAGCGTTCGGTGCTGGCTCCGGCCCGGGGGCGCAAGTGGCTCGCGATGCCTCCCGCGCTGGGGTGGACCTACAAGGGCATGCTGACCCAGGAGCTGGCCCGCAGGACCGGCTACGTGCCGGCCACCGACCAGGACCGCGCTCACGACATGATCGGCCACTGGGACGAGAAGGCCGTCATCAGCACGTGCATGGAGGACGACCGGTACATCGTCCCCTTCGACCCGGCCACGGACTTCGCCGGCCGCCTGGGCACCCTGGCCGTCGCCGGAGCCCTGCCGGCCGGCCTCGCCGACGTACCCGCCGAGAAGATCGTCAAGGTCCGCAAGGAGTACGCCGGCGAGTTCACCGCCTTCACCGACGCCGTCAGCGCAGCCGCCGCCGACCTGGAGGAACACCTCGCCGGTATCGAGGACGCGGCAGCCCTGCGCGAGTACCTGCGGCTGCAACTCGCCCGCACCGTCGAGGAACCGCTGGAGGACCTGCGCGGCGCCCTGCGCGGCCTGGGCCTCAGGACGGCGGACACCGTCCTGAACTTCAAGTTCGAACTCGGCACGCTCACCACCGCGATGGCCGGCACGCTGGGCCAGGGACCGGTGACCGCCGCGGGCGTCACGTTCGGCCTCGCGACGATGCGCACGGGGATGGCGGAAGCACGCGACGCACAGATCAAGGGCTCCCCGGTCGGCTTCCTGCTCCGCGTCCAGCACCACCTGCCGCAGGTCCCCCTCAAACGCCGCGCCCTGCGCGCGGTCCGGCGCGCTCTGGGCATCGGGCCGTAGAACACCCTGCCGCCGGGCATCAGGTGGGCAGCGCGGCGAGCCAGTCGGTGAGGATCCGGTTGGTCTCCCGGGGGCGTTCCTGCTGGACGAAGTGGCCGCAGCCGTCGAGGACATGGCAGGCGGTGAGGCCGGGCAGCGTGGTGGGGTACGCCGCGATGGCGTCGGCCAGCCAGGTGGTGGACGCGTCCAGACCGCCGCCGAGGAACAGGGACGGCTGGGGGAGGGGGGCTCCGGCGAAGCCGGCGAGGTCCTGCCAGTCGCGGTCCATGTTCCGGTAGCGGTTGAGGGCGCCGGTCATGCCGGTGCGCTCGAACTCCTCGGCGTAGACGTCGAGTTCGCCCTCGCCGAGCCAGGCAGGCAGCCGCCCGGCGGGGAAGCGGTCACGGAGCCGGCCACCCGGGCCGACGAAGTGAGGGTCGGGGGCGCCGGGTCCGGGCATGGTGTCGGCGGACAGCGCGGCGTAGAACCCCGCGAGCCAGCCCCGGACATCGGGTTCGATCTCCGCCTCCGCCCGGCCGGGCTCCTGGAAGTACGAGACATAGAACTCCTCGGCACCGCCCATCCGCGCGAACGTCTCGCCGGGCCGGGGACCGCCGGGCGGTGTGTACGGCACGCTCAGCAGTCCGACCGCGCGGAACACGTCGGGCCGTACGAGGGCGCAGGCCGCTGCGATGGACGCACCCCAGTCGTGCCCCACGATCGTCGCGGACCGCTCACCCAGCGCCTCGACCACGGCGACGTTGTCCGCCACCAGGTCGAGCATCCGGTAGGCGTCCACCGCCGCCGGCCGGGAGGAACGCCCGTAACCACGGACGTCGACAGCCACCGTCCGGTAGCCGGCGGCGGCCAGCGCGGGTAGCTGATACCGCCAGGAGTACCAGGACTCGGGGAACCCGTGCACGAGCAGCACCAGCGGTCCCTCGCCCCGCTCGACCAGATGCGTACGGCCCGCCGGCGAGGGCACCAGGCGGTGCACGGTGTCGGCGAGGGGGAGTCGGGCCATGAGTCGTTCCTTCCGGGGGCCGCCGCGCGGGTGCACCCAGCCAGGTCTCCGGGCCGGGGCGGAGTCTGCCGCCAGGGACGGCACCACCGATCATCCGGCGGACGACGGGCAGCACGCGACGCTTGTTGCCGGTTCGGCAACACCCGATGAGCGGCCGGGCCCTCCCTCCACCCTCCGGCCACGCTCGGACGGCTTCGGCGACGGGGCGCGTCGGCCCGTTCCCGATCGATGCGCCGAGGACCGGACCCGCGGCGTCGCTCACGCCGGACTGCCTCCCGTCCGAGGCTTTGCGGCGCGGGAGATCCGTACCGGCCTCACGGCAGAAGCCGTCCGCAGCCGCTGCACCAGGTCCTTCCACGCGGCTCGGTGGCTCATTTGTTCGCGTGCTCACCCAGGTAGAAGAGGAGCATGACCCACCCGGCGATGATGTGCGTGCCGAAGATGTAGATGAACGCGCGCAGCGCGACGCCGCGCTGGACACGCGAGTCCCGGTCCTGAGCCCGCTCCTTGCGCCACCGGCGCGCGGGCCGGTCCGGTACCTGGTCCGTCATGAGGTGCCCTTCCCGCTTCCTGTGATGCTCCCGTCGTACGACGGGAGGCCGAACCGTACGAAGACGACCTTGCCGTCATGGCCGTCGGCGGGACGCGCTCCGCCCGTCGCCGTGGGCGGCGGCCCCTCCGGGGTGAGGTCGGGCAGCAGCGGTTCGGTGTCCGCCACGCTGACGATCAGATGGCCGGCCGCGACCGAGCGGCGCACGTCCGTCACGGGCGAGCGCGGCGCGTCCGCGAACACGGAACCCGGCGCGGCCCCGGCCGCGGGAAGGCAGGCGGTCATCGCCTCCCTGGCCCCCCGTGCCGCCCTGGGTTCCCCGGGCACCGAGGCGACCTGCCACAGCAGGACCGGCGGGACGCGCTCGGGCGCGGTCTCCGTACGGACCCGCCGCTGCGGCAGCCGGAATCCGCCCTGGGGCTCGGTCATCCCGTCCGCTCCGCCGACCGCAGTTCGTCCAGGAGGCCTTGCCGGTCGGTGAGCAGGGTGGCGAGGATGCGCCGCGCCGAGGCCAGCAGTTCGGCCACGTCGCCTCCGGCCAGCTCGTACACCACCGTCGAACCCGTACGCGTCGCGGTCACGATCCCCGACCGGCGCAGGACCGCGAGCTGCTGGGACAGGTTCGACGGCTCGATCTCGATCTCCGCGAGCAGATCCCGCACCGGACGCGGCCCGTCCTGGAGCAGCTCCAGGACCCGGATGCGTACCGGATGCCCCAGCATCCGGAAGAACTCGGCCTTCGCCTCATACAGCGGAACCATCGCCGTCCCCTTCCTCCTCCGCGTCCACCCCGTGCGCCCGCGCGATCCGCAGCGCGTCGTCCAGCTCGTCCTCGGCGACCGCCCTCTCGTACGCGTCACCCGACCGCTCCGCGGCCCTCACTCTGATCCGCGCCTGCCGGACCCGCTCCCGCACCGCCTCCACGAACCCACCCACCCCGGACAGTCCCTCCATGCCATGCTCGATCAATGAACTAGCTAATTGAAGAAGTCTTCAATCTCATGTCGCATGGTAGCCGTGGAACACACCGCGCACGACGTGATGCCCCGCACGGCTCCTCGGTTCTCCTCGGGTTTCTCGTTGTCGACGGATTGTCTGCGGATTCTCTATCCCCTGGGGTGAGGAGCCCGGGGACGGGTTGCATGGCCCGCGGCGTCTACGGCCGCCGCACTGCGACTCATGTCCCGAAAGGACCTCCCCTCACCATGTCTGTCAGACGGGTCACGAGGCTGCTCCTGGCAGCGCTGACCCTCACCCTGCTGCCGCTCGTCGCGGCCCCGCCCGCACAGGCGGCCAGCTTCAGTCCCGTGGACGCCCAGCCGTGGGACCAGGGACTTCCCCTGTTCTGCTCGGACAACCTGGTCATCGGGGCGCGCGGATCGGGTGAGAACTCACCGGAGAACCCCCCGCTGCCCGGCCTCGAACACATGGGCAACCGCGTGGGTGCCTACCTCCGCGAGGCCCAGATCGCCGGCCTCAGCGGATCGTCGACCGCGTACTACCCGCTGCCCTACGAGGCCGCGGACGTCAGCGCCGACAACATGCTGTGGAGTTCGACCTGGGTCAACTCGCGCAACACCGGGACCAAGCAGCTGATCCAGGTGGTGCGCAAGTGGGAGAGCATGTGCCCCACCTCGCGCATCGGTCTCGTCGGGTACTCCCAGGGCGCCAACGTGGTGCACGACGCGCTCGACAACCTCTCCGTCGACGAACGCGGCCACATCGGCGCCGTACTGATGCTGGCGGACCCGCACAGCGCGGCGGGGCAGACCTCGTACGCGATGCACGTGGACTACCGCACCGGCGAGGCCGGCAAGACGACGGAGGGCGGCCTTCTCGAACCGCGCGTCCTGCCGTCCGACATCGCCGGGCGCAGCCTCGACTTCTGCATCGTCGGCGACATCATCTGCGACCCGCATCAGAGCGAGAGCGCCGCACTGGGCTCCGAGATCCACGGCAGCTACCAGTCCTGCTGCGGCAGCATCGACCACAAGCGGAGCCTCGGCAGCTGGTTCGCCCGGCAGATGCAGGGGATCAGCGGGCCGCCGCCCGCGCCCGCCTGGAACCCCGGCCGCGACTGCGGCATGACGGTGGTCGCGCCCAACGACGCCGCCGCCAGGGCCGTCGACTGGGCGTGCCGGGAGGTCAGCGTCGGCACCTGGTACAGCTGGGGCGGCGGACACGGCCCGGCGCCCGGCCCGACGTACGGATTCGTGGACAGCTCCGACCCCGAGCGCAGCAGGAACGACCCCAGCCGCAAGGGCTTCGACTGCTCGGGCTTCGTGCGCTACGCCTGGGCGAAGGCCGTCGGGTACGACGTCATGGGGCAGCGCACCGCCGCCCAGGAGTTCCAGCTGCCGGCCACGAACCGCTTCTCCGCGGCCCAGGGCACCGCGCCGCTGCAACCCGGCGACCTGGTCTTCTTCGGCTCACCCATCCACCACGTGGCCATGTACCTGGGCGACGGGAAGATCGTCGAGGCGCGCGAGTCGGACACCCACATCATGGTGTCGCAGTTCTCCAGCCACAACGGCTACACCGGGGCCATCCGCCTCGCCGCCTCCGGCGGAGCGGGCGGCGGCGGTGACCACAGCACGTGGGGCGACCACGTGAACGTGCGCGCCTCGGCCGGGCTGTCCGCCCCCGTCGTGGTCACCTTCGACGGCCCCACGGCCATCAAGGTCAAGTGCCAGCAGCACGGCGAGTCCGTGACCGCCGAGGGCTACACCAACGACGCCTGGTCCTACCTGCCCGACTACGGCGGCTGGGTCAGCAACATCTACGTCCAGGGCCCGGCCTGGCTCGACGGCGTACCGTCCTGCGACGGCTCGGAGGGCGGCGCGACCGGAGGAGCCGGACGGTTCGAGACCTGGGCCACCGGAGTCAACGTACGTCCGCTGCCGGCCCGTTCGGGAACGCCCGTGGCCACCTTCTCCGCGCCCATGTCGGTGGTGATCCAGTGCCAGAAGCGGGCCGAGTCCGTGACCGCCGAGGGCCTCACCAACGACGCCTGGTCCTACCTGCCCGACTACGGCGGCTGGATCAGCAACATCTACGTCAAGGGAGCCGACTGGCTCGCGGGCGTGCCCGCGTGCGACGGCAACACGGGCGCGGGCAGCGGCGGGTTCTCCACCTGGGGCACCGACGTCAACACCCGCCAGCGGCCCAGCACCTCGGCACCGCTCGGACCCGTCTTCGCCGCCCCCACGAAGGTGACGGTCTCCTGCCAGCAGCACGCCGAGTCCGTGACCGCCGCGGGCGTCACCAACGACGCCTGGTCCTACCTGCCCGACCAGAAGGCGTGGATCAGCAACATCTTCCTCCAGGGCCCCGCCTGGCTCGACGGCGTCCCGCCGTGCGGGCCGAGCAGCGCCCCGGTCGGTGACCCCGGCTTCAGCACCTGGGGTTCCGGAGTGCAGGTGCACGCCGACTCCTCGACGTCCACCGCGACCGTGCACACCTTCAGCGGGCCGACCAACGTCCGGATCCGCTGCCAGGAGCGCGGCGAGTCGGTGACCGCCGAGGGAATCACCAACAGCGCGTGGTCCTACCTGCCGGACTTCGGCGGCTGGGTCAACAACATCTACATCCAGGGGCCGGCCTGGCTCGACGGCGTACCGTCGTGCGGGATCAGCCGTCCCGGCAACCCGCCCGAGATGCTCTGACCTCCTCTGATGTCCCGGGACATCAGCTCCGTGCGCCGGCGCCCCCACAGGGCGCCGGGTACGAACTCTGCTCGACCTCGTAGGGCAGACACGTCCCGGGCACGGGCGCGTAGTCCAGCAGGTGGCCGCGTACACGGCGGATGTACGGCAGCAGACGGCTCGGTACGCCGTTCGCCTTCTGCACGACGAACGTCGCCGTCCGGTACGCGGCGGCCAGGTTCAGCGCCGGGTCCCCGGCGACGCCCTCCAGCTGCGGAGCCAGCGTGCACAGCATGCGGCCCAGGGCCAGGATCGACTCCTCGGGGTCGAGCGGCGGCACCGGAACCCGGTCCTGCCGGTCCGGGGGCAGGTAGTACCGCAGGACGCGTGGCGTCCAGCGCGCGATGCCGTACTCCTGGGCGGCGGGATCGGCCAGATCGGGATCGAAGCCGCTCTCGGCGGCGAGGATGGCGGCGACCAGCGCGGGGGTGATCTGCGGGACCGGGCACATGGTCCCGGCGCGGACGATGGCGGGCCGGAACCGGGCCGGTATCGCGGCCCGGGGATTCAGCCACCTGGCGTCGTCGGCCGGGGCCGCCGCCCGCGCCGTGATCGCCGGCGCCGTCGCGGACGGGCTGTGCACCGCGTGCGCCTGCGAGGCGCAACAGCCGAACAGGATCAGCCCCAGCACGGCGAAACGCCACCCCAACGCACCCGCTCCGCGCGCACCACCGGGAAACGGCACCACCCGCGCGGACGGCTCCGCGGGCTCCCCGACAGGCCCGGACCCGGCGACCACAACGGGCTCCGCGTGCCTCCCCGTCTCCAGTTCCACCCGCGTACGGACGCGCCGGGCCTCCCACTCCTCGACATCACCCCCGCACGCCCCCACATACGCCGCGAGCACGGCGGCACTCGGCAGCCGCTTGCCGGACGCGCAGGCGGCGAGGGTGGAGGCGGCGAAATGCGTGTGCGCGGCCAGGTGCTGGTAGGACGGTGACCCCGCCTGCCGCCGCAGCCCACGCAGGTCGTGAGCGAACCGCTCCAGGACCCCCAGCGTCGGATCGATACGGCTCTCGCGCCGCCCCATGTCTTTCCCCCAACGACCTTCACCTACCGTGTCACCTGCTTACGGCGACGCCAGCCGATTGTGCACGTACGTGAAAAATTGCGCCACTCCGTCCCGACGGAGGCCGCCGCCTTCCGCAGCCTGCTCGACCCGGTCCTGTGTGCGCACGAAAAAAAAGAGTTGAATGACTCTATTTTTCGGGGTGTGGAATTTCCATACTGAACATGCCGGGAAATCGGTTCCAGAAGGATTAGGTAAACGATGAAGAAGAACATAGCTCAACGTCTTTTCGTGCCAATGGCCCTCACATCCGCGATAGCCGCCGTCGCTCTGACCGCTGCTCCCGCGTCGGCCGCTTCGGTCTCCATCAACGTCGCCGCCAATCGAATGCCTCAGGGGGCGGCCTGTGTTTACGTGACGGACATTACGACCGGTGCAACCGCCAACGCGGGCGGTGTCCGGTTTACACAGGGCAGGAGCGTCACGGTCAGGATGGGTATCAATTCGGGTGACAACCTGTCCTTCGAGTGGCACGGAAGGGACTGCGCCGGATCGGCACTGCGGATCGACTTCCTCAGGGCTCCGTCCCCTCTGCCGACCGTGTGGAACATCAACTGACGTTCGCGGTGAGCTGAGGTGCTGGCACATCGCGGCCCGGCGCCCCTGCACGGGCGCCGGGCCGCTCCGAGTCAAGGTCCCGCTCCAACGGCAGCGGGTATCCGGCGCCCTCTGTCGCGGGATCCCCGGTTCGTGTGAACCTCCTTGCAGATCAACACTGTTGAGGAGTCGCATGTCGAATCGTGAGGTATCCCTTCAGCTCTACACACTTCGCTCCCTCCTCGAAGAGGACGTGGAGGGCACGCTCGCCCGCGTCGCCGAGATCGGCTACACCACCGTCGAGCCCTACGGCTTCGTCCACCGGGCGGAGCGAATAGCGGACGCGCTGACCGCGCACGGGCTGTCCGCGCCGACCGCGCACGTGCCGCTGCTGTCGGACGACCGGCCCACCGTCTACGCCGCCGCACGCCGCCTGGGCGTCGGCACGCTCGTCGTGCCGATGGTGGCGCCCGAGCGCTGGCGGACCAGGGAGGGCATCGAGGGCCTCGCCGCGGACCTGAACCGGGTGGCCGTCGAGGCCGCCGACCACGGGTTCACCGTCGGCTACCACAACCACCACTTCGAACTCGAACTCCACCAGGACGGCACGCACGTCCTGGAGATCCTCGCCGACCGCCTGGCGGACGGGGTGGTCCTCGAAGTCGACACGTACTGGGCGGCCGTCGGCGGCGCGGACGTACCGGCGCTGCTGGGCCGGCTCGGGGACCGGGTCGCCGCCCTGCACGTCAAGGACGGGGACCGCACGCTGAACACCAAGGCGCAGGTGGCCGTCGGCGACGGTGTACTCCCGGTCGAGGAGATCCTCGCCGCCGCCCCGGACGCGCTGCGCGTCGTCGAACTCGACGACTTCGACGGGGACATCCTCGACCCGGTCGCGAGGAGCCTCGGCTTCCTCAGCGGCCTGAAGGACGGCTGACGTGACCACCAAGCACGCCCTCGTCGTCCGCGGCGGCTGGGAGGGGCACGTCCCGGTCCCGGCCACCGATCTGCGCGCCGCCGACCTCAAGGAAGCCGGGTACCAGGTCACCGTCTCCGACTCCCTCGACAGCTATCTCGACGAGGACCTCCTCGCCGGCACCGATCTGATCGTGCAGTGCTGGACGATGGGCGAGATCACCCGCGACCAGATGACCGGCCTGTCCCGGGCGGTCCGCGCCGGGACGGGGTTCGCGGGCTGGCACGGCGGGATCGTCGACGCGTTCCGCGCCGAGCCGCGATACCACCTGATGACGGGCGGCCAGTTCGTCCACCACCCGCGTGAGTACTGCACCTACCAGGTCAGGCCGCTGCCCGGGGCGGCCGGCCATCCCGTCGTCGAGGGGCTCACCCCGTTCCTCGTCACCACCGAGCAGTACTACCTGCACATGGACCCGGCCGTGGAGGTCCTCGCGGTGACCGACTACCTCGACGACCCCGAGCACCCCGAACTCGCCGGCACCGTCGTCCCCGTCACCTGGACCCGCTCCTGGGGCGCGGGCCGCGTGTTCGTCACCGCGATCGGCCACACCCTGGACGACCTGGCCGTACCCCAGGTCCACTCGATGATCACGAAGGGCATGACATGGGCGACCCGCTGACCCCGCACCCCGCGCTCCGCGTCGGCCTCGTCGGCGCCGGCAAGATCAGCGACGCCTACCTCACGACCCTCGCGGAGCTGAAGAACCTGCGCCTGACGGCCGTCGCCGACCTCGACCCCGAACGCGCCCGCGCCGCCGCCGCGAAGGCACCCGGCGCCCGTACGGCGACCCTCGACGAGCTGTACGACGCCGAGGACGTCGACCTCGTCCTGAACCTGACGATCCCCGCCGCCCACGCGACGGTCGCCCACGCGGCCATAGCCGCCGGCAAGCACGTCTACGGCGAGAAACCCCTCGCGACCACCACCCCCGCCGCCCGTGCGCTGCTGGACGCCGCCGCCGAGGCCGGCGTCCGGGTCGGCTGCGCGCCGGACACGGTCCTCGGCACCGGCGTACAGACCGCCCGGGCGGCACTGGACGCGGGGGACCTCGGGGTGCCGGTCGCGGCGAACGCGTTCATGGTCAGCTCGGGGCCCGAACGCTGGCACCCGGACCCGGAGTTCTACTACCAGCCCGGCGGCGGGCCGCTCCTCGACATGGGCCCCTACTACCTGACCTCGCTGGTGACCCTGCTGGGGCCGGTGCACCGCGTCGTCGGCATGTCCTCGACACCCCAGACCGAACGTTTCATCGGCCAGGGGTACCGGGCCGGGACGAGATTCCCCGTCGAGGTCGCCACCCACGTCACCGGAGTCCTCGAACACCGCTCCGGCGCCCTGTCCACGCTGGTGATGAGCTTCGACGTGTGGGGCAGCACGCTTCCCCGCATCGAGGTCCACGGCTCGGACGGCTCGCTGTCCGTACCCGACCCGAACCGGTTCGACGGACCGGTCCAACTCTTCCGGGCCGGCGCCCAGGAGTGGGCGGACCTTCCGGTCCTCGGCGGCTACCGCGACGCCGCCCGGGGCTACGGCGTCGCCGACCTCGCCCGCGCCCTCTCCCGGGGCGAACCGCACCGCGCCGACGGCGAACTCGCCTACCACGTCCTCGACATCATGGAGTCCCTGCTCGCCGCGGCCGACAGCGGCTCCTCGGTCACGGTCTCCAGCGACTGCGCACGCCCGGCGGCGGTCCCGGCGGACACCCGCCCCGAGGAACACTGACGGCTCCCCTCGGCATCCCCTTCGCCGGCCGGTGAGTGCGGCCGGCGAAGGGGATACCGGTGAGCCGCCGCGCCGTGGTGCGTGGGGTGAGGTGGTGGCCGGGCAGGCTGTCCATCGACTGGTAGAGGCCAGCGGCTGTGCCGTCCCAGCGGTCTCCTCACCCGCCGATCACGCTCACCTCGGCTCCGTGCGGTGAGCGGGCCGGATCGGCCCGGCCGGCGGCTTGTTCCGGCGCGCACCGACTGTCCTGCTTCTTCCGCGAGAGCAGCGCGATGCTGTGCGGGGACGCCAAGGACCGTGTGGAGGACATCCTCCAGGCACGGGCGGTT
Source organism: Streptomyces niveiscabiei (assembly GCF_033794345.1). NCBI lineage: Bacteria > Bacillati > Actinomycetota > Actinomycetes > Kitasatosporales > Streptomycetaceae > Streptomyces > Streptomyces niveiscabiei. The sequence continues at coordinate 82,380 of NZ_JARAYJ010000032.1, forward strand.
GACGATTCCGGCGCTGGGGGAGCGGAGTTGCCGCACGGCGGCCGACGCTCAGAGCAACGCCTCCGGTGTGATGGGCAGTTCGCGGATGCGGCGGCCGGTGGCGTTGAAGACGGCGTTGGCGATGGCGGGGGCCACGCCGACGATGACGATCTCGCCGAGTCCTTTGACGCCGATGGGGTCGGCTTTGTAGTCCTCCCCGTCGATGTAGACGGCCTTGAGGTCGGTGGGGGTGTCGGCGTGGACGGGTACGAGGTAGTCGGCGAGGTTGGCGTTGACGATGCGGCCGTCGCGGTGGTCGGTGACGGTGTGTTCCAGGAGGGCCTGGCCGATGCCGCCGACCATGGCGCCGATGGCCTGGCTGTCGGCGAGTCTCGGGCTGATGATCCGGGCCGCGTCGTACACGCCGACCATGCGCCGCACCCGGACCAGCCCGAGCCGCGCGTCGACCGCGACCTCCGCGAAGGTCGCGGCGTAGGCGTACAGGGAGTACCTCTCTGTCTGCGGCGCGCCGGCGTAGGAGCCGAGCGTTTCGAGGTGGGTGAGGTGGTGGCGGTCCAGCAACTGCCGGTAGGTCTCCCCGCGCGCGGGGTCGTCCTTGGCGTACAGCCGGCCGCCGCGTACCACGACGTCGGCGGGATCTGCCCGGTGCAGCGGTGATGCTTCGTCCCCGACCGCGAGCGCGATGGCCCGGCCCCGCAGTCTGTCGCAGCCGTCCTGGACGGCGGAGCCGACGCTGGCCATGGTGCGGGAGCCGGCGTGGAAGGTGGTCGGGGGCATGAGGGAGTCGCCGAGGCGGAAGGTGACCTTGCGCATGGGCAGGCCGAGGGCGTCGGCGGCGACCTGGGTCATGGAGGTGGCGGTGCCGGGGCCCATGTCGCTGGTGGCGGACTGGAGCAGGGCGGTGCCGTCGGCGTCGAGCCGGACCGAGACCTGGGCCTCGCCGCGCTGGGTGTCGTAGACGTCGGCGGCCATGCCCATGCCGATGAGCCAGTCGCCGTCGCGCGTCGAGCGGGGCTTAGGGTTGCGGCGGTGCCAGCCGAACTCGCGGGCGCCGACGCGGTAGCAGTCGCGCAGGCGGCGGGTGGAGAACGGCAGGTTGGTGGACTCGTCGTCGGAGGGTTCGTTGCGCAGCCGCAGTTCGATCGGGTCGATGCCCAGATTGTGGGCGAGTTCGTCCATCGCCGTCTCCATGACGAAGGCTCCGTTGGTGTACCCGGGGCCGCGCATGAAATACGAGGTGCTCACGTCCAGCGGCACGGTCGCGTACACCTGGCGGACGTTGGGCGTGCTGTAGAGCATCCGGCCGGGGACGAGAACGAGTTCGCTGTAATTCTCGTAGCGGGAGGTCTCGCCGCGGACGTCGTGCGCCGACGCGGTGAGGCGGCCCCGCCGGTCGCTGCCGAGGCGCAGCGCGTACTCGTAGGCGGGCCGGTAGCCCACACCGGCGTACGTCTGCTTGCGGGTGAGCGCGAGTTTCACAGGGCGCTTCACCTCGCGGGCGGCCATGGCCGCGATGACGGAGTGCACCCAGGTATGCCCGGCGCTGCCGAAGCCGCCGCCGACGAGCGGGGCGATGACACGGACCTTGTCCGGTGCCATGCCGAACTCGGCGGCCATGGCGTTCACGGTGCCGAACACCCACTGGGTCTTCTCCCAGAGGGTGAGCCGGTCCCCGTCCCAGCGGGCGACGGTGCCGAATGCCTCCATCGCGTTGTGGTGGTTGCGGGCCGTCTTGTAGGTCAGGTCCAGCGTGACGTCGGCGGTCTCCAGGGCCTTGGCCGCGTCGCCGCGCGCATAGGTCTCGGGCTCGTTCTCGGAGTCGGCGACGGCCATGTCGGTCGTGGAGGGCCGGGCGTCGTAGGTGACTTTCACCAGGCTCGCGGCGTGCTGGGCGACCTCCAGGGTGGCCGCCACCACGACGGCGACGGGCTGTCCGAAGAAGCGGACCCGGTCGTCCTGGAAAGCCCGCAGCGGCTCACCCGGTGGGAATCCACCCCCTTGCGGGGGCGGAAGCTTGGGCGCGTTGAGGTGGCTGAGCACCTTCACAACGCCGCTCTGGGCTTCGGCGGCGCGGGCGTCGATACCGGTGATGCGGCCGAGGCTGACGGTGCTGTTGACGATGACCGCGTGCACGACCCCGTGGGGGCTGTTGTCGGCGGCGTACTTCGCTCTGCCGGTGACCCTCAGCCGTGCGTCGACCCGGGCGACGGACGCGCCGACGGCTGCCTGGGGCTGGCTCACTTGGTGCCTCCTACGGTGCGCAGCTGGCGTTCGACGGTGCGCTTGAGCAACTCGACCTTGAAACCGTTGTGCTGGAGAGGGTGGGCTCCGTCCGCCGCGTGTCCGGCCGCCTCTGCCCACAGGGCCTTCGAGGGCCGCTCGCCGACGAGGCGGCGTTCGACGGCGGGGAGCTTCCAGGGGACGGTGCCCACGCCGCCTGCGGCGACCTTCGCCGTGCGGATCACGCCGCCGCGGATGTGGAGGGCGACGGCGGCGGAGGTGAGGGCGAACTCGTAGGACTGCCGGTCACGGACCTTCAGGTAGCCGGACCTGAGGGGGCGCGGCAGGGCGGGGATCTCCACGGCGGTGATCAACTCGCCCTCGTGCAGGGCCTGTTCGCGGTGCGGTGTGCTGCCGGGCTTCAGGAGGAAGGCGGCGAGCGGGACGGTGCGTGCGCCGTCCGGGCCCAGCAGGTGCACGCTCGCCTCCAGTGCCGCGAAGGCCACGGCGGCGTCGGAAGGGTGCGTGGCCACGCAGGCCTCGGACGTGCCCAGGATCGCGTGGGTACGGTTGACGCCCTCGCGGGCCGCGCAGCCGGAGCCCGGCTCGCGCTTGTTGCAGGCCGCGGACACGTCGCGGAAGTACGCACAGCGGGTGCGCTGCATGAGGTTGCCGCCGATCGTGGCCATGTTCCGCAGTTGGGGCGAGGCGCTCAGCTCCAGTGCCTGGGAGACGACGGGGAACAGGGCGCGGACCGTGGGGTGCGCGGCGGCCTCGGCCATCCGCACCAGGGCGCCGATCCGCAGCCCGCCGCGTCCGGTGGCCGTCACCTCGCGCAGCGGCAGGGCGCTGATGTCGACCAGCGTCCCGGGGCGTTCGACGGTCTCGCGCATCAGGTCGACCAGGGTCGTGCCGCCGGCGATGTACCGGCCGCCCCGCGTGCCCGCGTCGAGTGCCTCGCGGGTCGTGGACGCTTTGCTGTAGGCGAAGGGGTACACCGGGGCCTCACTTCCCGCGCGCGGCGGTCTGCTCGACCGCGCGCACGATCTTGACGTAGCAGCCGCAGCGGCACAGGTTGCCGCTCATCCACTCCCGGATCTCGTCCGTGGAGCCGGCATGTCCTTCTTGGATGCACGCGGTACCGGACACGATCTGGCCGGAGGTGCAGTAGCCGCACTGGTAGGCGTCCTGGTCGATGAACGCCTGTTGCAGGGGGTGGAGTTCGTCGCCGTCGGCCAGGCCCTCGACCGTGGTGACCTCGGCGCCCTCCAGCCGCACGGCCAGCGTCAGACAGGAATTGACCCGGCGTCCGTTGACCAGGACGGTGCAGGCCCCGCAGGCACCGGCATTGCAGCCCTTCTTGCTGCCGGTGAGGTCCAGGTGCTCGCGCAGCAGGTCCAGCAGCGAGGTGCGGTTGTCGACGGTGACGGTCCGCCGGACGCCGTTGACCGTCAGGGAGACCCGGCTGCCCGGCGGCGCCTCGGCGGCGGCGGTCGCGGGCGGCGCGGTGATCAGACCGCCGGCCACAGTGGTCGCCGCGATGAAGGTACGCCGGGTCGGCGCCGAGGCGGATTCGGCTGATGGAGATGGGGCGGGAACTTCGGTGGACATGTCCACTCCCTCGTGGGGGACGGATGGTTGGGGCGCGGGCACGCGGTGGTGCAGTCGCTCGTGGAGATGGGGCTCGGCCTTCAGTCGACTCCCGCCCCGGCGCGGTGGTGGGGCGTCTGGGTGCCGGTGAGGGGGATGCCGTGCCGGGCGGCGATGAACTCGGCGGTGATGGACAGGGTGGACACGTCGGGGGTACGGGACCCCGGGGCGAGCCCCGATGGGTGAGCAGAGCCGGGCCAACTCCCGTTCACCCAGACCGGCTTCGCGCAGTGCGATCCCGGGTGGCGAAGGAGGTGCGGGCGTCGTACACAGTGACGTGATAGCCGAGGAATGTGCTGCCCGGACCAGTGCCGCAGCGAAGTCGATCACGCGGGGCGAAGGCGTGTTCACCGCGCCGAGCAGGGTGAGGCCGTCGGGCCGGTGGGATCCTCCCCAGGACTCCGTCCCGAAGAGCCTCCATCTCGCTTCGCTCGCGGAGATCTCGACCGTGCCGGTACGGCTGGCTTCCAGCAAGGCACGCGCCTGGGCGGCCACGGTCCGGTCCAGGGTGGCGCGGTCGCCTCCGTACGCTCCTTCGTTGGTGCCGTGGGGGCGTAAGTGCAGGCTCTTGCCCAGGAGTTTGGCGGACCGCGGATCACCCGGGCGAGGGCTACCGGTTCGCCCCGAAGGGCGTCGGCCAGGGCTGACCGGAACACCGCCCTGACCAGGACGTCGATGACCCCGCCACAGGTGAGACCGACGGCGGAGGCGTCCTCGTCGTGGTAGCCGAACCACTCGACCACGGTCCCGCCGTCATCGAGCGCTTGCGCGCACAGGTCCTGGACGACTCCTTCCACGCAACCGCCGGAGACCGACCCGATCGCGATGCCCTCGCCGTCGACGGCAAGCGCGGCCCCTGCCCCACCGCTGACGCCGACGACGCCGGCCAGGACGAACTCCCGCCCCTCCTCCAGCCGGTGGTTCAACTCCTCGGCCATGTCGAGCACTTGGACCTCCGTGGACAGGATGCGATGCATGGGGCGGGCAGGTGGTTCAACGCCCCACCAAAGGTTGCTCGCCCATTGTGTCCGTGGGACAGCCGTTGTACCTGGTACTGGCTGTCCTTCTGTCGCCCGGGGCATTGGCTGCCGTCGTGCCACGGGCCGAGGCTGAACGCATGACGATCCACGGAACCGTCTCGGTGTTGTCCACCGTGTGGATATGGAGGGCGCCGGAGTCGCCGCCGTCCGTGCCCCGGCCGCCGACTGGCCCTCGAAAACGAACGCTGGGCGTGGCTGACAGCCGACCACCAGTGATCGACTTGCTCAAGCCGTCCGTGACGGCGGCAGCCCTGCTCCCGTCGTTGTCGCGTCGGTGCCCCAGCTGGCCAGCAGCCGGAGTGCCTCGGCGGACGGGGAACCGGGTTCGGCGTGGTACGTCGCCAGGGTCTGTTCGTGGTCGTCGGCCAGGTGGAACGACTCGAGGCGGAGTTCGAGCTCGCCGACGAGCGGGTGGCGCAGGCGCTGGACGCCGTGGCACTTGTCCTTGACGTCGTGGGCGGCCCACAGCCGCCTGAACTCCTCGCTCTTAACGGAGAGTTCGTCCACCAGCGCGGACAGCCGGGGGTCGTCGGGATGGGAGCCGGCGTCCATGCGCAGCTGGGAGACGACGTCGTTCGCCTTGTGATCCCAGTCCGCGAACAGGTCGCGGTACTCGGGCCTGAGGAACACCAGCCGGGCCCAGTTCCGCTCGTGCTCGGGCAACTCGGCCCAGTCGCCGAAGACCGCCGCGGCCATCCGGTTCCAGGCGAGGATGTCCGAGCGCCGCCCCACGAGGACCGCCGGGCCGCCTTCCATCGTGTCCAGCAGCGTCCGCAGAGGGCCCCGTACGTGCTGGATGCGCCCGGCCGGCGGCTTCTTCTGTTTCGGCTTCGCCAGGTGCGTGAGGTGGGCGCGCTCGGCGTCGCTCAGCCTGAGGGCGCGGGCGATGGCGTCGAGGACCTCCGCCGACACGTACTGCCCGTTGCCCTGCTCCAGGCGCGTGTAGTACCCCACCGACGCCCCGGCCAGCTGCGCCAGCTCCTCACGGCGCAGCCCCGGCACCCGCCGGTGGCGCCCGAAGTCCGGCAGGCCCACGTCCTGCGGCTTCAGCCGGGCCCGCCGGGTGCGCAGGAACTCGCTGAGCTCGGCACGCGGGTCCAGAGCGCCGCCGGCGGGCTCGTACACCGGTTCGGGGTGTTCGTCCATGCCTCCGAGTATCCCCGGTCGGACGCACATCAGCCTGCACCAGCCAGTGGTAGGCACAGCGGAGGTGCATAGAGCCGTGACCTGGGTGAATACCGGATCGTCCAGCACGCTGGAGGCCGTGCCCGGCTGGCAGGCAGCCGGCGCGTGGTTCGCATTAGGAACGGAGTACACCGCCCACTTCGGTTCTACGGCCACGGCCGACACCACGTACGACCCGCTCGGGGTCGTCCTGGTGATCGCCCCGTGGAACTTCCCGCTGCACATCCTCATCGACCCCATCATCGGCGCGCTGGCCGCCGGAAACATCGTGGTGGCCAAGCCGAGCGAGATCTCGGTGCACACCTCGGCAGTGGCGTCACGCCTCCTGCGGCAGTACTTCGACGCCGATGTACTCACCGTCGTCGAAGGGGGAGCCGCGGAGACGACGGCCCTCCTGGCGCAGCGCTTCGACCACATCTTCTACACCGGCAACGGCACGGTGGGCCGGATCGTCATGGCTGCGGCAGCCAAGCACCTCACCCCGGTCACGCTGGAACTCGGCGGCAAGTCGCCGGTCTTCGTGGCGCCCGACGCCGACGTGGACGAGACCGCGAAGCGGCTGGTCGGCGCCAAGTTCGGCAACGCGGGGCAGCAGTGCGTGGCCCCGGACTACGTGCTGGCCGATCCCGCCACCGCCGCCGCGCTGGTTCCCGCCCTGCGTGCGGCGATCGAGGCTCAGTTCGGCACCAGCCCGCAGACCTCGGCCGACTTCGGCCGGATCATCAACGAGCGGCACTTCGACCGGCTCACCGCTCTGCTGGACTCCGGCCGGGCGGCGGTGGGAGGCCGGTACGACCGCGACGACCTGTTCATCGCACCGACCGTGCTCACCGATGTCGACCCGGCATCGTCCTGGCGCCGATAACCCGGGTCCGGGCACGCGTCGCAGGGGTACGTCGGTGAGCCGGGCATCGCCACCGACGAGCAGGCGGCCGGCTGGCAGCGGGTGTTCGAGGCGGTGCACGCCGACGCCGTGGTCGTCGGCCGGTCCCTCATTGCCGACCCCGACCTGGTCGAGCGCCGGCGGGGCGGCCACCCGCAGAACGAGCCGCGACCGGAACTGTTCTACGGGCCCGGCGCCGTGGGGTACACCGACTACCCCTTCCTCGAAACGGCTTGAGGACCGCGGTCACGCTTGTCCATGCGGCAGCTCCTTCATGCGCTCTCTTCGCTGAGCCGGGCGACCGCCCACGGCAGAAGTTCCTTGGCCAGCGCAAGGCTGAACGGCCGGACCAGGGAACGGAGTTCGGCGCAGGCGGCAGGGCCGAGCGTGACGTAGGGGAGGGCGGCCAGCTTGTCGGTGGTGTGCTCGATCTCCGCCCTGCGCCGCGTGCCGTCCTCGGTCAGGGCCAGGTCGGGGCCGTCGTCGAGCCAGCCGCGCTCGCGCAGGTCCTGGACGGCCTGTTCCCACTGCTCCGGCGTCCAGGCCCGCGAGTCGCGCAGCGTCGCCGCGCTGAGGTCGCCGGTGGCGGCGTGTGTGACGAGGGCGTCGAGCCCGCTCAGTCCGCCGGCCAGCAGCGCTGCCACGTGGCCGTCGCCACGGAACTCCCGCAGCAGGGTCTGCGCGTGCCAGAGCACGAGGTGGGGGGCGTCCGGCCACGGCAGCGCGGCGTGCGCGGCGAAGAGGGGGCGGCCTTGTGGATGGCGCAGGGTCGCTTCAGCGGCGGTACGGGCCAGTTCCGCCGCGCGGGCCAGCGCCGGTGAGGAGATGTCCGCGCCGAGGATGCGGCGGAGCGTGGCGTCGATCCCGGCGAGCCGGGCGGCGGTGAACTGCTGCGGCGTGGCGGCTTCCCATGCCGCGGGTATGGCGCGGCGTACCAGGTGGGGATTGAAGTTGTAGAACGTGGCGATGACCAGCTCCGCCGGAGCGGCGCCGAGCGCGGCGGAGCGGGACGCGAAGTAGCCCGTCCTGGCGTCCACGCCCAACTCGGCGTACTGGGCTGCGGATTCGGGCGAGAAGTAGACGGCCCCGTGGTAGGGCTCGAGAATTCTCCAGGTCTGGCGTGCGAAGGCCAGGCTGTCGTGGTCCGTGTTCTGCGTCATGCGGGGTTTGCCGTCCTGTGGTGGATGAAGTGTCGCTGTTCATCGAGCACACGACGGCGCGTGGGGCACGCCCCGTCGTACCGCCTGGTCGGTACGCTATCGGAGAGCGGCTCCGGCAGCTACCGCCCCGCGGCCAGTTCTCTCCGGACGTCCGCTCAAAACAGTTCCAGGTCCCCGCCGTTGGTGTCCGCGACGACCGGCCGGGACTGGGCAGGGAGGCCGTCCAAGCGGTCGGGACCAGCTGCGGCGGCCACGGCAGGGGCCGTCTCGGCCAGCCAGGCACGGAACCGGTCGGAGGCTTCGCGGTAGGGGACTCGCGCCAGGACACGGTGCTCGCCCGACGGACAGAAGTCGACGGAGACAGTGAGCAGGCAGGAACGGGGCGCGTTCTGACTGCCCGTCCAGGACACGCGCAGGACACCGCAGGGCTTGCGCCCGCGAGGGGCGCGGTGGGTCGGGCGCAGCGACCGGCAGGCTATGTGGGCGGTCCACGCGGCGAGGTGCGGCAGGGGCAGGGTGGTGCGTGCGCGGCAGCCGGGGCAGCGGTGCCAGTGCCGGAGCCAGTCGCCTGCGTCGGTGTCGAAGAGACGTGTGTAGCGGTTCGCCACGCGGATGTCGTTGCTGTACAGGTGGTCGGGGCGTTCCTGCGTGTTGCAGGACTGGCAGACGGGGGCGCGGACGTAGCCGTGTTCGTGGCAGTGGTCGAGGACGGTGGCGGGCGCGGTACGGCAGACGGCGCACGCCCACTGCGCCACCTTGCGGGAGGTGCCGGGCTTCCTGCTGAGCACCGAGTACAGCTGGCCTTCCAGTTCCTTGTCGTACGGGCGCGGTGAGGTGCTGGGGCCCGTCGCCCGCCGACCGTCGGCGTCTTCTCGGGCCTCGGTGACGGCCGCGCCTGCCTGGCGGGTCCGCGCGGCTCGTACCCACTGCGTTTCGGCGTGCTCGGCCGCGTCCAGCAGCCTCACCACAGCGCGCGGCAACCACCACGTGCGCTGCGTCCCGGCGCGGGTCCGCTCCACGAGCATCTGGCGCCAGTCGATCCCCGCCAGGTGGACGTCACGTCGCTCAGCCCGCTCGGGGCCGCCCAGTTCCCCCGAGATGCGCTGACGCCAACGCAGCGGCGTCCCCTCGTCGCACTCCCGCCCCGGCGCCTCACGAAACGGACCGACACGGACCAGGTCCCGCCGATCCATCTCGACCGCGTCCAGTTCCGCTGCCGCCCGCCGCACCTCGTCCTCCCGAACGCTCCACGGACCGGCACTCGCCCCCACCGTCGCCACCACCCGGCTGCCGAGCAGGACGTACCCCACCCGGGCATGAGTGAACGCCCCAGAAGCCGTCGGCACGGCACTGGCGGCCGTCAAACGGACCCACAGCGCGTCCGCGGCAGCCAGGGGGATCAGGCCGTCCGTGCGACCGGGCATGACACGCTCCGACATACCGACAGGCTAACGGCCTGCAACACGGCAACGGGTCCCAAGTACCGCGGTCAGCCAGGCCGTTTGCCCTCAACCGTGGTTGAGCTGGTGGGCTGCTCGCCACCCCGTCCGCCGAGGAGAGCGAGCAGTCGACGTGGAAGCCGCAGCAGCCGAAACAGGCACGCCCGAAACCGGATCACGGCCGTCGGCCCTGACTCTTCCGGTGGTCCTGGCCGGCGTGGCCCTCGTGGCCATGTCGATCTCCGGGACAGCGGTGGCCCTGCCGGCCATCGGCCGTGAGCTGGACACCTCCGGCTCGGCCCTGAACTGGGTCGTGGCCGGCTACAACCTGGCGTTCGCGGCGATGACGCTCCTCGCCGGTGCGACCGCCGACCGGGTGGGACACCGCCGGACGTTCATCGCCTCGGCGCTGGTCTTCTCCGGCGGATTCCTCGCGACCGCCGCGAGCCCGTCGATCGTGGTCACCGACGCCGCGCGCGTCGTCTCCGGCGCGGGCGCCGCCGGGATCATGGCCGCCGGGGGAGCGGTCCTCGCCTCCGCCTACGCGGGGGCGGCCCGCAACCGGGCGTTCGCGCTCATGGGCACCATGGCCGGGGCCGGCATCGCCGTCGGACCCACCCTGTCCGGCCTGCTGATCTCCGCGACCGGGTGGCGGGGAAGCTTCGCCGTGTTCACCGCTGTGGGCCTGCTGGTGGCCCTGGGTGCGACCCGGACCCGCGAGTCCCGCTCCGTCACGGGCCGCGCCGACCGGCTGGGCAGCGTCCTGTTCGTGGCCGCGCTCACCCTCCTGATGGCCGCGCTGCTGGAGGCCCCCGCGCTGGGCTGGACCCACCCCGGGGTCCTCGCCGCGGCAGTCGGCGGGCTCGGCGCGCTCGCCGTCTTCACCGCCGTACAGCGCCGCGGCGCCTCCCCTCTCCTGGACCCGGCCCTCCTCGCGAACCGCGGCTTCCTGGGCTGGAGTCTGGCCACCCTGACGACCTCGGCCGGATTCCTGGGCGTACTGGTCTTCCTGCCGACGTATCTCCAGACGGCCGCCGGCCTCACCCCCGCGGCGGCGGGCGCGGCGATGCTGTTCCTGACCGCTCCTGTCCTGGCCGCGCCCCTCGCTGCGGTCGCGCTCGTCAACAAGGGTGCCCCGGCACGCCTGTTGATCGTGCCGGCCCTCCTCCTGGTCACTGCGGGAAACCTCTCGCTGACAGCGCTCGGACCCGACGGCACGGTCCTGGTCGCTGCGGGCCCGCTCTTGCTGATCGGCATCGGCATGGGCGTGTCCTTCGGCATCGCCGACGGACAGGCGATGGCCCTCGTGCCCGCCGGATCCGTGGGCACGGCGGCGGGTTTCCTCAACACGTTGCGCGGGGCCGCCGAGGCCGTGGTGATCGCCGGGTTCGGGGCCGCCCTGCTCGGTCTCCTCGGCCATCGCCTGGGGGACGGCGGCCGGGCCGCGGCCGTCGGCGCCGGACGGCTCACCGACGCTCACCGGGACGCCGAGCTGGCCGCCCTCACCTGGTCATGGCACGTCACCCAACTGGGCATCGGCCTGCTGTGCCTCGTCCTGTCGGCCGTGGTCGCGGTGCTCGTCCACGGCCACCGCGCCCGGCAGCGGGCGGCCTGAGTGCCGACGTGACAACACGGTCCCGAGGACCACCTCCCCATCGGCGACGTCATCCGCCGGACCGGCGTATCCGCCTCCGCGCTGCACTTCTACGAGCGCAAGGGCCTGATCCTCTCCGCACGGGGCGCCGCCAACCAGCGGCTCTACCCCCGCCACATGCTGCGCCGCATCTCCTTGATCATCGTGGCCCGCCGTCTCGGCATCCCGCTCCGCGACGTCGCCGTGGTCTTCGCCACACTCCCCGCCGACTGCGCCCCCGCCCACGAGGACTGGCGACGCGTCTCGCTCGCGTGGAAACGGCAGTTGGAAGAGCGCCGCCGGGCGATCGAGGCCCTGGAACACGAACTCACCGGGTGCATCGGATGCGGATGCCTGTCCATGAAGGCGTGCCTGCTGCTCAATCCCGACGACACGCTCGGCCGCCAGGGCCCGGGGCCGGTCCGCCTCCAGAACACCGGCGCACAGGCCCGATCGGTCGGCCGTGCACCGTCACGAGACGACACGTCATGAGCCCGGTGTCGCCTGCCGTCCGCAGGTCAGTCCGTTTCCAGTGCGGACAGGAGGAGGGTGATGACGCGGGTCGCGGCGGACCACTGTTCGGAGGTGAGGCCGGGGAGGGCTTCGGTGACGGAGGGCGGGATGGGGAGGTTCTCGATGCGCCACGCCAGGTCGGAGACGAGGATGTCGGTGCCGGTGAGCTTCAGCCCGGACCTCTCCCGCTCGGGCGCGTACGAGGGGCCGGGCACCGTGCCGTACTCCAGGTGCCGGGCGGCGGCGAGGTTGTCCGGGGTCTGCGAGCCGGCCGCCAGCAGGGCCGCGCGGAACGCGGCGGTGAGGTCGGCGGGGGCCGGGGCGGCTCTGGCTGCCAGGAGAGTCCGGACCAGGTCCTGGGCGGTGCCGGTCGCTCGTACGGCACTGTCCGCGTGGAAGAGGCAGTGGTGCAGGGGGCCGTGGGGGAGGAGGGCGTCGGAGAAGTCGGCGGGGCCGTGGAAGGAGGCGCGCCCGTCGCGCGTGTGCGGCAGGGTGAACGACACGTGGCCGAACGCCGCGCCCGCGAAGGTCGTGCGCCCGTGGAACTGCGTACCGGTGAAGTCCCCGTACGCCAGACGGCACGCACGCGCGTCGAAGTCGATCAGTGTGGCTCCGGAGAGGTGCAGGTGGAGGTCCTCCCAGAACGGGCGGCCGGGGGAGGGGCGCGTACGGCCGGTCAGGAGGCGCTGGGCCTCTTGCCGTGTCCGGACGTCGGCGGACTGGGACGGGGTGGGCGTGCGGAGGTCGAAGGGCAGCGGCGTCCGCAGGTACGCGCACACGGTGTCCGCTACGCGCTGCCTCAACTCGGGCTTCGCGTCCCCGAGTTCGCCGAGAAGGCGGAGTCCGGTGAGGCGGGTCCCGGGGTCGGCGAGCTGGCGGTGGTACGGCGCGACGGACTCGTCGGGGACCAGGCTGCCCCCGTCGCCGACCGTGGTCCAGTCGAGGGGCCAGACCTGGTCCTCGCCGCGTGCCGTGTCGGAGAGCCTGGCGGCGGTGAGGTCGGCCGCGGGCTGCACGAGGTGGACCCGGCCACCGAAGACGGACGCGTGGAACACCGCCTCACCGCCGAAGCGGGCCTTCCAGAACCAGGCGGCTGCCTCGAACCGGGCGTACGCGAACGACACCCGGCCGTGGAAACGGGCCCCGTCGCCGCCCTCCTCCCAGCTCTGGTAGTCCTCCTCCGGTACGGCCACAGGCCAGAGCGGGTCGTCCTCGTTGAGTTCGTCCCAGACGACGGGACGCCATCGCTCGGCCTCCTCCCACGCCTCCTCGTCCTCGGGAAGCGTCTCCTCGCCCCGGCCGAACCAGGCGAGCCCCTGGAAGACGGCACCCGAGAAATCGGCACCCGCCCGGAACCGGGTACGCCCGAAGACGGCCGCGCCGCCGAACCGGACCCCCGCGAAGCGCGCATCGCCCTCGAAGACCGCCCTCTCGAACAGCGCCTCCCCGGCGAAACGGGCGCCGTCGAACACGGATACGCCGCGGAAGTGGGCGTCCGTGAAACGGGCCCGGCCGAAACGGCAGCCGCCGAAGCCGACGTCCGGCAGTACGGCGCCGGTCAGGTCGATGTCGAGGCAGACGCCATGGTCGTCGCGGTCGGCGTCGTCGGTGGTCGGACGGCGTGTCAGGTCGGCGAGCGCGGCGGCTGCCGCGGCCTGTTCAGCGGCTCGTACGACCGGAGTCCGCAGATAGGCGCAGACGGCGTCGGCCACGGCTTGCCGCTGCGCGGGACGCGCCTGGGCCAGTTCCTCCAACTCCCGCAACGCAGGGCGGTGTTCACGGATATCCGGTCCGGTCAAGCGGTCGACGGCACTCCGGTACGCCTCGGAAACCTCCGGCTGCATCCTCGTCGTCCCCCTGTTCTCGCTCTCTCGGGTCAACGTACCGACGCCGGAAGGCGCGCGTGCGGCGGGGCCGCGCACAACGCGCTGCCGCAGGGCCGTCACCGCGCCTTGTAGCCGCCGTCGACGTTCAGGATGGTTCCGGTGACGAAGGACGCGGCCGGAGAGGCGAGCCAGGTGATGGCTTCGGCGACCTCGGTGGGGCGGCCCATGCGGTTGAGCGGCTGGAGGGCGGCGATGCCGGCCTCGTCCCAGGTGCCGGCCTCGATCGCGGTGTTGAGGATGTCGGTTTTGATCGCGGCGGGGGCGACGCCGTTGATGCGGATGCCGTCGGTGGCGTACTCCAGTGCGGCGGACTTGGTGAGGCCGACCACGGCGTGCTTGGTGGCGGAGTAGTTGGCCGCGTAGCGCATGCCGCCCAGGCCCGCGATCGAGGCCAGGTTGACGATGGAGCCGCCGGGGGTGTCCTGGGCCAGCATCTGCTGGATCTGGTACTTCATGCCCCAGAAGACGCCGAGCACGTTCGTGGTGAGCATCTGCCGGAAGCGGCTGGTGGGCTCGTCGGCCATGCGGCCGGCGTCGAGGGAGATCCCGGCGTTGTTGACGGCGACATCGAGCCGGCCGAAGCGCTCGACGGTGGCCGCGACGAGCGCGGCGACGGACTCTTCGGAGTCGACGTCGGCGGCGACGAAGGCGGCTCGCCCGCCGTTGTCGCGGATCTCGCGGGCGACGGCTTCGCCCGCCTCCTCGCGGCGGCCGGAGACGACGACGGCGTGGCCCGCGCGGGCCAGCGCGAGGCCGGTCTCCTTGCCGATGCCGGTGGTGGCACCGGTGACCAGGGCGACGCTGGAAACGCTCATGACGGTGGACCTCTCTCGCGGACAGGGGAGCGCAGCCGGCGATCCCCCTCCAGGAGACCGCCGGTCTCTTGCGTTGAGAGTAAGAGACCATCGGTCTGATGTCAAAAGACCGGCAGTCTGTAACATGGGGGCATGACGACCTTCCAGCGGGCGCGCAGCGAGGAACAGCGGGAGATCCGGCGGCGGGCGATCCTCGACACCGCGGCGGCCATGCTCGACGAGATGCCCGTGGGCGCGCTCAGCCTGAACGAGCTGAGCCGGCGCGTGGGCCTGGCGAAGTCCAACGTGCTGCGCTACTTCGAGTCACGCGAAGCCGTCCTGCTGGAACTGCTGGACCGCGACTGGCGACAGTGGACGGCAACCCTTCCCGACCAGTTCGCCGCCTCCGTCACCCCCGGCGCCCCGCTGATCCGGCGCGGTGAGGAGTTCGCCGCCGTCCTGGCGCACTCCCTCGCGCACCACCGGGTGCTGTGCGACCTGCTCAGCGCCCAGGCGGGCGTCCTGGAGCACAACGTCTCCCCGGACGTGGCCGCCCGCTATAAACGAGCGGCCCTCGACAACGTCGCCGCCCTCTCCGCGCTCGCCCGCCGCCACCTGCCCGAACTCGGCGACCACGCCGACCGGTTCTGCGCCCAGGCCGTCATGGTGAGCGGCGCGGTGTGGACCCACGCCCGGCCGTCCGCCGCCATGCTCACCGCCTACGAGGCCGACCCCTCACTCGCCGCCCTGCGCATGGACTTCACCACCACCCTGGAGGAGACGCTGACAACCCTCATCGCGGGCACACTCACCCGGACCGAGCCCGGTACCCACTGACTCCGGCCGCCCAGGACGACGGCGATCGGCGCGGTACCCGCCGCGAAGCCGTCGAGGGCGCCGGGCCGGCACCCGTCAGGCCGACCGCGGTGACCCCACGCGGTGAGCCGTTCCGTCGGCGTCGACGTACGTGAATTCCCGGAGCCCGTACGGCGTGTCCTCAGGCTCGCCGAAACGGCCCTCGACACCGGAGTTCCGCCACTCGGCATGGACCGCGTCGGCGTCGCTCACGTAGAGGTAGACCACGGCACCGGTACGGGCGGGATCGTGCTCGGCCCACTCGGTGAGGTGCATCGATACCGACCCCCGCTCGACGAAGCCGTAACGATCCGGACCCTCGTAGGCGTGCGCCGCGAAGCCCAGGCGACGGTATCGCTCCAGAGCGGCGTCGAGATCACGGACGGGGACGACGGGGGCGACGCTCGTGAAGGCCACTTCTGTCATCCGCGCAGTCTCGCACGCGGGCCCGGGGTCGGGGAGACGTGGATCACATGGGCCCGTGTCACAGGGGGCCGGGCTGTCTCGTCCCAGGGGGTGTAGTCACCGACGAGCGAGGAGAACACGATGGAAGCGCGATTGAACTACTTCGCCAGCCCGACCGCGGCCAAGGCCCTCAAGCACCTCATGTCGGCGGGCAAGGTACTCAAGGAGTCGCCGCTGCCGGCCGCGACGCAGGAACTCGTGGCCCTGCGCGTGAGCCAGATCAACGGCTGCGCCATGTGCATCGACATGCACACCAAAGACGCCGCGGCGGCGGGCGAGACGCCGGTGCGGCTGCATCTGGTCGCTGCGTGGCGGGAGGCGACCGTCTTCACCGAGGCCGAGCGTGCCGCGCTGGAGCTGGCGGAAGAGGGGACCCGGGTCGCGGACGCCGCCGGCGGGGTCAGTGACGAGGTCTGGGCACGTGCCGCGAAGCACTACGACGAGGAGCAGCTCACCGCCCTGGTGGTCCTGGTGGGCTTCATGAACACGGCGAACAGGCTGAACATCATCGCCCGGCAGCCGGCCGGCGACTACGAGGTCGGGCAGTTCCACTGAACGGCGGTCGACGACCCGCCCGGGGCGCTGGGGCAGGCCCCGGGCACGGGATGTCGTACAGCCCTGCAGAAGGATCAGCAGAATGTGCCGTACAGGAAAGCTTCGAGGGGGACGCTGAATGGACAAGGCCGAGGAGTTCGAGGAGCTGCGGCCCCTGTTGTTCTCGATCGCCTACCGGATTCTGGGCAGCGTGAGCGAGGCCGAGGACGCGGTGCAGGAGACATGGCTGCGCTTCGACGGCTCGACGACCGTCCCCACGTCGCTCAAGGCGTTCCTGTCCGCCACGGTGACGCGGATCTCGATCGACGTGCTGCGCTCCGCGCGGGTGCGCCGGGAGGCGTACGTGGGCCCGTGGTTCCCCGAGCCGCTGCTGAGCGATCCGTACCAGGATCCGTCGCGTTCGGCCGAGCTGGCCGACTCGGTGTCGATGGCGGCGTTGCTGCTGCTGGAGCGGCTGAGCCCGCTGGAGCGGTCGGTGTTCGTGCTGCGGGAGGTGTTCGGCTTCGGGTTCGACGACATCGCCTCGGCGGTGGGGCGTTCGCAGGAGGCGTGCCGGCAGTTGCTGGTACGGGCGCGGCGGCACATGGAGGCCGGGCGGCCGAGGTTCGAAGCGGACCGCCGGCAGCGGCAGGAACTGGCGACGCGGTTCTTCGACGCCCTGCGCGAGGGCGACGTCGACGGCCTGCGGGATCTGCTGGCCGCCGACGTGCAGTTCGCCGGGGACGGCGGCGGCAAGGCGCCACAGCTGGCCAGGGCCGTGACCGGCGCCGGGAACGTGGCCAAGCTGCTGGCGTCCGTCGTCCCGCTGCTGGCGCGGATCGATGTGACGTTCGAGGCGCACGAGGTCAACGGCCAGCCCGGCGCGATCTTCCGCGACCGGGACGGCAAGGTCCTGCACGCCCTCGCCCTCGACGTGCTCGACGGGCAGATCCAGACCATTCGTTCCGTGATCAACCCCGACAAGCTCGGCCACCTCGGACCGGTCGCCGACGCTTGGGCCGTCGACGGCGAGGTGAAACAGGTCCGCCGACAGCTGAGGTGACCCCCCGCGTCCGCCTGTCCGGCGCTGCCGGGGTCGTGCAGGCGGGCCCCTCAGAGCCCGGTGACCGTGTCCGTCACCTGGTCGAGGAGGGTCCGGAGCCGTGCGGATCCGTCCGGACCGAGCGCGGTGGTGACCCGCTGTTCGACGGCGGTGATCTCGGCCTCGGCCGCGCGCAGTGCCGGGCGGCCGGTGTTCGTGAGGTGGAGTTCCTGGACGTGGCGGTGGCGGGGGTGGGCGCGGTGCTCGATCTGGTCGCGGCTCTCCAGGCGGGCGGCGAGGGAGGCCACGGCCTGGGGGTGACGTTGAGGCGGCGGGCCGCCTCCGCTCCGGTCAGGCCGGGTTCGGAGTAGACGAGGACCAGCAACTGGTAGTGCGCGACGGCCATGCCGAGCAGGCGCAGCCGCTGTTCTTTCAGCCCCTGCACCGCGACCTCGGTCCGGCGCAGGGCCCAGATCACGCGCTCCAGGGCGTCGGCGGCCACGGGTTCGCCCGCCTCCTCGCGCCCGACCACACCCTCGGTCTGGTCGCCCGCCGCACGAACCGCCTCGACGACCTCGCCGGCGAAGTCCGTATGGCCGTCGCCAAGGCGGAGGTCCTCGCCGCCGACCTCTCCTGCCGCGACGGCCTCGCCACGGTGACCGCACGCCTCGCCGCCGGGGACGTACGGCTGCTGATCAGCAACGCCGGAGTCGGCAGCTACGCCTCGCTCGCGGACGTCGCCCCGGACAAGGCCGACCGGCTGCTCACTCTCAACGCCGTCGCCCCCGTCCAGCTGGCCCGCGCGGCGCTGCCCGGCATGCTCGCCGCTGGCGAGGGCGCCGTCGTCACCGTCGCCTCGCTGCTGGCGTTCAGCGCCGGCCAGGACAACCCGCACATGCCGCGCCGCACCCTGTACGCCGCCGTGAAGGCGGCCACCGTCGCCTTCACCCGCACCTTGGCCGGCGAACTCACCGGCACCGGGGTGCGCGCCCTCGTCGTGTGCCCCGGGATCGTGGCGACGGAGTGGAACGACGGCTATGGCCACGGCGTCCCCTCGGCCACGTCCCCGCAGGATGTCGCCGCCGCCGGCCTCGCGGGCCTGCGCCTGGGTGAGACCGTCCGCGTCCCCGGCATCGAGGACCAGGAGGCCGCGCTGAAGACCCTGCTGGACAGCCAGGCGTCCGCGTCGAGGCGCCACAGCAGGCCGGGCCGCACAGGGCCTCACCGGGTCCGGAGTGCGCACGCAGATATCCCCCCGGCCTCCGATCGTCCCGGCACACGGCGGGGCACCCCTCAACTCACGGCTTCCGGAGCATCCCGCGTACCCCGCCGGAGCCGAAGCGCAGGCACGCGCCGGCGGCGACCGATGCCGCCGCGACGCCGTAGGCCGTGGCCTGGACGGGGAAACCGGGCAGGAGAGGGCCCGCGAGGTAGAGGACCGTGCCGGCCAGGGAGACGGTCAGCCACTCCCAGCGGCCGTCCAGGGCGACCAGCGCGATCACCAGCAGGGAGTACCAGGGGTAGTTGGGGGACAGGACGAGCAGCGCGGTGCCGGTGACCAGCAGGGCGCCCCGCCAGGGCCGGTCCGGGTCCCCGCGCCGCACCACGTACAGGGCGGTCAGGACGAGCACACCGGCCGCGGCCACCTCCGCGGCGACGCCCGGCAGCAGGAGCTGGAACAGCGCGAAGCGGCGTACGTCGCCGGGCTGGTACCCCTCCTCGTGGAGGTAGCCCGGCAGATAGCCCAGCACGTCGGGACCGGACGCGACGACATAGGGGACGTAGGCCAGGGTGACGGCGGCGAGCGCGGCCCCGGCGACGCGCAGGACGCGGGCAGGTCCCCGCCGGCCCGACAGCGCCCCCGACAGCGCTCCCGGCAGGGCGAGGACGGGCAGGAGTTTCACGGCGATCGCGGCCCCGAGCAGCGCGCCGCGCCGGACCCCAGCGGTGGCCGTGCCCAGCGCGAGCACGAGGAGCAGGACGCCGAGCGTGTCGATGTGGGCGTTGTTCACCGCCTCCAGGGCGACCGCCGGACACCAGGCCCACAGCGCGGCCCGGGCCGGAGCCCGCTGCGGATCACCACGGCGGCGCAGGACACGCAGCAGCGCGAGGGTCGTACCGAGGGCCAGGACCGCCCCCGCGACCTGGAGCGGCTTGTGGCGGCTGCCGGGCGGGGACAGGGTGTGCACGGCGAGGTACCAGCCCTCGGCGACCGGGGGATAGATCGTGGGGACGGCGGGCCGGTTGATGCGGACGCACAGACCGCTGCCGGTGCGGGTGAGCCCCCAGCCCTCGCAGTCCTCCCTGGTGGGGAACAGCCACGGGTCGCGCAGGCGGGCGAGTTCGGGCGCGGCGGGCGGATGGGCGTAGGGGGAGATCCCGGCGGCCTGGACACGGCCGTCCCAGGCGTAGCGATACATGTCGTCGCTGGTGCGGGGCTGCGCGGCGAGCCCGGCCAGGGCGACGGCGGCCGAACCGATGACCACGAGCGTGGTCGCCGCCCGCACCGGCACCGCGCGCACGGCCCACACGGCGGCGGCGAACAAGGCCCAGGCCACGGCGTATCCGGCCAGCAGCCGGCCGGGGGCGCTCCTGCTGTCCCCGGCCTGGAGCGTCACGGCGACCACGGCGGTCAGCGCCGCGAGCAGGAGCGCGACCACGGCGGTGCGCAGGTGCGCCTTGCGCGTGGGCGGGGCCAGCGGCTGCGGCCGGGGCAGGGTGGCGGCGTCGGTCATGGGCGGGCCGGCCCTCCGTACGGCACGCGGGCCCGGGAGGGGCTGCGCAGTTCCAGGAACGGGCGGCCCGCTGCGGTCCACCGGCCGGTGAGGACCCACCCGGCGGCCTCGGCCGTACGCAGCAGGGCTCCGGGACCGACGCGGGCCCAGGGGAAGGCGGACCCGTACAGGCCGGCCCCGTCCTCGACCCGGACCACGAGGCGTTCGTCCACGTCCTGCGCGGCGGCCTCGGCCAGCAGGCGTCCGCCGGGGCGCAGGAGGGCGCGCAGCCGGGCGAGGAGCGCCGCCGGGTCGCCGCCGATGCCGATGTTGCCGTCCATCACGAGCGCCGTCGCCCAGCCGCCCTCCTGGGGCAGCCGCTCGAAGACGGACCGCAGCAGGGCACTCGCGCCGTGCCCGCGGGTGCGGGCGACGGCGGCCGGGCTGACGTCCACGCCGAGCGCCGGTACGCCCCTGGCGGCGAGGGCGGCCACCAGGCGCCCCGGGCCGCAGCCGACGTCCAGGACCGGGCCGTCGCAGCGGCGCAGTACGCCTTCGTCGGCGGCGTCGGGCGGGGCGCAGAAGCGCTCCACGTCCAGCGGCAGCAGGTCCGCCGCGTCGGCGGGGCGCGGGGGCAGGCGGCGCAGGAACAGCGGGCCCCGGCCGGTGCGCAGGGCGTGGCCGTAGAGGTCCTCCGCCCAGGTGGCCGCCGGGTTCGCCGGGCCGTGCTCCTCCCGGACGTCCCGCGGTGCCGTTCTCCCGGGGACGGCCACGGGCGCGGCGCCGGTCATCGGACGGCCGCCGCGAGCGAGGTGAACGCGGTGGCGAACCGGGACCGGGACGGGCAGCCGGCGGCGACCGAGGCGGCGTCGGCGGCGGTGTCCACGTCGCGCAGCATCGGGAGGTCGCCGACCGTCAGGCCCGCCGCCACGAGCCGGCGGCGCTGGACGGCGCCGGTGCGGTCGGTGGACATGGGCACGCCCCGGATCAGGGCGCCGTAGCGGGCGGGGTCGGCGAAGCCGAGGGCCCAGAACCCGCCATCGGCCGCCGGGCCGAACCAGGCGTCGTGCCCGGCGCCGCCCACGCCGGCCAGCAGACCGGGCGTGAGCTGCGGGGTGTCCATGCCGACCAGGAGCGCCGGACCGTCCGCGCAGCCCTCGAACGCGGCGGCGAGGCGTTCGTCGAGACCGCCGGGCGCCTGCGGCACGACCTCGAACCCGGGCGGCAGCCACGGCCCCGGGGCGCCGTCGAGGACGACGATCCGGCGCCGCGCGGGCACCCGGAGGATCGTGTGGAGCGTGTCGGTGAGCGCGGCCTCGGCGAGAGCGGCGGCCTCCTCGGGGGAGTACGGCGGGGTGAGGCGGGTCTTCACCCGCCCCGGGAGCGGCTCCTTGGCGATGACCAGCAGGGTGAGCGGACTCGCGGTCGCGGAAGGGGAGTTCACCGGGCGGCTCCCGAGGTGCGGGCGGCCGGGGGCTCGGCGAGGACGCCGCGCATGTCGCGTACGGCCTGCCAGGTGCCGCGCCAGGTGCCGGTGACCTTCGAGCGGCCCGTGCGCGGGAGGTAGGGGACGTCGGTCTCGGTCACCCGCCAGCCGGCGTCGGCGGCGCGGACCACCATCTGGAGCGGGTAGCCGGAGCGCCGGTCGGTCAGCTCCAGGGCCAGCAGCGCCTCCCGGCGCGCCGCGCGCATCGGGCCCAGGTCGTGCAGGCGCAGCCGGGTGCGGCGGCGGACGAGGCGGGCCAGCTCCAGGTTGGCGAGGCGGGCGTGGACCGGCCAGGCGCCGCGCGTGGTGGGCCGGCGGCGGCCGAGGACCAGATCGGCGGTGCCGTCCAGGACCGGGCCGGCGACGGCGGGCAGCAGGGCGGGGTCGAGGGAGGCGTCGCAGTCGCAGAAGCAGACCGTGTCGGCGGTGGCGGCGGAAAGGCCCGCGTGGCAGGCGGCGCCGAAGCCGCGCCGCGGCTCGTGGACGACGTGGGCGCCCAGGCGGCGGGCGATGTCCGGGGAACCGTCGGTGGAGCCGTTGTCGACGACGATCGCGCGCCAGCGGGGCGGAATCCGCTCCAGCACCCAGGGCAGGGCCTCGGCCTCGTCGAGGCAGGGCAGCACGACGTCCACGGAAGAAGAGGGGGTCTCGGTCACGTCACTCACCCTACGAACCCGAAAGGTGCATAACGGACTTGGTGTCCTTACGGAACCCTGACGTCGCTCCCGGCCGCCCGTCAGCGCGCTCCGCCAATGTGAGACTCGGGGCGTGAAACACGTACTCGTCGTGGACGACGACCCCACGGTCTCCGAGGTCGTCGCCGGATATCTGGGCCGGGCCGGATTCGCCGTCGACGTTGCCGACGACGGCCCCACCGCCGTGACCCGGGCCGCCGCGCGGCCCCCCGACCTCGTGGTGCTGGACCTGATGCTGCCCGGCATGGACGGGCTGGAGGTCTGCCGCCGCATCCGCACCGCCGGCCCCGTACCGGTGATCATGCTCACCGCGCGCGGCGACGAGGAGGACCGCATCCTCGGCCTGGAGGTCGGCGCGGACGACTACGTCACCAAACCCTTCAGCCCCCGCGAACTCGTGCTGCGCGTGGAGTCCGTGCTCCGCAGGGCGGGCGCGGCCCCAGCCCCGGAAGCGGGACCCTGGCTGCGGTCCGGCCCGCTCGCCCTGGACCCCGCCGCCCGCCGCGCCACCCGCGACGGCCGCGAACTGTCCCTGACCATCCGGGAGTTCGACCTCCTGGAGTTCTTCCTGCGCAACCCCGGGCAGGCCACGAGCCGGGAGCAGCTGATGCAGCGGGTGTGGGGCTGGGAGTTCGGCGACCTGTCGACCGTCACCGTGCACGTGCGGCGCCTGCGCGAGAAGGTCGAGGACGACCCGGCCAACCCCCGCCTCATCAGCACGGTGTGGGGCGTCGGCTACCGCTTCGACCCTCCCCACGCACACGGGACGGAGCCCGGGCATGATCGCTGACACCCTCCTCATCGCCCTCTACGCGGCCATCGGCGCCGTGAGCGCCGGCCTGGTCGGAGCCGTGCTGCTGCGGGCGCTGCGCCGACGGTCCGTCGCCGCCTCCCTGGCCGTCGTCGCCGGCGTCACCGTGGCCGCGATGCTCGCCGGAACCATGCTGGTGGCCCACGCGATGTTCCTCTCCGACCACGACCTGTGGGTCGTGACCATGGTGTGCGCCATGGCCGCGGTCGTCTCGCTCGCCGTGGCGTTCCTGCTGGGCCGCAGCGTCGTACAAGGCAGCCGGGAACTCGCCGAAGCCACCCGCGCCCTCGGCGACCACGGCGCCTTCACCCCGCCCCCCGCCGCCCCCACCAGCGAACTCGCCCACCTCGCCCACCAGTTGGCCGCGACCAGCAGCAAGCTCGCCGCCTCCCGGGAACGCGAGCGGACCCTGGAAGCCTCCCGGCGGGAACTCGTCGCCTGGATCTCCCA
Organism: Streptomyces niveiscabiei; assembly: GCF_033794345.1. NCBI lineage: Bacteria > Bacillati > Actinomycetota > Actinomycetes > Kitasatosporales > Streptomycetaceae > Streptomyces > Streptomyces niveiscabiei. The sequence goes on from NZ_JARAYJ010000032.1 coordinate 105,835, forward strand.
CGACCTGCGCACACCGCTGGCCGGCCTCCAGGCGATGACCGAGGCCCTGGAGGACGGCATCGCCGACGACCCCCGCGTCTACCTCGCCCGCATCCGCTCCGAGGTCGGACGCATGAGCGCCATGGTCGGCGACCTGTTCGAACTCTCCCGCATCCAGGCCGGCGTGCTCGCCCTGTCCCTCGCCCGGATGTCCGTCTACGACCTCGTGGGCGACGCCATCGCCGGCGTCGACGCGCTGGCCAGGGAACACGGCGTACGGCTCGTGGGCCACGGAGTCGAACCCGTCCCCGTGGAGGTCGACGGCCGGGAGATGTCCCGCGTCCTGGCCAACCTGCTGGTCAACGCGATCCGCCGGACACCCGCCGACGGCACGGTCGCCGTGGCCGCCCGCCGCGAGGCCGACCACGTCGTCCTGTCGGTGACCGACGGCTGCGGCGGGATCGCCCCCGAGGACCTGCCCCGCGTCTTCGACACCGGCTGGCGCGGCACGGACGCCCGCACCCCGCCGGCCGGCGCCGGACTCGGACTGGCCATCGTGCGCGGCATCGTGGAGGCCCACCAGGGGCGCGCGGCGGTACGCAACGTGCCCGGCGGCTGCCGGTTCGAGGTACGCCTGCCCGCGGCGGTCTGACCGCGAGCGAACGGGACCGGCCCGCACCGGCTCCGGTCCCGCCCGCAGGGGTGCTGTCGTGCACAAGGATCACGTCGCGCGCAGGGTCGCCGCTGCGCGCAAGGATCACCCCGCTCGCAGGGGCGCCGCCGCGAACTCCGTCATCCCCTCCGCGAAACCGACGCCCGCCCGCCAGCCGAGCTCCTCGCGCAGCCGCTGCGACGAGGCGGTGATGTGGCGGACGTCGCCGAGCCGGTACTCGCCCGTGACGACGGGCTCCGGACCGGCGTGGGCCCGGGCCAGGGCGCCGGCCATCTCCGCCACTGTGCGCGGGTCCCCGCTGCCGACGTTGTACGCCCGCAGAGAGCCCCCCGGCACCCCGGCCACACCGTCCAGGGCCGCGAGGTTCGCGCCGGCGACGTCCCGGACGTGCACGAAGTCCCGCCGCTGCCCGCCGTCCTCGAAGACACGCGGCGCCTCGCCCCGCTCCAGCGCGGACCGGAACAGGGAGGCGACCCCGGCGTAGGGCGTGTCCCGCGGCATCCGCGGCCCGTACACGTTGTGGTACCGCAGGGCCGCGACCCGGCCGCCGGTCGCCCGCGCCCAGGACGCCGCCAGATGCTCCTGGGCCAGTTTCGTGGCCGCGTACACATTGCGCGGATCGGCCGGCGCGTCCTCCTCCACCAGCCCGGAGACCAGCGGATCGCCGCAGGACGGACAGGGGGGTTCGAAGCACCCCGCCTCCAGGTCCGGCACCCGGCGCGCCCCGGGGCGCACGACGCCGTGCCGCGCGCACACGTACCGCCCCTCGCCGTAGACCACCATCGAACTCGCCAGCACCAGCCGCCGCACCCCGGCCCCGGCCATGCCGGAGAGGAGGACGGCGGTGCCGAGGTCGTTGCAGGAGACGTACTCCGGGGCGTCGGCGAAGTCCTTGCCGAGGCCGACCATCGCGGCCTGATGGCACACGGCGTCCACGCCGCGCAGCGCGTCGGCCACCGCCGCCCCGTCGCGGACGTCGGCGTGGCGCCAGTCCACCCCGGCGGGGACCGGCGGAGGCGTACGGTGCGCGGCGGGCAGCAGGGCGTCGAGGACGCGCACCTCGTGCCCGGCGCCGGTGAGAGCGGTGACGATGTGCGAGCCGATGAAGCCCGCACCTCCAGTGACCAGGATCAGCATGCCCCCGACCGTAGGGCCGCGACCCCGCCCGTGGGCCGTGCGCACCGGGGACGTCAGGGGTTCGTAACCCTTTTCCTCTCGCGACCGGACGACCGGCGACGGCGCACGGCCCCGCGCACGGCCGGCACGAGGACCGTCCCCACCGCCACGGCCGCCATGGCGATCAGCCAGTTGCGCGGATAGTCCAGCGGCAGCACCGACGCGTTCGCCGTCCGCCCCGGCCGCAGCAGCACCGGCAGCGCCACCACCGTCGACGCGCCCGCGACCAGCAGGGCACCCCGGACGGGCCCGCGCACACCGCCGCGCACCAGGAGCAGCCCGGCCAGCAGCACCGCAGGGACGACCACCGCGTCGTGCAGGACGACCGCCCCGCCCAGCCACAGCAGCACGTCCGGCAGCTCACGGACCTCCGCCAGCAACGACACCCCGACACCCATCAGCACGACGCCGGCCACACCCGCCGTCACTCGCAGCGTCCTCACACCAGCACCTCCAGCCGGCCGACCCACTTGGTCTGCTGCACGCCCGGCCGGTTCGGGGCGATGAGCCGCACCGGGTAGCCGTGGTCGGGGTCGAGGTCCTCGCCGTTGAGGCGCAGGGCGAGCAGGGTCAGCGGATCACGGGCGTGCTCGTGCCCCAGCTCGGACACCCGGTAGGCGCCCCGCACCTGCAACGACACCACCCGCACCCGCGCCCCCGCCGGCGCCCCGGCTCGCTCCAGCAGATCGACGACCCGTACGCCGGACCAGTGCGCCGACGCGCTCCAGCCCTCCACGCAGGCGATCGGCAACTCGGCCTGGTACTGCGGCAGTTCACGCAGGTCGTCCAGCGTCAGGGTGTACGGCGTCGGACCGGCCACCGTCAGCCGGTACCCCTCGGCGGCGATCCGGCCCACCCCGGCCGCTGCGGCCGTCCGGTTCACCGGCAGCCCCTGCGGACCGTGGTCCGGGTGCCGGGGCGCGAACAGGATGAAGTCCTTCAGCGGGGTGAACGACTGGCCCACCGTGGTGAGCGTGACCGCCCCGACGGCCGTACCCACCGCGGCCAGCAACGAGCGCCGGTCGGGCCCGTCCGGCGCGGGCAGGGCCACCGTTCCGGGCGACCGGCGCGTCCAGTGCGCCGCGATCTGCGGCGCCTTGACCGCGACATGCAGCAGCAACGCCCCCGCGACCAGCCACGCGACCGCGTAGTGCACCGGCACGAAGGAGAACGGCCACGGATACCACTGCGCCGTGTTCAGCAGCCCCGTCGCCAGCTGGAACAGAGCACCGGCCACCAGCACCGCGACCGAGACCCGCTCCAGAGCGTGCCGCACCGACCTCACCGGCGGCCACGCGAACAGCCGCGGATACACCGCCCACAGCTTCACCAGCAGCAGCGGCACCGCCGCGATACCCGAAGCGACGTGCAGTCCCTGCGTCAGCCGGTACCCCCACGACGGCCGGCTCGGGACACCGCCCGCGAGCCAGCCCGGCGGATGCTGCATGACATGACTGACCAACCCGGTGACGAAGCACACGGCAAACGCCGCGCCCAGCCACCGGCCGATCGAGGTCGCCGTACGGGCGTCGTGCAGAGCGCCCTTGAACACCGGCGGGGAGAGCCTGAATTTCATACTCTCCATCCCACTGCGCCCACGGCCGCACCGGAACAACCGAACCCTTACGGAACACGGACATTCCCGCCGCGCGAGAGCGGTACGCCGGTGCGCGGTGCGGGCGCGTGCAGCGCTGCGCGGCCGGTGGCCAGGTCCACCGAAATGCCACGGACCGGGACGGGGCGTGGAAGGCGGTGCCGAGCAGGCCACGGACCTGGGCGGAGCAGCGCTGATCGCCCCGTCGTCCCGCGCGGAGACCGTGATGAACCGCGCCGGCGCGAACGCCGCGCGCAACTGGTCGAGTTGGGCGTCGGTGTAGGGCACGGTCACCAGCACCCGATCGATGTCCTCCTCCTGGCCCCGGCCGTGACCGACAGCGTGCCGTCGACCGCCCCCTGCCCGCCCTCCCTGACCGGAGCGGCCAAGGGCGTACGGGTGTCTGAGGGCCTGGTAGGTCCCGTCGCCGTGGGCCCCGACGCGTTCCGTGTCTTCCTCACCACTTCTTACGAGAGCATGACGCGGCCCCGGAATCCTCGAACTTCCCCCGTCGCACAGGCCACTCTGGCTCCGCCGGCCACTCGCCATCGGCGGCCGGCCAGGACTGGAGGAATCCCCATGAGCAGGCACACCAGGCGTCGTTCACCTCTCAAGACCCGGCTGGGAATCGCCGGAGCCGCCGTTCTCGCGACGGGCGCGGCGGTCGCGACGATGAACCTCGCCTCGGCGGGGGAGCCCGCGCACCGCGAGGGGACCCCGGCGCGGGCCGGAGCCGACCACGCCGTGTTCGTCCAGGGCAACGAGCTGGCCGGCAACACCATCCACGTCTTCCGGCGGGGCGACGACGGCACCCTGACCGGTGCGGGCACCTACGCCACCGGGGGCAAGGGCGGCGACCAGGTGGACGCCCCCACCGACTCCCTCGCCTCCCAGGGCTCGCTGGTCTACGACGCCCCGTCGGGGCGGCTGCTGGCGGTCAACGCGGGCAGCGGCACGGTCACCTCGTTCCGGGTCACGGGCCAGAAGCTCACCGACCGTCAAGTGGTGCGCTCGGGCGGCGACTTCCCGGCGTCGATCACCGTGTCGGGCGGCCTCGCGTACGTGATGAACGCGGGCGGCGAGGGAAGCGTCCAGGGCTTCCGCCTCACGGCCCGGGGACTCACCCCGCTGAGCGGCTCGCACCGCTCCCTGGGACTGCGCAACGAGAAGGTCCCGCTGTTCACCGGTTCGCCCGGCCAGATCGCGTTCACCCCGGGCGGGCACGAGCTGGTGGTGACGACCAAGTCGGCCAACACGATCGAGGTGTTCCCCCTGCGCAAGGACGGCCGCCCCGCGCACCGGGCGGTGACCACCCCCTCGGCCGGCGGCGTCCCGTTCGCCATCACCTTCGACAAGGCCGGCCGCATGCTGGTCGCGGAGGCGGAGAAGTCGACCGTCAGCACCTACCGGGTACGGCACGACGGCACCCTCAAGGTCGTCCAGAAGCCCCTCCCCAACGGCCAGAACACCCTGTGCTGGCTGGAGCGCGCGGGCGACTTCTTCTACGGCGGGAACACCGGCAACTCCACGGTCACCGGCTACCGCACCGACCGGGCCGGGAAACTCGCCCTCACCGACAAGACCGGCGTCGCCACACCCCCCTCGCCCCGCTCCCAGGGCGTCATCGACCTGGCCGTGACCGCCGACGCCCGGTTCCTGTACGTGCAGAACGCCACCTCCGGCACGGTCGACGGCTTCCGGATCGGCCGCGACGGCTCCCTCACGAAGGTCACGACCGTCACCGGGCTTCCCGCCTTCGCCGAATCCGGCATGGAGGGCATCACGGCGGTGTAGGGGGGAGTCGGCCACCGCACGGGAGCCGGACCTACGGAGTCACGGAAGCGGCCCTCGACGCCGACGGTCCGGAACCCCTCGCCCCCCGTCCACGACGAGGACGCCGACGGCCTGGCAGCCGTCCAAGCCGCCCTCGCCGACGAGACGCTCAGCGGCCCCGACGCGGCCGAGGGAACCCGGGCCTTCCGGGAATGATGAGCCTGCCCGACATCGCCGCGCTCATCGCGGGCGGGCGCGACGACCAGGACTGGCACACCTTCGCCGAGCGCCGTCTCGCGGACTGCGCGGAACAACTCACCCGCCTGAACCGCGCCCGCACCTACCTCCGCCACCTCCGCACCTGCCCCAGCACCCACCCCGTCGAACGGGAGCACCGGATCAGTGGTCTGGAACCGCAAGTTGACGATCAGCAGGTCTCGGCCGTCGCCGCTGTTCTAGTGGCCTGGATGGGCGTGGGTGACGATCAGACGGTCCAGCGGCTTGCCGAGGCCCGTCACCGTGCCGTTCATGGGGTGCACCTGGCCGTGCAGTAGTGGTAGCGGCGGCCTTGCGCCTTCTTGGTGCCTCCACGCTCGTCGCGAAGCCGCAGGCAGACGAGATGTGCTGACGGCGGGGCATGGTAATTCGAGGACATCTGGAGATGGTGATGCCTCCCGTGGGGAACAGCGGCGGTGCCCCTGCACCGGGCGACGCGATCCTTCGGCTCGGCTTCAACCCTCGGCGTCGAGCCCGGCCAGGTGCAGAGCTTCGTACGACCGGGCACCACGAACGGCACGCACCTGCTGTTCACGCCGGCCTTCCCGCCCCACACCAGCAGCGCCGACCGGTGGGCGAAGGAGTGGTACGGCCCGGGGTGCTGGCAGCTGGGCGCCCGCCCCGAGTACGCCGCCCTGTCCACCCTGCTCGGCCAACTGCGGGCGGAGTACGGCCGCCCCCGGCAGGCGGTGTCCGCCGAGATCCTCCAACTCCTCCTGGCCACCGTGCTGTTGCAGATCCACCGGCTGCCCCGTCCCGGCAACGGCGGCGACCCGCAGGCGGGCGGCGAGGTCTACACACGCTTCCGCGCCGAACTGGAACGCTCCTACGCCACCACCCGCCGCGCCGCCGACTACGCCCACCGCCTCGGCTACACCGTCAAGACCCTCACCCGCGCCTGCACCGCCGCCACCGGACGGCCCGTCAAACACGTCATCGACGCCCGTGTCGCCCTGGAGGCCCAGCGCCTGCTCGCCCACACCGACGAGCCGGTGGCGACCGTCGCCCGCCGCCTCGGCTTCGCCGAACCCACCAACTTCGGCAAGTTCTTCACCCGCCACACCGGCACGACCCCCGGCACCTTCCGCCAGACCCACCAGGGCAGGCAGTGACCCACAGGCCGACGGCCGTGCCGCACAGGAACGACGATCAGCGGGACGGGAAAGCCGCGGCCACCGCGCGAGCCTCATCGGTGAGCGGACCCTGCGCCGCCCGCGGTGCCGACCCCGCCCCGCGCCGGGCCGTGAAGCCGGTGGACCGGCGCGGGTGATGGTGCTCAGGTTCCGTTCGCGGGCTGGGTGTACGTCCGTGGGCCGACCGTCGTGGTGAGGGCGCCGGTCGCCTGGAAGACGGTCTGCCACAGGTCGATGGTGAGGTGGAAGCCGTCGGGGCTGGTCTTCTTGGTGGCCAGGACCTTGCCGCCGTGCCCGGTGGTGACCAGGTCGGAGGTCCAGTCGAGGGCAGTGAGCGTGGGGGTGACGCTCGTGCGGGTCACGCTCTCGGTGCCGTCGAGGAAGCCCGTCCCGTCGTCCGAGTAGCGCGTGTAGTGCACGGACACCGTGCGGACGGCGGTCCGCGCGTCGTCCCAGGCGATGGCGACCCGCGCGCTGCCGGACGCCTTGCCGCGCAGGGTGTAGGTGCCCTGCGGCGGGTAGGGCCGCTGCGGGACGGGGCTGCCCGGGACGTAGGGCGTGCCCCACGGCACCGTGTCGGAGGCGGTCGCGGCCGGCCGGCGGTGCACGGGCTCGCGGTCGACTAGGCGGGCGATCATCAGGCGGGTGCGCCGGCCGCCGGGTTCGGTGGACGCCGGGCAGGGCAGCGGGTTCGGGCCGCCGCAGGCCGGGGCGGACACCAGTCGTTGGGCCTTTCCCCTTGGGCGTGGACACCTTGGACACTGGACCTTGAGGGTCCAGAGGAAGAGATGTCACGCATGGTGATGAAGGTGTATTCGGCGGAGTT